>CAZEWR010000014.1:0-118208 GCA_964516175.1 uncultured Fimbriimonas sp. | reverse complement strand
CTTGGGTCAGGGCGTCGCCACAAGCGTCGGCTTCGCGATCGCCGAGGCCTACCTCGCGGCGACCTACAACAAGCCCGGCCAGACCGTCGTCGACCACCACACCTACTCGATCTGCTCCGACGGCGACCTCATGGAGGGGGTTAGCGGTGAAGCCGCCTCGCTAGCGGGGCACCTCGGGCTTGGCAAGCTGATCTGGCTCTACGACGACAACGGCATCACGATCGACGGCAAGACCGACATCGCCTTTACCGAGAACGTCGAGAGCCGCTTCCGCGCCTACGATTGGCACGTGATCCGCGTCGCGGACGGTGAGGACGTCGAAGAGGTCGACCGCGCGATCACCGAGGCCAAGGCCGAGACCGGCAAGCCCACGCTCATCATGTGCAAGACGGTGATCGGCTACGGCTCACCGAAGCTTGCGGGTACCAGCAAGGCCCACTCTAACCCCTTCGGCGCCGAAGAACTCGCCGCCACCAAGGCGAACCTCGGCATCTCGCCCGAGCCGTTCCACATCGATGCCGATGTCAAGGCGCAATACGAGTCGTTCGCGGCCACGGAGGCGCACACCCAGTGGAAGAACGCGCTGGACGGCTACGCCGCCGCCTTCCCCGACGAGGCCGCCGCCCTGCGCGGTCTCATCGCGGGCGAATACGGCGATGGCTGGCTCGATAGCCTTCCCAAGATCGCGGACAAGGTCGCTACCCGCAAAGCGAGCGAGATCGTCATCAACGCCGTCGCCGCCAACCTGCCCGGCCTGATCGGCGGCTCCGCCGACCTTACCGAGAGCAACCTCACTCATCAGAAGGCCTACGGAGACTTCCAGAAGGCGACGCCCGGCGGCAAGAACGTCAACTTCGGCGTCCGCGAGTTCGCCATGATGGCTGCCGTCAACGGGATCACCCTTCACGGCGGAACGCGAGGATACGGCGCCTCGTTCCTCGTCTTCAGCGACTACTGCCGCGCCGCGATCCGTCTTGCCGCCCTTGCGGAAACGCCCAGCATCTTCGTGTTCACCCACGACTCGATCGGCGTCGGCGAGGACGGACCGACCCACGAGCCGATCGAACAGATCACCTCGCTTCGCGCGATCCCGAACCTCAACGTGATCCGCCCCGCCGACGGCTACGAGACCGCCGCCGCCTGGAAGTGGGCCGTCCAGTCGCACGAGACGCCGACCCTCCTCGCGCTCTCCCGTCAGGCCCTCCCTGCCCTCACGCCGGACGACGTGACGAACCACCCGCTCCAGAAGGGCGCGTACGTCCTTCAGGATTCGCCCGACGCGAAGGTGATCCTGATCGGTACCGGCAGCGAGCTCCAGCACTGCGTCAAGGCCCGCGAGACCCTGGAGGCCGAGGGAATCTCTGCCCGCGTCGTCTCCATGCCTTCTTGGTGGCTGTTCGCGCTCCAGAGCCAGGAGTACCAGAACTCCGTTCTTCCGAAGGGCACCCCAAAGGTATCGGCGGAGGCCGGTTCCACGATCGCTTGGCCCCGCTATAGCGATGCTCAGGTCGGCATCGACCGTTTCGGCCTCTCCGGCCCGGGCGACGCGGTGATGAAGGAGTTCGGCATCACCGCCGAGGCGGTGGTGGAGAAGGCCAAAGGCCTTCTGTAAGAGCACACGAGATTTACGACTCGACGATAGAGCGCGCAGAAGACTCTTCTGCGCGCTCTATCGTTTTTACGGGCGTTGCCTTTGGAACGCGCATGTGCGGGGGAAGGGAAGACCGAGGGGCACTAGGCTCTTTACCGCCTCTTCGACCCGAACTAGATCAGGCTCGCCCGGTCTTCTCGCCGGACGATGAGATTCGCGCCGAGCCAGAAGTCGGCGATCGAGGAGACGGTGCGCTCGTAGTCCGCCGGATCGACGGGCTTGAGGACGCACGAGTTGGCGCCCGCTTCCCGGGCACGCTGGACGACCCGACCGTCGGAGTTGCCGGTGAGAATGACCACCGGCACCATGCATGTCGAGCCGTTGTCGCGTAGGGTGCCGAGAAGATCGATTCCCGAACAGCCAGGAAGCATATGATCGAGAAGGATCAAGGAGACCTGAGGCGTCTTGCGGAGGTACTCGACCGCGTCGTCCAGGTTCGTCGCCACATGAACGTCGAGAGGCTGCTTCCAGCGGCCTAGGTATCGCGTCGTCAGTCGCGCGTCGTTCGCGTCGTCTTCCACCAGCAGCACGTGTCGAATCGCCGTCGTTCCTCCTCGAAAAGCCTCTCCAGTATGCCCCAATTTTGCGGCGGGAGGCGCAAAAACAAGACAGGCCCCGCACGAAGGCGGGGCCTGTCTGAAAAATTAAAGTCTCTCCTCGAATCGAAATCGTGTCTTACTCGGCGTAGGCGAAGGTCTCGGTGCCGAACAGCTCGCGATCGGATTCAAGCTGGTGGCGCAGTCCGAGACGGGCGCGGTTCAGTCGGCTCTTGACGGTACCGATAGGGAGGTTCATCTGCTCCGCGATCTCCTCGTAGGAAAGCATATCGACGTGGAACATGTTGATCATCTGCTTCTGATACTCAGGCAGGTTTTCCACAGCGGCGGCGACGGCTCGCCCACGCTCGGCACGCTCGGCCTCTTCGTGAGGCGTCTTGCCTTCGGACTCAAGCTGTCGCTCGAGAGCGCCGTCTTCTGTCTGTAGGGAAGCGTCGAGGCTGACCGTGGGACGGCTGCCCGCCTTTTTACGCATGTCGAGGAAGCAGTTGGTGAGGATGCGGTACAGCCACGTCGTGAACGCGCTCTGTCCTTTGAAAGTGTGGGCGGCGCGGTAGACGCGGACGAAGGCGTCGGCTACCACGTCGGCGGCGATGTCTCGGTCACGGGTCAGTCGATAGGCGTACTGATAGGCCCGTGCCTGATGTCGCGAGATCAGCGTGTCCATAGCGGCGTTGTCTCCGTTCTGGAATCGCTCGATCAGGATGGCGTCCGGCGTGGTGTTGTCTTTCATCTCTCTCCCCTCTGCTTGTCGGACGTGTCTTGCACGTCCTTGTCCTCGTCGCCTCGGTCCCTTGCGGGCCTCGGTCGGTGGATGCGTGAGGCTTTGCTGCCTCGTCGCTTCCTACGCCTTGAATATATCACAAATTGCGCCTCGAGGCGCAATTTTCGATTCTTTTTTGAGATCAGGGATCATTTTTGAGTTGGGATCCAAATTTACAGATGTAAATTGTCCCGGGTCCAGCCTATAGGTGAAGGTTGGGCGTTCTTGCGCTAGCCGACGCAAGAATATCGTTCGTCCTCTTGCGGGTTACACTCCGTCCGTGCCTCTCGCCCGACTCCAGTATTTCTCTCACGCTCTCGGTAAGCAGACCGCTGTCACCCTGCTCCTCCCCGACCCGAAATTGCCGCCTCCATACACTCCATGGATGCTTCTCCACGGGCTGAGTGACGACGACACCATGTGGACGCGGCGTACGAGCCTTGAGCGATACGTCGAGGGCCTTCCCGTCGTCGTGGCGATGCCGGACGGTGGGCGGGGCTTCTACGTCGACGCCGAAGAGGGCTCCGCCTTCTACACGGCCCTCTCGGAGGAACTTCCTGCCTTGCTCGCCACCTATCTGCCCCTGAAGAACGAGTGGGCGGTCGGCGGCCTCTCGATGGGTGGTTACGGCGCGCTCCGCTTCGCCCTTGGGCGTCCCGACCGATTCCGCTCGGCCCATGCCCATTCCGGCGCCTTGGGCTTCGGTACGAACCCGCGCTACCGCGACACGGCGGAATTCGATCGTCTTCTTCATGGCGCCGGTGAGAACGGTCTCATGGGGCTTGCGAAGATCGCTTCCCCGCGACCGGCGATCCGCATCGACTGCGGCATCGATGATTTCCTGATCGATGACAATCGCGATTTCGAAGCCCATCTCAAGGGACTGGACTACGACCACGAGTACCAGGAATTCCCGGGCGCCCACGACTGGGCCTATTGGGACGAGCACGTTCGGGAGCAGATCGCCTTTCACCGGAAGAACCTCGGGTTCTGACCAAGGGGCGGTCGTGCGTCCGCGGATCCTTAAACCTCTCTTCTTAGCCCCTTGAGCGACTCGATAAGCGTGTCGAGATCGCGAAGTTCCGCGAGGTTCCGGGTGGCGATGGCGGCGAGGACGCGACGCCCGGCCTCGGTCAGGGAGACGCGCACGACGCGCCGGTCCGCGTCGTGCGGCGTTCGGACGACGAGGCCCGCCGTCTGGCAACGGTCGACGAGGCCGACCGTCGCATGGTGCGCCAGTTGGAGGGCGTCCCGAATCTCACCCACCGAGGCCCAGTCCCGTTCGCGCTGGCCCATTACGGCGAGTAACGTCTGGTACTGCTGGGGCGTGATCCCCGCTTCGCGGGCAGACGCCTCCGTGAAGCGGAGAAACCGCCGAAGCGCGCTCCGGAACTCCGCCAAAGACTCGTAGTCCTCTTTCGTCGGTTCAAGCACCGCGTTATTATATCGTATTGAGATATAATGAGGGGGATCTATGCCGCCCGACGCCTCTGAAGAGTTCTCTCGCCCCGCCTCTGCTTTGGATCGGAAATCCGACGTGCGAGAAGCTCGGCGGCGTCTCCTTCACCGCCTCGACCGTCGAAGAACGATCCTCGCTGCTGGATGCGTCGGCGCGCTTTCGGGGGGAGTGGCGGTGTGTTTCCGTCTCCTCGTCGAGCGTTCGGAGGCCTTCGGCCACGGTTTTGCCCGCGAGATGCTGGGCCACGGCGTGGTAGGAGCGATCCTTCTCGCCATGGCGGGAGCCCTTCTCGGAGGCCTCGCCGGACTTCTGACCGACCGCTACGCGCCGGACGCGGGCGGGAGCGGCGTCCCGCAGGCGAAGGCCGCGATCATGGGCATGCGTCCGATTCGGCCTCTTCGTCTCGCTTTCGTCAAGATCGTCGGCGGGTGTGCCGCGATCACCGCCGGCTTCTCGGCGGGACGGGAAGGGCCGACGATCCACCTCGGCGCGGCCACGGGCGAACTTTTCGGACGGCTGGTGGGGACGCCCGTCCGTTCGCGCCGGAGCCTGGTGGCGGCGGGCGCGGGCGCGGGCCTTGCGGCGGCGTTCAACGCGCCGCTCGCGGGCTTCCTGTTCGTGATGGAGGAGCTCAAGAAGGAAATGTCGCCGCTGACTTACGGGACGGCTTTGATCGGTTCCGTACTCGCGGTTGGCGTCGCTCGCTTCGCCTTGGGCGGAGCGAGCGCGTTCGATCTCGCCGCCCCGCCCATCGTTCCTCTCTCAGGAATTCCCGCGATGGCTCTCGTCGGCGTCGCGACGGGACTTGTGGGCGTCGCCTTCAACCGGCTCCTGATGGCGGGAAGCGGATGGCGGATGCGCCGGAAGATGCCCCGCTGGATCGCGGCGGGAACGGTCGGCGCCGCGACGGGACTCCTGCTGGCCTTCTGGCCCGATATCACCGGAGGCGGTCATCACTTGGCGGAGCGGGCCTTGCGCGGTGAGCTGGGAAGCGCCTCCCTTGGCCTTTTGCTCGCTCTCCTGGTCGGCAAGCTTGCTCTAACCGTCGGTTCCTACGCGACAGGTGTTCCCGGAGGCTTCTTCGCCCCGCTGCTCGTGATGGGAAGTCTGATCGGCCTCCTCGTCGCGCGGTGCGTCGGCCCGATCCCCGCGTTGGCCGTCCCCGCGCCCGTGCTCGCCAGCGTGGGCATGGCGGCGATCCTCGCAGGCTCGCTTCGCGCTCCCCTCACGGGGGTGGTGCTCATCATCGAGATGACAGGACAGTACGCGCTGCTCTACGATCTGCTCGTCGCCGCCTTCGTGGCCTACGCCACTGCCGAACTGCTCCACGACGTACCGATCTACGAGGCTCTTCTCGAACGCGACCTTCACGGTGGAGCGCCGATCGCGGAGCACGAGGGGGAAGTGGTCGAGGCGTTCGTCGAGACCGGCTCACGGCTCGATGGGGCGGAAATAAGGTCTCTACACCTACCTGAGAACGTTATCGTCGCCATGATCGAACGCGACGGAAGGACTCTTGCCCCGCGTGGTCGAACGGCCTTGCGCTTTGGGGATCACGTGACGCTCGTCGTGGGCGCCGAGGGGCCGATCGAGAACGCGCTCGAAGTCCTCGATGCAGCAAAGGCGCACTGAGGGAAGTGCGTGGTGACGGGTGGATCGCGAGTGGTGAAGAGGTATATCCGTCCGTCGTAGAAATCCAAGCGATGCCACGCCTCTCTCCAAAGACGGTGCGCCTTCCTCACTATCCACTTTCCCTACCGGTACCGCTTGACGAGTTCCAGAATCTGCCGGAAAGCGAAGTGCTCCGCCGTGCCCATCCATTCGTAGGCGACGGCCTCGGTGTGGATCGGGACGACGCCCGCGTCGCGCATGCGTTCCATCCCGAGCTTATGGGCCTCAAGGGAGCCAGCGGAGACGCCGTCGGGGCATACCGCGACTTCGTAGCCCATGGCAAGGAGGTCCTGGGCGGTCTGCCCGACGCAGATGTGGGTCTCGATGCCGACCAGAACGACCTGCCGCCGTCCGCTGAATTCGAGCGCGGTCGCGAAGTCCTCGCACCCGATGCATGAGAACGCCATCTTGGCGAACGGCGCGCCGACGTGGGGTGCGATTTCAGGATGGGTGCCGCCCATCCGGTCGGGGTTCTGTTCGGTCGCGAGGATGGGGACTCCCATCGCTTCGGAGGCTCGCGCCAGGAAGGTCGACCGGGCGAGAACGCGCTCAGCCTCGTGGATGCCCCGCAAAAACGTGGGCTGAACGTCGACGACGATCAGGGCTGAGCGGGTCGGATCGAGCTTGATAGCGGACATGGACGCCCCAAGACGCTACCCCAAGGTCGGAAAAGGGGTAAAACGGCGAACGCTTCTACGTGGAACGGGTTTTCGCCGTCTCCGCACCAGAGGGGAAAACATGAGGAACGTGCTTACCATCGCTGCGGCGGCGCTCGGCGTCGCAACCGCCACCACCGCTCACGCCCAGACCCAGGACCCGGACGCGCTGATCCCGGTCAACGTCTCCGTCCGCTTGGGCGTCGCCCTGCCCCTGGACGACAACCTGCGCGAGATCAGCAGCACGCTTCTCGCCTTCGGCCTGGAGTACAAGATCGACAACTCGCTGTTCCGTTCGGGCGAGACCTACTTCGCCCTCGACCTGTTCAAGGGCGACACGAGCGACAACGGATACATCATCCCGTTCACGCTCAACCAGCGCTTCTACCTCCGGCAGCTCGGCGAGGGACGCCGCACCTACGGCTTCGTCGGCGCGGGCGTGTCGTTCCAGAAGGGCACGGAGCACTGGGGCCAGGCGATCGCCGGCCGCGCGGGCGTCGGCGCCGAACTGGGCGACCGGATCTACCTGGAGAGCGCGTTGACGATCACGAACAAGACCAAGGGTTCCAGCGGCAACAACATCGGCTTCTACGTCGGTTACCGCTTCTAGTAGGCTAAGGCCGTGCGGCCGTCGGAATGAGGATTCCCGGCGGCCGGTGGCCTTATGACGCTCGACCATCTTATCGCCGCTGTTCCCGATCTCCGCGCCACCCATCGGCGCCTGCGGGAGTCGGGGTTCGAGGAAGCATGGCCCCCCGGCCCCTTCTGGCCATCGGCGACCACCTCGGGAATCGCCCTCGGCGGTGCGAACCTGGAGCTCGTTCAACCCGACGCGGGCGTTTCGGAGCCATGGATCGACACGCTTGTCCTTGCCCCGGCATCGCTCGAAGAGGGAAGGACCTTCGTAGCGGAAGGCCGCGAGATGGAGAAGGTCGAGCCCGATCCGGTCCTTCTCGCCCTCCGGGGCTTTCCGCCGGAGAGGGCCGCTAAGCCGCAGACGATCTGCACCAATCTCCACCCGGCGGATCCGCCGTATCCTTTTTTCCTCTGCCTCTACACCCCTTTCCTCAAGGCACGCTTGGCGACCTCGAACTTCGCGCAGCCGCGCGGTCCGATCGTCGGTCTCGACCTCCAAGCCCCCGAGCCGGAGGTGGTCCAGCGGCTTTTCACAGGATGTCTGGGCGAGATCGAAATCGGTGTAGAGCCGAGCGAGCGACGAGGCGTTCGCTCGATCCGGTTTGCGGACGGATCGGCGCTCACCGTCGAGGACTTGTAGGCGCCTGAACTTCGGGTCTCAGGGAATACCGACCCACGATCGTGCGGAGAGCGGCCACACTATAGGCCGATGGAGCGTTTGGCGATCCTCGTAGGGGCAAAAGGGCGAGGCTCGAACATGGCGGCCCTTCTGAAGGGATGCGACGAGGGAACGATTCCCGCCATGCCCTTCGTCGTGATCGCCCCCCGCGCGGGAACGGAAGCGGCGGGGAACGCGGGGAACGTTCCCGTAACCGTCGTCGAACCCGGGGACGGCTACGGAATCCGGCTCGTGGAAGCTCTGCAGGAGGCGACCGTGGTCTGTCTCGCGGGCTTTACCCGTCTACTGCCCTCTGAGGTCCTCGACGCGTTCCCCGGTCGGGTTCTCAACATCCACCCGAGCCTCTTGCCACGACACGGCGGTCCTGGAATGTACGGTCGGCGCGTCCACGAGGCCGTTCTCGCCTCTGGCGACGCGGAGAGCGGCTGCACCGTTCACCTCGTCACCGAGCGCTACGACGAAGGGGCGGTCGTGCTCCAGTCCCGCTGCCTGGTCGAAGCGAACGACTCCCCGGAAACGCTCGCGGCTCGCGTCCTCGTGTTGGAGCATCGGACGTATCCTCAAGCCGTGCGCCGCATTCTGACGGGCGGTGGGGCGTGAGCGACAAGCCCACCGTCGAGAAACCGAAAACTCTGGCCTTGCCGACTCCGGCGCCGTTCACGGCTTGGCGCCAGCTGTTCGCGTTTCCTCTGATCAAAGGCGTGTGCTGGCTGACGTTCAAAATCTTAGGGCGTCTTTGGTCGGAAGGTCGGGAACGTGTTCCGGCGAAGGGTGGACTGCTCGTCTTCCCCAATCATTGTTCCGACTGTGACCCTCCAGTGGTACACGCCGTCTCGCCACGTTCTTTGCACTTCATGGCGAAAAGCGAGCTGTTCGAGATGCGCCTGACCGCCTGGGCTATGTGGTTTTCTGAGGCGTTCCCGGTGCGGCGCGGCGAGCCCGATCGTGGGGCCCTCCGCCATGCGGCGGAGCTTGCGAAGATCGGGGAGGCGGTCTGCGTCTTTCCCGAAGGTCAGCTTTCTCCAGACGGGAAGCTTCAGGAGATCAAGGCTGGTGTCGCTCTGATCGTCCGAATGGCGGGCGTACCCTGCATCTGCCTCGGCATGAGGCATACGGAGCAGGTGATGCCCTATGGCAGCCTAAAGCCGGGTTTTGCGAAGGAGCGGATCGAAGCGGTGTGGGGAGAGCCCCGGACGTTCGACAAGGGCGCGTCGGCCGAGGAGATCACGGGCTGGATCGAGGCCGAGCTCCGACGGCTGACAGGCCAGAACGACGCCTCTTGAAAGAGAAGCGGTCCCGCTCCGATGGGAGCGGGACCGCTTCTCTTTGTTGGAAGAGCCTTAGCCTCGCGGGCGCAGGTTGATCTCGTCTGGGGCAACCGGCTGATCCTGGCTCGACGGAGTGACGACGCGTGGGAGAGCAGAGCCGTCTTGCCCATGGCCCGCCTTGCCTCTCTCGCCTTCCCACCCCTGGACGCTCTCGTAGGCGCGCATGGGGTAGTCGATGAGGATGAGGCCTAGAAGGAAGAACCACACGAATCCGGTGAGGGCCCAGAGCTTCTGGAGCTTGGTGCCCCACCACACGCCCATGAAGATGAACACCACGAGCGCGGTCTTCGTGCAGGCGATGATAAGGGCCACCGTCTGGTTCATGACCGTGCCACTGATCGGGCCGACGGCGGGAATATCGACGTAGTACGCGCCGACCGTCAGGAGCATCAGGACGGTCAGGGCCAACAGCGTGGCGACGTACTTCCACGTCGGAACGACGTGATGCTGGTAGCCGTGGTCGGTGGATTGAGCCGCTTGAAGGGGAGTCTTGGCCATTCTCGTTTAGTGGGGCTTAGGCAGCAGGTACATGAGCGGGAACAGGAAGATCCACACCAGGTCGACGAAGTGCCAGTAGAGGCCGATAAGCTCGGTCGGAACGTAGTCCTCGGTGACCAGCTTGTCTCGCTTGATCCACATCGCGCCAAGGGCGCCGATGACGAGCATGCCGACCAGGATGTGGACGGCGTGAAGGCCGGTCATCCCGAAGTAGAGGCCGTAGTAGATCTGCGCGTGGTTCAGATTCGCGCCGTGAAGCTCTGCCGCGTTCTGAGTGAAGTTCACGCCGGGCACGAGATGGTCGGCGAACTTCTCCTTGTACTCGAAGAACTTGATCGTGAGAAAGCCCATCGCGCAGAGCTGGACGAGGCCCAGGTTGCCGATGACCTGCTTCCGATTGTGGAGCTGCGCGCCCTGCACCGCCATCACCATAAAGAAGCTGCTCATCAGCAGGATCATGGTGTTGACGGCTCCGAGCGGGATGTTCAGATGCTCGTGCGCCCGGTAGAAGTCGAGCTGATAATACATCCGGTAGACGGTGTACATCAGGAAGAATGCGCCGAAGAACATCACCTCGGTGACGAGGAACGTCCACATTCCAACGATATAGCACTCGTTCTGCTGCTCGATATCCTCGAACTGATGGTGCAACGGACCGTGATCGTCGTGACCGTGGTCACCGCCGTGACCGTGGTCGCCCGGATGGGCGATGGTCGCCAACTACCTGTCCTCCTTCTGGCCATCGGCGGCACGGGATGAGCTGTGATCGGCGCCCGCGATGCCTGGCTTGCTCTCGCCTTCCTTGTCGATGCGGCGGTGCGGATGGCCCGGATCGAAGATCTCGGACGTCGCACGCTGCTGCTCGTACTCAGCGACCGGGTCGAAGTCGTAGACCTCGTCCTGCACGATGGGCGTCTCGTAGAAGTTGGTCGTCGGAGGCGGCGACGTCGTCTCCCACTCCAGACCGTGCGCGCCCCAGGGGTTCGCCGCGGCCCTCGCCCCGCTGAACAGCGAGTGCGTGAGATAGAACAGCGGCATGATCAGGCCGAGGGCCAGGACGGTCGCGCCCAGGGTGGACATGACGTTGTAGACCTGGTACTCCGGCGCGAAGTAGTAGTAGTGGTACCGGCGCGGCATACCGAGCCAGCCAACGATGAACTGTGGGAAGAACGTGACGTTGAACCCGATGAACACGAGAAGCGCAGACACCTTCGCGGGACCGTCGGCGAACATCCGCCCCGTCATCTTGGGCCACCAGTAGTGGAGGCCGCCGAGGAAGGCGAGCAGCGAACCGCCGACCATGACGTAGTGGAAGTGCGCGACGACGAAGTAGGTCGCGGTAAGGTGGACGTCGGTGCCCGCCGACGCGAGGAACAGGCCGGTGAGGCCGCCGATGGTGAAGAGGCCCAGGAAACCCAGGGCGTAGAGCATCGGCGACTGGAGCCGGATGTTGCCCTTGTAGAGGGTCAGGGTCCAGTTGAAGATCTTGATCGCGCTCGGAACGGCGACGAGGAAGCTTAGAAGCGAGAAGACCAGCCCCTCGTACATCGATTGGCTCGACACGAACATATGGTGGCCCCACACGAGGAAGCCGAGTCCGGCGATGGCGAGCGAGGAGAAGGCGACGAAGTGGTAGCCGAAGATCCGCTTGCGCGAGAAGTTCGAGATCAGCTCCGAGATGATCCCGAACGCCGGCAGGACCATGATGTAGACCGCCGGGTGGCTGTAGAACCAGAACATGTGCTGGAACAGCACGGGGTCGCCGCCGAGCTCGGGGCTGAAGAACGGCAGGTGGAAGACGCGCTCCAGGAGCACCAGGAGGAGCGTGATCGCGACGACGGGCGTACCGAGGACGATGACCACGGAGGTCGCGTACATCGACCACACGAAAAGCGGCAGGCGGAACCAGGTCATGCCCGGCGCGCGCATCTTGTGGACGGTGACGATAAAGTTGATGCCCGTGGTGATCGACGAGAAACCCGCGATGAAGATGCCGATCAGCGCGAGGCCGACCTGGCCGTTCGAGTACATCGACGAATAGGGCGTGTAGAACGTCCATCCGGTGTCGATGCCACCGCCGACAAAGCTCGCCACGATGAATCCGCCGCCGATCATGTAGAGGTACCAGCTCAACAGGTTCAGTCGGGGAAAGGCGAGGTCGCGCGCCCCGATCATGATCGGGAGGATGAAGTTCCCCATGATCGCCGGAATACCGGGCACGAGGAACAGGAAGACCATCACGACGCCGTGGGCGGTGAAGACCTTGTTGTACGTCTCGCTCTCAAGGATGACGCCCGCGGGCGACATCAGCTCCAGCCGGATCATGCCCGCGAAGGACGCGCCCAGGAAGAAGAACGTCGAGATCGAGATCAGGTACAGGATCGCGATCCGCTTGTGATCGCCGGTCGTGAGCCACGACTTGAGGGTGTGGGCGACGTTGAGGTAGTTCGTCCGCGTGTCGTGCGGATGCTCCTCGACGGGGGCAGGGATGCCGATGGCGCTCATGTTATCGGTTGTTCTCCGCGGCGTATGCGTTCACGCCAAGGTTCTTGCCATGCCCAGTGGGCGTGGCTTCGGAATATTCCTTCTCGGCCGCGAGGGCGTTCACGGCGGGGCCAGCGGCGCCCGCACGGATCGAGAGAGGCTGAAGGTTGAGGTTGTTCCCGCCGGGAGCGACGTTGGTGCCGGCCGCCGTCGAAGCGTTCATGCTCTTGATGTACGCGATCAGCTCGAGGATGTTCTCCTCGGTAAGTTTGCCATCGATCAGCTCGCTCTCGTAGGCGGGCATCTCCTGGCCGTAGCCCGCGACGAGCTTGTTATAGGGGCGCAGGATCGACTCGCGGATGTACTCGTCGTCGGCCACTTGGGCGACCGCGTTGCTGAAGGTGCGTCGCTTGCCGAAGAGGCCGACGAGCGAGGGGCCGCGGGGATTGTCCGCGACGCCGTGGCAGTTGTTGCAGGCGAGACGACCGTTGTAAAGCCGTTCGCCGCGCTGGGCCATCGTAAGCTGGGGCGAGTTGTCGCCGCCGTTCGCGAGCCAAGCGGTGTAGGCCTCGGGCGCCATCGCCACGACCTTGCCGCCCATCTCGGAGTGCTGGGTGCCGCAGTACATGTTGCAGAACAGGTGGTACTCGCCTTCTTTGGTCGCGTTGAACCACATCGTGGTATAGCGACCTGGCACGACCATCATCTGGGTGCGGAAAGCCGGGATGTAGAAAGCGTGGATCACGTCCTGCGAGATCATCGTCAGACGGACGTTCCGACCGATCGGCACGTGCAGGGTGTTGTTCTCACGGACGCCGTTAGAGTGCTGGGCGTGCCACATCCACTGCTTACCGATTACGAAGATGTCCTGAGAGTCCTTCGGGGGCGTGCGCATATGGATGTACTGCGCCGCGCCGAAGTAGAAGAAGATCAGGCCGAGGATGGTCGGGATGCCTAAGAGGGTGAGCTCAAGGCGCAGGTCTTCGTACACGGGGCGAGACCGATCCGCCTTGGAGCCTTGGCGATACCGGACGGCGAACACGATGACCCCCACGAAGATGAGCAGCGTGAAGAGCAGCGTGAACGCGCACAGCGTGTAGAACAGCGTGTCGTACGGCCCCGCGAACGTGGATGCGGAGGGGGGTGCGAGCGGGAAGTTGAACGGCATGGCGCGGGTTAGGGAAGCGTGTGGTCTAAGATTGCGGGGTGGACGGGGGGCGAGGTTCGGCGCCCGGGTGGCCATGCGGGACGATCGGGAGCAGGCGGTCGACGGTCGCGGTGCACCGTGCCGTAGACCTGAGGAGGAACGTTAGACATTCACCCTTCCTTCCATCCGTCGCTGGCGGCGCTCGTCTCGGAGCATCGAGCCGATCCAGCCGACGACCACCGCGAGAGTGAGCAGCGCGAAACCGGTGATGACGGACTCGATCTTGCCCCGTCGGGCGATGATCCCTGCGTCGAGCTGGACGCACCCGAACATCGTGCTGTCGTCGGCATGGGTACCGATCTTGCCCGTCTTCGCGAGAGCTAGATTGGCCTCCAGCTCCTTCGTCTGGTAGTCGTTGCCGATCGTATAGGAGGAGACTCGCCCATCCGGCGTCAGGAGGACGCTCCCCGTAGGGTTGCGCATCGCCTGGGTGGACGGGTTGTGGTAAAAGCGGAACCCAAGCGCGTCGGTCACCTTTCGGATGTTCGCCTCGTCGCCGGTAAGGGCGGTCAGAGGCTCGGCGCTGTAGCCGACCTTCGTCTCGAACTCGTTCTTGGTGGCGGCGGCGTCGAAAGGCGTCTCCGACGGATCGAGCGAGAGGAAGACGAGGTCGAGTTGCTTGCCGACTTCCAACAGGTTCGGGCCGCTTTTTTGGAACAGTTTGTGCTCATTGGGCTTATCCGCCCGGAAAAGCGTCTTCTGCAACCCCTCGATCGCAATGCCGCAACCGGCGATCCGCTTAAGCGGAAAGGGCACGATCAGGACGGGACGACCCTTGAGAAGGCTCCCGAGGGTGCGCGTCGCGCCGGTCTCGTCACGGAAGGTCGCGTCGAGTGGGACCTTCGCGCCGAGTTTCTGATCGATGCCCATGGGCTTCGTGAACTCGGACTTCGTCTGGGCGGGCGCGACGACGGGCAGGGCTCCGACCAACAAGGTCGCTCCCAGGATTCCGGTCTTTCGCGCGGAGAGGTTCATGGTCTTTCCTACGGTCCGGTCGACCCGCCCATGCCCCCGCCGCCTGTCGCATTGCCGCCCGCCGTGGTGCCGGTCGATCCCTGACCGAAATCGGGGGTCGGCGGCGTCGTAGGGCCACTCATGCCAGGGTCGCGCATTGGAATCTCCGAGGGGGTGCCCGTCTGGTTGCCGTTCAGGCGGTCGTCGCCCGGGGCGCTCTCCGAAGGAGAGGTCGTCGTCGACGAAGGCTTCAGACCGGTCGCGTTCTGCGGGATCGTGTTCCCGGGGCTCGTGGCCTTCCTGTCGTCGACGACGTTCGGAAGGCCTTCGCTGGCGACGAGCTCCATCGCACGCTCCATCGGAAGGCGCCACTTGCCGTTCGGAAGCTGGCCGTAGCTCTCCATCATCGCCCGCTCGTGTTGGCGCATCGCCATGATGTCGATCTTGGCGGAGATGTTGCCTTGGACCTTCGGGCCGGCGAAAGCCGGCTTCCGGTTGTCGAAAGCCGTCCGCCCGCCCCATCCTCGATTGACGTAGACGAGGAATCCGCCGCCGAAGAAGACCAGGGCGAACACGAAGAAGTAGACGACGACCTTGTAGATGCCTTTGGAGTCGATGTCGCGCGGGTCGTAACCCAGCTCGACGCCTTGCAGCTCGCGCGGTTCGTTAGTGTGCATGGAGCAGGGCCTCCTGAAGGCGGGTGTCGTAGGTCGGAAGCAGGGACTTCGTACTGCGGATGCCGGTGGCGAACACCGCGATGAACGCGCTGAACACGCCGACGAAGCCGAGCAGCTCGAAGAGGAAGTTCTGGCCTGGGAAGAAGCCTGTGCCGTGGAAGCCGCCGTGGGGCAGCGCTGGCACGACTGCTTGGTAGACGTCGAGGATATGGACCACGAAGATCCAGCCCGCGACGTTGCGAAGAAGATGAGGGTAGCGCTTGATACGCGGAGACAGGAGCGTCATCCACGGCACGAGGAACTGACCGAGGATCACCGCCATGCCGGTGGCGTTCCAGCCCATGATGCCCCGCCGGGCGAAGTAGCTGGCGGTCTCCGGTAGGTTGCCGTTCCAGATGATGAGGAACTGCGACACCGCCGTGTACGCCCACAGCATCGTGAACATGAAGAGGATGTTGCCCCAGTCCTTCGTGAGCGAGGGGGCGACGACCGTGTTGTAGGGCGCCTTCCGCGCGTTGATGCAGAGGGTCGCGACGATGAGTCCGCTCGCGCCGAGGGCGCCACCGATCATCTGCCACACGCCCCACATCGTGGAGTACCAGTGCGGCTGGAGCGACATGGACCAGTCGGTCGTGGCGAAGGTGATCGAGAGAACGTAGAAGACGATGAACACGGCGCCCCATGAGGAGCGGCCCATCTCAAGCTTCAGGCCGTTCGGCGCGCCCTCTTCCTGCCGTCGGACGGAGTTGCGCATAAACCAACCCATCCAAGACCACAGGGCGAAGTAGAGCAGGGTGCGGAAGGTCCACGCGCCCTGGTTCAGGTAGAAGGCCTTCTTCAACAGAACGTGGTCGTTTCCTGGATTCACCCATTCGTACAGCGTGGCCGGCTGAAGCAGGATGGGGAGGAACAGCACGAGCATGACTCCCATGACCACCGGACTGGTTCCTGCCTGGAGAAGCTTCAGCCAAGGAAGCGCCCAGGAGCCTCGCACCGTGTGGTGAAGGCACAGGATGCCGAGCATCCCTAGCACGATCGTCATGGTGAAGTACCAGCCGAACAGATACCCTCCCATCGCGGCCTCACGGGTGGCGGGGATGAACATCAACACCCAGGCGGCGGCGACTCCCACGAGTCCAAAGAGGGCGCCAAAGGTTCGCGCGCCTGCCAGAGGCAGAGTGCGCTCGCCGACGAGACCCATGTGCAGGTGGTCGTGGCCGTGCTCGGATTCCGCGACGCCCGCGGCGCCGGAGGGGTCTTGCTTGTAGGATTCGCTCATTCGTGTTCCCCCTCGGCGGTCTTGGGGGCGTTGGCCTCGGCCATCTGTTTCTGGTAGGCGGCCTGATCCACGTCGGCCTCGGTTCCGTTCTCGCTCCGCTGGAGGACGCGGATGTAGGCGGCGATGGCCCAACGATCTTGCGGCTCGACGCGCGAGGCGTACGAGTACATCGCGCCGTAGCCGTTAGTGATCACATCGTAGAAGTGGCCGATCGGCATGTTGCGCAGCCGCTCGGTGTGGTAGTTCCCCACGGGACGTCGAAGCTGGAAGCCACGGTGGGCGATCATGCCCTCGCCGTCGCCGAGCTGACCGTGGCAAGGGGTGCAGTACGCCCGGTATCGGTCCTGTCCCCGGCGCAGAAGGCCCACCGTGACGGGCACGGGCGACTTGCTCAGCCACTTGCCGTCGGCCCCGATTCCGGTGAAGAACGGTCCGTCTTCCCGCAGGTGGTCGCGGGCGACGGTTCCGGGCATCAGCGGCCGGGCGCTCGCGCCGTCCGTGAAGAGGGTCGTCGGTTCCATCGGGTTCGCCTTGGGCTGGCGCCACATGTCCGTGTGGCAGCCCGCGAGGCCGAGGGCGGCGAAGGCCAGAAGGAGAGGCTTGGGCCTCACTTCATGACCTCGGCGACGTTCAGGGGGTTCTGGTCCATGAGGAAGCGGCGGGTGGCTTCGGGATCGTACAGACCGTCCTTCGCCTCGATGGCGAGGAAGAAGCGGTCCTGCGACGCGCGGTCGAAGCCGGGCGCGTTGAAGATCGAGTGGTAAGGCTTCGGAAGTCCGTTCAGGGCCCACATGCCGAAGAAGGCGCTGAGACCCGCGAACAGGATCGTCGCCTCGTAGGCGACGGGGATGAACGCGGGGATCGAGTTGAACGGCTTGCCGCCCACGTTGAGCGGATAGTCGATGGTCGACGTCCACCACTCCAGCGTGTAGCCGGTGAAGGTGCCGCAGAGACCGCCGAAGAACACGATGTAAGGCACGGCGACGCTCTTGAAGCCGATCGCGTCGCTCAGCCCGTGGATGGGGAAGGGCGAGTAGGCGTCCATCTTCTTATAGCCCGCCAGACGCGCGTTCTCCGCCGCGTCCATCAGGGCCTCGGGCGTCGTGAATTCGGCCGTCATGCCGTACACGCCGACCTCATCGGATCCGTAACCCGCCATTTACTGGCCACCTCCGCGAACCGCGTGGGCGGCGGGCTGAACGTCGGGATCGGGGTCGTTCTGGCCCGACTTGAGGATCTTGAACCAGAGGTCCTTGACTTCGAAGATGTTGATCACCGGCATAAATCGGAGGAACAGCATCATCAGCATGATGAAGAACCCGATGGTGCCGCCGAACATGGCGAAGTCCCAAACGGTCGGGTAGTACATCTTATTGCTAGAGGGCAGGTAGTTCGCGGTGAGCGACATCGGGATGATGACGAACCGCTCGAGCCACATGCCGACCGAGACGATCTGGCACACGATGAAGACGATCACCATGTTGTGCCGCGCCTTCGGATGCCAGAAGATCTGGGGGGCGATGCCGTTGCAGAAGATAAGGCCCCAGTAGGCCCAGGCGTACGGACCGTTGAAGCGGCGGAACACCGTCATGTCGTACTCCTGCGGCGATCCCGAGTAGTAGGCGAAGAACGCCTCCAGGATGTAGCCGTAGAACACGATCATGCCCGTTGCCAGCGTCACCTTGCACATCCAGTCGATGTGGCGGTCGGTGATCAGGTGCTCCAGCTTGTAGACCTTACGGACGGGGATCGCGAAGGTCATAACCATGGCGAAGCCCGCGAAGACGGCGCCCGCGACGAAGTACGGCGGGAAGACGGTGACGTTCCAGCCCGGCACGATCGATGCGGCGAAGTCGTACGACACGATCGTGTGGACCGAAAGGACCAGCGGGGTCGAGAGGCCCGCGAGCAGCAAGTAAGCCTGCTCGTAGCGGTGCCAGTGCTGGTTGGAGCCGCGCCAGCCTAGGGCAGGCAGGGCGAAGGCGACCTTGGCCCACTTGTTCGTGGCCTTGTCGCGCATCGTCGCGAAGTCGGGCACGAGGCCCATAAACCAGAACAGCAGGGAGATCGTGAAGTAGGTCGAGACCGCGAACACGTCCCACTCGAGCGGGGAGCGGAACTGCGGCCACATGCCCATGATGTTCGGGTAAGGGAACAGCCAGGTGATCGCGACCCAAGGGCGGCCCGTGTGCAAGAGCGGGAAGAGGCCCGCGCACATGACCGCGAAGATCGTCATCGCCTCCGCGAAGCGGTTGATCGAGTTCCGCCAGCTTTGCCGAAGCAGCAGGAGGATCGCCGAGATCAGCGTTCCCGCGTGGCCGATACCGATCCACCACACGAAGTTGACGATGTCGAACGCCCAGGCGACCGGCTGGTTGTTACCCCAGATACCGACGCCCTGGTAGAGCAGCCAAGTGATCGCGATCCCGAGCAGGCCCGTTCCCAGGATGCCGATGGCGAAGAACAGGAACCACGCCTTCTTGTGGCGCCGCTGGTTCAGGATCAGCGAACCGATCGAGTCGTCGATCGACCCGTAGGTGTTCTGTCCCGTGATGAGGACGTCGTTCAGGGGGGCTCGTTTGGCCATGTTTAGGCGTTCACCTCGATCTCGGGATTCGGGTTGCGGAGCTTGGCGAGGTACGAGGTCCTCGGCCGGGTCTGCAGCTCCTCAAGCAGAAGGTAGGCGCGTGGGTCGTTGCGCAGACGGTGGACCGCCGACTCCTTGTCGTCCACGTTGCCGAAGACGATGGTGTTGGTCGGGCAGGCCTGTTGGCAGGCGGTGACGATGTCGCCGTCCTTGATCTCGCGGCCGCCCTTCTTCGCCTCGATCCGCGCGTCGTTGATCCGCTGCACGCAGTACGTGCACTTCTCCATGATGCCGCGGCCGCGGACGGTGACGTCCGGGTTGTTGACCATCTTGAGAAGCTCCATGCCCTTGGGCTTGGGCGTGTTGATCGGGCCGGGGATCTCCTTGCCGAACACGATGGTGCGGCTCGCCTCGCTGAACTGCGGCTGGTTGTCCGAGTAGTTCAGGTAGTTGAACTTGCGCACCTTGTAAGGGCAGTTGTTCGAGCAGTAGCGGGTGCCGACGCAGCGGTTGTACACCATCTGGTTCAGGCCCTCGTGCGAGTGGACGGTCGCCGCGACCGGGCAGACCGGCTCGCAGGGCGCCTTCTCGCAGTGGACGCACATCACCGGCTGCCAGTTGGCCTGCGGGTTCTCGCTGTCGCCGCTCCAGTACCGGTCGATCCGGATCCAGTGCATCTCGCGGTGCCGACCCACCTGACGCTTGCCGACGACGGAGACGTTGTTCTCCGCCTGGCACGCCGTAACGCAGGCGTTGCACCCGATGCAGGTGTTCAGGTCGATCGTCATGCCCCACTGGTTGCCCTCGCGGGGGTAGATCTCGTCGGGGAAGAGGTTCGCCTCTTCGATCTCCTTCTTGTCCGGCGCGAAGCCGGGCTTGCCGACGTCGCCCTTGAGGAAGTCCGCCAGGGTGACCTCCCGGATCACATCGCGGTCGTCCACGATCCGCTCCGACTGGATCGGCTGGTGGCCCTGGGTGGTAGAGAGGGTCATCTCGCCGCCCAAGAGCTTGATCGTGGCGCCGCCCGCGATCATCGAATCGCCGCTCATCAGCGCGTAGCCGTTGAAGCCGCCGCCGTCGTCGCCCGTCACCGTCGCGAGGGTGCCGCCCGCCGTCCGGCCGTAGCCGAGATACACGAGCACGGAGTCGTCGGGCTGACCCGGCTGCATGAACAGCGCGCCCTCGACGGTGCGTCCGTTGACCTCCAGGGCCACGCGCGCGTCGTCGTCCACGTCCGGCTTGTTCAGCAGTTCGCGGGCGGTCTTCGCGCTGACGATGATCGCGTTGTCCCAGGTGAGCTTGTTGACCGGCTTGGGAAGCTCCTGGAGCCAGCCGTTGTTCGCGAACGTGCCGTCGTAGATCGACGGGTCGGCGCGGAAGACGACCTCCAGGCCGGAGATCGCCGGCGCGGCCGGCAAGGCGCTCGCCGCGCCGCCCGCCGGAGCGGTGGCCGCCGTCGCCGCGCTGCCCGCGACGATACCGTCGTGGACCGCCTTGCGCCAGGTCGCCTCGAAGGCGGCGCTCGTCGGCGCGGTTCCCCTCATCTGGGCCCGCACGAGGTCGTAGCCGTTGGCTGGAGCGCCGAGAAGCTGGGAGAGCAGCTCGATGTGCGAACGACCGTCGAAGATCGGCGCGATCAGCGGCTGAACGATCGAGAGGGTGCCGTCGAAGGCGCGCGCGTCGCCCCAGGCTTCCAGGTCGTGGGTCGCCGGGATATGCCAGTCGCAGATCGCGCTGGTCTCGTCCTGGATCAGGCTGTGGTGGACCTTGAGCTTCGCCTTTTTGAGCGACTCCCCAAAGGCGAGGCTCGCCGGGGAACTGTAGACAGGATTCGCTCCGAGGATCACGACCGTGTTGACCGTGCCCGCGTCAAGGTCGGCCTTCAGCTCCGCCAACGTGCCTGCGCTCGCCGAAACTTCGACGGGCGCGATGTAGGTCACCGGCGCGCCGATGGCCTTGTTGATCCGGTGGACGAGGGCATGGACCGCCGGGGGCTGGTGAGGACCGGCCACGACGATCGCCGCGCCGCGGTTCGCCTGAACGTCGGCGAACACCTTGTCGATGGGAAGCCCCTCGACGCCCGCGCTCTGCCCGAGCATCGCTTCCGCGATCGCCCGGATCTGGGACGCCTTCACCGGCCAGCGGTGGTCGGCCATGAGGCCCGCGAGCGAGGGAGTGCTCTCGAACGCGTACAGGCGGTTCATCGTCTGGCCCGCCGCCTTGCCCTGGACCCGCCGACCGTCCGCGAAGTCGCGGGCGTAGCGCAGGGAGCCGGGGAACTCGGCGGGAGAGAGGAAGTCGCCGTCGAGCGACACGATGACCTTCGCCTTGCTGAAGTCGTAGACGGGGGTCAGCGGCGCGCCGAAGGCGAGGCGCGTCCCTTCGTGGACGTTGCCCAGCCCGGCCGGCTCGTGGACGACCCACTTCGCCTGCGGGTACTTCGCCAGGAACTTCGCCATCAAACCGGCAAAGGTGGGCGAGGTAACGGCTCCCGTAACGATGCGGACGCCCGCGCCACCCTGGGAGGCGCGCAGCGCCTGGGCCATGGCCTGGAAGAACGCGGGCCAGCCCGCGAGATCGCCGTAGAGGGTCGGCGTGTCGGCACGGTCCGGGTCGTAGAGCGACAGGACGGAAGCCTGACCGAAATGATCGATCGCCCCGAGCGAGGCTGGGTGCTGAGGGTTGCCCTCGATCTTCGTCGGACGGCCTTCGTGCTGCTCGACGAGGATACCGGTCGCATAGCCGCCCATCACGAACGACGACGCATAGTAAAGCGGCTTGCCGGGAACCAGCTCTTCGGGCTGCTTGACGTAAGGTACGAGCTTGTCCTCGGGGAGGAACACGCTGCGACAGCCCGATAGGCCCGCGAGGGCCATCGACGCGCCCATGAACTTCAGGAGCGAGCGCCGGTCGATCTGCAGGAGGGTCGCACGGTTGGGGAACTCGTCGTCCAGGAACTTCTGGAACTCCGGCGTGTCGGACATCTCGCCGAGGGTGCGCCAGTAGGCCCGCCCGCGCTTGCCCGCGAGCTGCTCCTTCATCGTCTCCAGACCGTCGTGCCCGGTCGCTTCTTGCATGGTGGTGGAATCGTTCATCAGTAGTGGCACACCGAGCAGTCGGCGAGCTGCTGGACCTTGACGCCGTACTCGTTCACGAGCTTCTTGCCGTTCGCGACGAAATCCTTGTCGAGCTTGCCGTCGAAATCGCCGTGGAGCACGTCCTGGTCCGCATCGGAAAGGCCCTTGTAGCCCTTTTCCTGATACTTCCAGTAAAGGTTGAAGACCTGCTCGCGCGGCGTGAGCTGCGGAGTCTGCGGGTCCTTGTAGAGGTAGCGCGCAGGGTTGCGGTGGCACTGGAGGCACCACTGCATTTGGAAGGGGCGTCCCTTCCAGGTGATGTGCATCTCTTGGACCGGGCCATGGCACACGTCGCAGTTGATGCCCCGGTTGATGTGGATCGAGTGGTTGAAGTGGGCGAAATCCGGGAGCTTGTTGACCTGGTTCCACTTGATGGGCTGGCCCGTCTCGTAGCTTTCGCGCACCGGCTGGAGCAGGGGCGAGTTCGTCCAGATCTGCGAGTGGCAGCTCATGCACGTCTCGGTGCCCGGAAGGCCGGGGTACCACGACTTCTCCTCGCTCGTGTGACAGTAGCGGCAGTCGATACCCAGCTCATAAGAGTGGTGCTGGTGGGAAAAGGGAACCGGCTGGTTCTTCGGGACGTTCACCTTGGTGTTCGCGGGAGAACGAGAGAGGGCCGCAACGCCCACACCCACGGTGAGCGGCACGACGGCGACCCCGATAAGGGTCACCTTCGCAATGGAGTTCGCGCTCGGCTTAAAGATCTGTGCCATCTATCGTCGTTCCGGAATGTACGTCGTGAAGAACGTGGGGTGGCCCGGCGCCAAGAAGGATACCGAACCGGATTTTAGGTTCGCTGAGCGCGTCATGACCACAGCGCGGTCGACGGCGAGCGACAAGAACAAAAGAGCTAGGTACAACATGGAATAGTGGAACAGACCGCTCGCGCGGGGGCGGTCCACCGTCTTGAAGAGGCGGACGCAGTACCGGATGAGCAGCGCGTTCAGCACGACCGCGGCGATGCCGTAGATCCAGCCGACCTGGGGCATGAGGAAGGGGACCATCGTCGCGACGACGGTCACAAGGGTGTAGAGAGCGATCTGGATTACGGTAAAACGCTCGCTCCGTACGACGGGCAGCATGGGGACTCCCGCCGCCGCGTAGTCGTCCTTGAGCAGGATCGCCAGAGCCCAGAAGTGGACCGGGGTCCACACGAAGATGATCGCGAAAAGATAGAGGGCGAGCGGGGGCAGGTCGCCCGTCACCGCCGCCCAGCCGACGAGCGGCGGGAAAGCGCCCGCCGCGCCGCCGATCACGATGTTGTGCCACGTGCGCCGCTTCAGGAGCATGGTGTAGACCACGACGTAGAAGACTAGGCCGGAGAAGGCTAGGATGGCGGTGAGGAGGTTCGCGGCGCCCCACAGGAGGCCGAAGGAGCCCGCCGCGAGGGCGAAGGCGAAGGTTAGGACGTGGGTCGAGGGAATCGACTGGGTGACGGTAGGCCGGTTCGCGGTCCGCTTCATCGTCAGATCGATGTCACGGTCGATCACCATGTTGATCGCGTTCGCCGCCCCCGCCGCCGCGTAGCCGCCGACTGCGACCGCCAGGAACAGGCCCAATCCCGGCCACTCGCCCCGCGCCGCGACCATGCTGGTCAGCGTCGTAAAGAGAAGCAAGGAGATCACGCGGGGCTTCGTGAGCGCCACGTAGGCTTTGATCAGGTCGCGTCCCTTGAGCGGTCCCGTGACCTCCGCCTCGGCAGGGGCAGGCCGGTGCTCGACTCGCTCGACGCCGTCCGCGAAGCAGAACGCGCCGAGGGCGACGAGCGAGATCCAGTTGACGTCGGCCATCGCCAGGTGCGCCATCTGCATCGGAATCGGAGCCTTGAGCCAGATGTTCAGGAGCCCGAGCCCGAGCTGTGCCCCGTAGAGCCCGACGACCCAGCGAGCGGCGACCTTGACCCGAGGATCGGGGCGTAGATGCTGCAACATGCCTGCCGCGAGAAGAAGGTAGAGGCCGACCGAGGCCGCGATGTAGGGGTGCCAGGGCTGGAGCCGGACCATCCAGTGGGTCGCCGGGCTGTGGGCCGCCTTAAGGACGTCGGACACCGCGTGAAGCTGATGGCCGAGAGCCGAGATCGAGCCGGAAACGCCGAGCAGGAGGATTCCAAAGCTCCCCATCGCCAGCATCCAGCCAACCGTGCTCTGGCCTTTCAATCGGACCCGCGAAAGCCCCGCCCCCGCCAAGAGCGTCACCATAATGGCACCCAAGAGGAAAAAGGCCGATACGACGTGGACCGCCATGCCGCCTGCCCTCTCCGCCGAGTCGTTGCTCGTGACCCAGCCCATCTTGACGAGGACGGCACCGACGAGACCTTCGACGATCACCCCGACGAGAGTGGCCGCCGCGCCCTTGCGCGCCAGATGGCCCTTGGGGAACGCGCGCCAAGCCCAGGCGACCAGCAGGATCGCCATCGGCCCCAAGAGCGCGGTGGAGTACCGATGCGACTTTTCGACCAGACGACCGACATCGCCATTAATCGGGGTTGAAGCCCCATCGCAGAGCGGCCAGTGCGATCCACATCCGTCGCCTGACATCGAGGCCCTCACGTAGACGCCCCACGCTACGGCTGCTAGGGTATAGAGCAGCACGAGCCAGACGTACTTCGCGAAGCGGGTCAGGACCACCTTGCCCTATATTCAACCCCAGGTTTTGTTCCCGGAGGAGGGGTTTTTCTTACTTTCAGAAAAAATTAAAACTTCAATCTTCTCCGTCATATCCGTCAAGGCAGCTTTCACGCTTTTTTGTGGCTGACCGTGCGGACATGGATCCGCTGCCGAGGCGTCTGATCGCCGTGCTTCTCGCCCTTATGGAAACTAGGTCCTATCCACCGACCTAAATTCTGATCGTGAACGCTATCATGCCGCCCTTGTCTTCGTCGGCTGCTGCCCAGGCGGATTTCCTCAGGCGCAAGGGGAAGGGGCAGGTGGCGAGTAGAGAATAGCGTCTCCCCCCCGCAATGAGAGCATAGGTGAGGAAACGGGCGCTTTCAAACCTTGAGAGCGCCCGCTTCGGTCACAGAGGCTTCCTTAGGCGTCCTACTTCACCAACTCGCCGCCGGCCTTCACGTTATCCGGGGTGAAGAACTTCGACTCTAGGGTGATCTTCTTCTCAAAAGGCTCCTTCTTCAGGATCTTCAGCGCGGTCTCGACCGCCTCTTTGCCGCCCGTGGGATACTGGAAACTCGCCGCCTCGATCCCCTGGGCCACGTAGGCTTGCCCCTCGGCAGGCAGGGCGTCGATGCCGACGAACATCATCTCCTTCTCGCGGCCCACCGCCTTCGCGGCGAGGTAGGCGCCGTGGGCGCCCGGATCGTTGTGCGCGTAGACGGCGTCGATGTGCGGGAACCGGGCGAGGGCGGAATCCATCTCCTTGCGCGCCTCGGGCTCCAAGAACTTCATGTCCACATCGAAGATGATCTTCGCGTCCGAGCCCTTCATCCCTTCGAGGAAGCCGTTGTGGCGGTCCTGCGCGACGGGCGTCGTCATGAGCCCCTTGAGCTCCACGATCTGGGCGCCCGGCTTGAGCTTGCTCTTGAGCCATTGGCCGAGAGCGATGCCGATCTTCTTGTTGTCGGCTCCGACAAAGCAGGTGTAGCTGTCGCTGTTGATCGGGCGGTCGATGACCATCACCGGGATGCCTGCCGCCATCGCCTTCTCGACCGGCTCGGTGAGTGGCTGGGCCTCCTTGGGCGAGATCATGATGAGGTCGACCTTGTCCTGCACGAACTCCTCGAGCTGGGCGCGCTGCTTGAGCGAATCGTTCTGGGCGTCCTTCAGCACGACCTCGATCTCCGGGTGCTCCTTGGCTGCCGCCAGGATATCGTTGTTCATCTGGACCCGGTACGGCTCGCCGTTATTGCTCTGGCACATGCCGATCCGGAACTTCTTGCCTGCCGTCGATCCGCTCCCCGACGAGGTGGGCGTTCCCGACGAGGCGGTCTTGGTCTCGGGTTCGGAGGAGGAGCCGCAGCCCACGAGGGCGACGGCGACGAGGGCGAGGAGAGCGAGGTTCTTCATGGGCTGTTACTTGCGCGATCGTTGGGCGAGAACGGCGAGCGCGACGATCGCGCCCGTCAGGATAAGCCGCGTCGACTCCGACACGGCGTTGAGGGAGAGAATCTTGTCCAGGTAGCCGATGGTCAGCATGCCGACGAGGGTCAGTCCCACGCCGCCCCGGCCTCCCGTCAGGCTGGTGCCGCCGATGACGACGATGGCGATGGCGGTCAGCTCGTAGCCCGCGCCCGCCTCGGGATCCCCCTGCTGCTCTTGAGCGGCCTGACAGATGCCCGCGATGGCGGCGAACGCGCCGCTCAGGACGTAGGCGAGCATCTTCGCCCGCGCGACCGGCACGCCGGAGAGGCGCGACGCCTCCTCGTTGCCACCGATAGCGTACAGCTCGCGTCCCCAACGGTGACGCGCGAGCAAGACCCAGGTGAGGGCGAACACGGCGAGGAAGATCAGGGTGACGACGGCGACGTTGTCGCCCAGCACCCGCTGGTCGATCATGCCGAACACCTTCGGGAGCGGCGCCGACTTCGAGGTGCCGTCCGCCATCGTCACGACGGTCGAGACCTTCTGGTTGTCGGAGATCTCCTTGGCGAGGCCGCGCGCGGTGACCATCGCCGCCAGGGTCGCGATAAACGGCTGGAACCGGCCCCAGGAGACGAGCAGCCCTGACACCGCCCCGACCGCCGCGCCCAAAGCGAGGGTCGCCGGGATCGCGAGGGCGGGCGACCAGCCCCAGTGGATCGTCGCCAGAGAGAAGAAAACCGCTCCCAGGGCGAGGATGCTGCCGACCGCGAGGTCGATGCCGCCGGAGATCACGACCAGCGTGAGGCCGCACGCGAGAAGGCCGTACACCGACACCGACCGGAGCATGTCGCGGTGGGTGCCGAACCGGAAGAACGCGCCGTTGCCGTTGCGCGCGACGCCGTAGGCGAGGACGAGCAGGAGGGCGACGAGCGCTCGGACCGCCGGGGTCTGAAGAATCTGGGAGGGCGTCTTTTTCATGCGTTCATGGCGGCGTGGACCACCCGGTCGGCGGTGGCCTCGGCCCGCGCCATCTCTGAGACGACGTGGCCGCGGTGCATCACGAGGATTCGGTCGGCGAGGAGAAGCAACTCGGGAAGCTCGCTGGTGATGACCACGATCGCCATCCCCTGCGCCTTCCACTTCTCGATCAGGGCGTAGATCTCGCGCTTGGCGTTGATGTCGATCCCGCGCGTGGGCTCGTCGAGCAACAGCACCTTGGGATTCGTCTCGATCCACTTGGCCAGGGCCACCTTCTGCTGGTTGCCGCCGCTCAGCGAACCAACGGGAAGGTCGAGGCTCGCCGTGCGGATACTCAGGTCGGCCTTCGCCCGTTCCGCGACGTCGCGCTCTTTCCGGTCGCTCCGCCACCCGCCCTTCGAAAGGCGGGGAAGGGCGGCCAAGGTCGCGTTGCCGGTGATCGACATCGGAAGCACCAGGCCGCTCGTCTTTCGGTCGCTGGTCAGCAACGCGACCCGCTTGCGGATCGCGTCTTTGGGATTGCGGATCGTCGTTCTCTGGCCTTCGATGGCGACCGTTCCGGGTACGCGCCCGAAAGCCCCGAAGATGGCGAGAAGGAGCGCGCTGTTACCCGAGCCTTCCAGCCCTGCCAGCCCGACGACCTCCCCCGCCTGAACCTTCAGCCCCACTCCGTCCACGACCCGCCGCCCGTTCTGGACGACCGTCATCCCCTCGACTTCCAAGGCGAACTCCGAAGATGGTTCCCCTTGGAAGGAGGGACGACTGGAAGGGAGAACCGTGGGAGGGTCCGCTGAAGGAAGCGACGCAAAGACCGCGTCGCTGGAGTCCTCTGAAGTCGCTTCCCAGGTGGAGGGGGTCGAAAGGGCCTCCCCCACGGTTCTCCCCTCCGCCTGCGCGATGGCTTGAGCCTCCGTCGAGAGTTCTGCGCCGCGGCTCCAAGGGGAACCATCGACCGGAGCCACCCCTTTGTCCCCCACCATCAGCCGCACCAGCTCGGGAACGGGAAGCCCGGCGGCGGGCCGGGTCGCGACCCACTCGCCGTCGCGCAGGACGGTGATCCGGTCGGCCAGCCGTTCGATCTCGTCCATCTTGTGCGAGATGTAGACGATCCCGACGCCCTGGTCTTTGAGTTCGGCGATCAGGCCGAACAGCCGCTCCGCCTCTTGGACGTTGAGCGCGCTCGTCGGCTCGTCCATCACGACGACCTTGCCCTTGTGCCGCAGTGCCTTGGCGACCTCCACGAGCTGCTGGGTCGCGATCGGCAACCGCTCCATCGGCGTGTCGGTCGGCACGTCGAGACCGACCTTCGCCAAGGCCGCACGCGCCGCGTCGTCCATCGCACGTCGCCGGACGAAGCCGCCCTGCGTCGGCATCTCGCCCAGGAACAGGTTGTCGGCGACGGTCATCGTCGGCACGAGGGAAAGCTCTTGGTGGATGATCGCCACGCCGCGCCGCGCCGCGTCCTGGGGCGAGCGCAACCGGACCGTCTCGCCGCCGATCTCCACCGTCCCCTCGTAGTCGGTCACGATCCCGCCGAGCACTTTCATGAGGGTGCTCTTGCCCGCGCCGTTCTCACCTGCGAGAACATGGACCTCGCCCGGCAGGATCGCCATCGATACTCCCTTGAGCACCGTCGCCGGGCCGTACGATTTGGTGACGTTCGTCAGGCGAACGTGCGGCGTTGCCTCTTCCCCCGCTCCTCCCGATGTCACTTCGTGACGTGAACGACCAGTTCGTCGCCCTCCTTCAGCCGGATCTCGGTCGCGAGGGTGAGCGTCGTCGTCCCCCCTTGGCGCGCCGTCGTCGTTGACAGTTCCTTGCCCCTCATCGTCACGCGAACGATACCCTTTAACGTTGAAGGAATCTCCACGCTGAAAGAACTTAGCCGGAGCGAACCGTGTCGGACCGCCACCCCCGCTTCCATTCCCGCCGCGTCGATCCGCTGCCGGAAGGTTCCCCATCCTTCGGCGGCGGTAAAGGCGGCCCGGAAATCGTTGCTTCCAACCTTCGGCGCGAAGCCGAGGTAGCCCCTCGGGCCGTGCAGCTCGAAGCCGCAGACGGCCACGAACGCCCCGTAGCTCGCCATCCCCCGCGCGTAGTGGTCGCTGCACTCGACTTCGTTCCAGGGATTCCGCCGTGCCGGATGGTGCCGGTCGTGGACCGCCTTGATCACGCGCATCCCTTCGGTGACCAGCCCTTCCGAGATCATGTGCCCCGCGACCTGATGCTCCTGTCCCGTCCAGACCTCGTTGAAGTACATCGAGGCCCACGTCGGGTTCTCGCCCAGGATGAGTTTGCGGTCGCCCATCGGGAAGGAACACATCAGCAGGCCCGACTCGCCTGGCATCCCGTACCAGCGCCCGCGCGGGTCCACCTTGCGGATCGTCGCGAGATCGGGCAGGAAGTTGTTCTGGAACAGTGCCTTGAGGGCCGCCTTCGAACGGGACGCCCCCGCGATGCGTCCGAGACCGATCTGGTGCGCCCACCACTGGCCCATAAGCTGGTCCACCTCGCATCCGTTGCCGATCCGCATCCCGTCGGGATGGTTGGCCGGGTTGAGTCGATGGATGTAGTAGGAGCCGTTCCAGAACACGCGGTCGAAGTCCTTCGCGCCCCGATCGAAGATCGTCCGGCACCGCTTGGCGAACGTCGCGTCGTCCATCTCCTTCGCCATCTCCTCGCCCGCGCGCAGGGCGGCGAGGTAGAGCGACGAGAGCCACGACGACGGACCGTAGAGGTCCACGTCGAGCGTGTTGTGCTGGCGCCCTTCGAGAACCCCGTCCTCGTCCCCGTCCTCTCGGATGAGGAACTCCAAGGCTTCCTTCATGCGCAGGTAGACCCGCTTCAGGAACGCCCCGTCGGGTGAGGTCTGGTGCTCGCGCAGGGTCCGCAGGATGTAGCCCGCCTGCGCGTCGGCGGCGTAGCCCGTGTTGTACTCCGCGCGGAAGTCGATCAGCCCGCCCTCTTCGAAGCCGACGCCGGGCTTGTAGTCCGCCATCTCGCGGATGCTCCGCTCGAGTTCAGGGAAGAGCCGCCCGACCGCCTGCGCGTACTGCCAGACGTGGCCGCAGGTGCCGTCGCAGCAGCCGATGCCTTCCCAGGCGTAGAACCGCCCGTCCGCCCAACGGACGCAGGTCATCGTCGCCAGGGTCGAGGTGTTCGCCATGGTTCGGTCGAGGAACCAACGCGGAAGGGTCGAGTCGTACCACGTCTCGTGCCATCGCCTCGTGATCGCGTGGCCGTCGTCTTTGCGGAGCCGTTCCACCACTGCGAACGTCGTCGGGAACCGTTGCGCGTAGTGGTGCCCGACGTGGCCGACCACGCCCAGAACGAGGTTCGGGAACCGCCACGCGATCGCGAACGAGACCGTCTTGGATTCGCCGGGGGCGAGCTTTAGGGTTCTGACCACGCCGCTCCGGGGACGCGCGGGCGTGTCGGCCTGGACCATGCCGTCCCCATTGGCATCTGGACGCTCCGCGAAAAGCGTCGCGAGCGGCTTCTCGCCAAGATCGTGCGCGACGTGGTCGCCGGGCTGGGCGTCGAGGAGGGCGAGGGCCATGTCGCCGAAGTCGGGTGCGTCCTTCAGATTGTCCGTCGGCGCGTCCACGAACGTGATCGCCCCGGCGCTGACCTGACCCCAGAAGCCTCGCTCCGCGTCCACGATCTCCAGGCGGGCGGTCTTGCCCGCGAACTCGCGAACGTCGAACCGTTCGAGGCGGAGGGTGTCCGACTGCCGGCCGGTCGCGCTTCGCACGAGCTTGCCGTCCACCAGCAGGCCGACGTAGATCGTCTGCGGGTAGTTGCCACCGCTAATCCAGAACTCGATGTAGTTGCGCTCGACCCGGAACTCGTGGCTCGAGAGGCGCCCCGTTCTCGCGTCGCTCTGGAGGTTGGTCTCGCCGCCTTCCGTGCGGAACGACTTCGCAAGACGCGTCCTTCCCGTCTCGATCGGCCCCTTTCCGAAGGCGTCGCCCTCGACGGTCCAGGCCCCGAAGCCGTGCGCCCAATCCTCGAAGGGGATGGCCGCCTTCGGGAGGACATGCGGCTCTTCAATGCCTTTAAGCGGACCGGAAAGGGAGAATCGGACGCCGCCATCGAACGTTCGATTGAGTCGATTGCCCTCGCCGGGACCGACCGTACGGAGCCCGATGGGATTTTCCATCCAGCCGCCGATCTTTGCCTCGACGGTTCTCGCGCCCGTGTTCCGCAGGGTGTAGCGCATCACGACCGCCGGTAGGGAAGAGCCGTCCGCGTCGAGCGGGCAGAAGGGCGAGTACGCTTCCAGGTCGACCTGCACGGGACAGGCTGGGTCGCGGTACTCGACGAATCCCATCGGGTACTCGCCGCTGAACGCGATGTCGGCCCAGGCCCCCGCCTCGAAGGAACGGGCCTTCCCGTCGACTTCGAGCGCGAAACCCTGGGCGAAGGGATGGACCTGCTTGGGCGGATCGACGTAGTTCGCCCCGCTCAGGGCGTTGATCTTTTCGCCCTTGTACTCGATGTCTTTCGGGACGGCGCCGAGCTTGACCTCATTGAAGACGTCCCACAGCCACAGCCGTCCGTCACCGCCGAGATAGACCTGGCCCGCGCAGATCCCGCCGATCGGCATCCCGATGAAATCGAGTTCCTTGCCCCGCCGCCACTCGCGCGCGCCGGGGGCGAAGAGGCTCGGATCGACCGCGCCTTTCTCGATCGGCACGTAGCGGGCGATCCGCTCGGCCTGCGCGAGCAACGGGCCGCCGACGGTGACGAAGGCCGTGAGCTTCAGGAAATCACGGCGGGGAATCTGCGGGCCGCACGGGCCGCCGGGGCAACACTCTGACATAGATTAACCTTTGAGTCCTCCGAGGGCGATCCCCTCGACGAAATGGCGCTGGGCGAGAAGAGACGCCCCCCGCGCGGGGATAACGACGAACGAGGCGCCGCCCATGCGCATCGGTCGGCTCTTCGCGACGATCGGCGGCCCGAGGAGGGTGGACGCCGCGAGGGTCGCCATCGCGGGCCTCACGAGCTGGACGGCCGCTCCTCCGTAGACCGCGTATGCGCTTGCCCCCTCCCGACGAGCGTCGAGCTCGTCGTCGGGCGCCATCGGCGTCATGGGACGCAGGAAGACGTTTCCAGCCGCGCCGGCGCGGCTGGAAACGGTCAGCTTCGAGCAACCCCATCGGGGCGCCGCCGTAGGAAGGGACTCGTGTTCGACGTCGAACATGCGTTTCGTCTCAAGTATAGAGAATCAAGCGTCTTTTGCACAGGGAAAAGAGGCTTGAAGTCGAAAAAAACGATGTATAGTGCATCTGAAGTGGGCAAAATGACTTGGCGCAGGATCGCGGACGAACTGGTAAGCCGGATCGAGAGCGGCGAACTCGTCCCCGGCGCACGGATCGAGTCCGAAGAGGACATGGCCGCGCGCCTGGGCGTGTCGCGCCACACCGCCCATCGTGCCCTCCACGAACTTCAGCGCCAAGGACTCGTCGTGCGCCAGCGCCGGTGGGGCACCGTCGTCGCCGACCGCTCGCAGGAGCCCTCCAAACGGCGGATCGCCTACCTCATGGACTTCGCCACCAATCGGTTCCAGGCGGAGATCATGACCCACATCGAGCACGCTCTCGAGGGCGGCGCTCGGCTCGTCGTCGCCACCTCGAAGAACGATCCCGAGCGCGAGGCCGAGCACCTCGCCGCCCTTCGGAGCGAGGTGGACGGCGTGATCGCCTATCCCGCCGAGGGCGACGCCAACGCCGAAGCGTTCCTCGCCCTCGCCGCGAGCGGCTTCCCGCTCGTTCTCGTGGACCGCGCCCCGCGCGGCTGCGAAGACCTCGTCGTCCTAACGGACAACGTTCGGGCCACGCGGGAGGCGGTCGAGGACCTCGTCGCCCGGGGCCACCGCCGGATCGCCTTCTTCGGCACGAACAACGACCACGCTCAGAGCAACCGCGAGCGGTTCCAAGGCTACCGCGCCGCCGTCGAGGGGCTAGGCTACGCCACCAAGCCCTACGAGCGCTGGATTCCGGTTCATCTGGAAGGTAACGACGAGAGCATGGCCCAGGCCGTCTCCGACGCCCTCCTCGCGATGCGTGCGCTTCCCGAGCCGCCTACCGCCGCGTTCTGCACCCAGGACTGGCTCGCCGTCGGCCTTCTGGAGGCTTGCGCCACCGTGGGGCTGGAGGTCGGAGTCGATTTCGGGATCGCGACCTACAACGATTTTGGCCCCGCCTTCTTCCGCTACCCCGCGCGACTCGATCGTGTGGTCCAGCGCATCGAGGACATCAGCCAGACCGCGGTCGAACGCTTGCGCGCCCTCATGCAGGGCGAGGCCCTTCCCAAAGGGCCGGTGCGCGTCCCCGCCCGCTTTTTTCCCGCCGAGGCGTCCCGCGACGTTCTCGCCTCGTCCCTCGCCTCTCCCTCTCGTCTTCCCTGAGGGACGCATCGTCTACGAAAGCCGAAAAACGCAATGCAGCGAAAAGCCTTCACTCTCATCGAACTTCTTGTCGTCATCGCCATCATCGCGATCCTGGCGGCGATCCTCTTTCCCGTGTTCGCCCAGGCCAAGATGGCCGCGAAGAAGACGGCCCATCTCTCGAACCTCAAGCAGACGGGACTCTCGCTCGCCCTCTACGAGGGCGACGCCGACGACGTGCTTCCGCAGGCCCCATGCCGCACGGACGCGCCGTACAACATGGTCTGCGACGAGCTGTCCATGAAAACGACCTGGCGCTACCGGATCCAGCCCTACATGAAGCAGAAGGATATCTTCGTCCCGCCGGGCTTCGACTATCCAGGCTCCTTCAATCCGGGGACGGTGTACTGGTTCGGCGTCAGCTTCGCGGAAGAGGCGAAGGTGGGCATCAAACCGGGCATGGCGGGCACCAACGCGTGGGCCCACATCGACTTCTACGGAAAGCAGGGTCTCAGCGCCACGCAGGTCACGCGACCCGCCTCGATCATCGCGTTCATGCCGAGTCGTCTGGAATTCGCCGACCTCGGCACCTGGACGCTCGACTACCCCTACTCCTTCCAGGGAGCGTATCCAGGTAAGGGGCTTTCCCAAGCTTATGCGGGCAAGGTGAACTACACGATGATGGACACCCATGCCATCAGCAAGAACGCGTGCTCGACCTTTGGCAAGCTCGATTGGAAGCAAGGCGACGTGCCGGGCGACGATTTTCTGTGGGAGTGGTATTCGGGGCCCGATCCGAACGTTCTGCGCGGCTGGCAGCAGCACTGCAGCAACACGCCGGAGTACAAGTAAGCCCAACGTCCGGGCGGAGCCAAGGTCCCGCCCGTCCTCAAAATGAAAAACATCCCCTTCTTTTCGCTCCTCGTGGCCGCTCTCGTCGGGTGCGCCTCTTCCGAGCAGGCTCCCGGATACGACGCGGCCAGCCGCCGCGCTGCGGAAAACCTCGCCAAGGCGGGCAACGACATCAACAAGCTGTCTGCCGAGGACCGTGCCGCTCTGGAAAAATCCGCGAAGGGCTATCCGGGCGGCGGAGGGATGCAGGCCCCGGCGGGCGGCGCGCCGGCTGGAAACTCCGGAATGCCTCAGGGGTACGGGACTCCAAACGGCGGTTAAGCCGATCGTTCCGCCTTCATCCCATTCTCATCCCGAACGATAACAATCTTTTCCAAGCCCACCGAGAGCGGGCGAAGAAGGGGCCGCAGATCCCCAGAACAATGAGAGGATAGGCCCACTCGCGTAGCTTTGTGGGCCGCTTTTTCGCCTCAGTCCTCCCGCTGCTGCCGACCTTCGATCACCGCGAGCAGGGTCGCTGCCGCAAGGCCGAGACGGTGGTCGAACCGGACCGCCGCCGGCGTGAACTCTACGCTGAGGTGATAGGTGAAAGGATTGAAATTCTGCCGAAGGTCGGCCATCTTCTGACCGCCGACCATCAGGTCGAAGCTCTGCGGGACGAGGCTCGAGGCGAAGCGACGCACCAAGCCCAGGGCGAGGCTGTCCTCCACGACCTGCCCGATCGCTTGGTCCTGAGCGTCCATCACCTGCCAGGTATCCCGGATCAACGAATGGAACCCTTTGCGTCGGAGCGCCCCTAGCTTCGCCTTCGTCTGGAGATCGACCACGTCGTAGGCGGCGGAAAAATCGAGGACGCTCCGGGCGAAGATGCCCAACACCTCTCGCCCGGAGACGTCGCGCAGGCGGATGTCCTCCCGCAGGCGGAACGCCTTCTGCTTCGCCTCCAACACGACGCGTCCGGAGGCGTCCTCGATCACGAAGCCGCTCCCAAGGATTTTGAGGAGCTTGCGCTTGAGTACGAAGCGGTCGCCATTGAGCTCGTTCATCGACCTTTCTACGAGGCGAGAGCTTCGAAAGGACTCAGGCTTTCTGAGGCGGCCGTGACCCGCCGCGATAGGATCGCCGCTCATCGGATTCCAACCCTGCGGGAGTGGTCAGCGATCCTATCGCAACCTACTTCAACTCGTACCGCGCGTTGTCGAAATCGCCTTCTTCGTCCTCTTCGACGAGGCTTACCGATCTGAAGACCTTCGTGCCGCCGATACGGATGCGTTGGCCATCCGGGATAACGGCCCCGCTCGCAAGGGTGACGGTCAACGACTCGAAGAGCCCCGCGAACAGGTCGAGGTCGTCCTCTGCGAGCCCCCGCGCGGAGAGGTCGGGACGGCCGAACTTCCGCATCCCTTGCGAATGGATCCAGAAGCCGCCGATCTCGGCGGAGGCGAGCAGGGTGATGTGCTCGATCGGCTCTGGCCCGGCAGGCTCGAAGATCGTCGCGCGCCATTCCTCGGGCGACCACCAGCGCAGGGCGACCGCGTCCAGCACCGCCGTCCCCCCCGCGTCGAGGAGGGCGGTGACCACGCCGACCGTGTCGCGCAGGTAGTCCAGCGTCTCAGGGTCCTCGACCTCGCCGTGGAGCATCGCGAAGCCCTTCGCGTCCTTCACGTTCAGCTCCGGCTGCTCCTCGAGAAGCGCGCCGAAGTAGCCCGTCGTCCATCCTTCCATCCATTCCGGCTGGTCCTTCGCGACGAAGAACTCCAGCTCCGTGCCCTGCGGCGGACCGCTTGTGCGGTACTCCTTCGCGGGGATCTCCCGCTCGGGGTCGATGTCGCCGAACACGATGTAGTGGAGAAAGGCGTCGCCGTTCTCCGGCTGAAAATATTCGCGTTCCCAACGTCCGGCCATAGGGAGAGTAAACCCGGCCCCACCCGGAGGCCTCTACGTCCCGAACACCCGCAACTCCTGGATATGAACCCCGACGTTCGCGCTGTTGCTCAGCATCGTGACCCGCACGTACCGCGCCTTGGCGTCGAAGCGATGCCGATAGCCCGCGAGGGTCGCCTTGCCCTCACCCTCCGCGACCTTGGTGTACGCCTTTCCGTCGGCCGAGACTTCGATCCGGTAGCGGTACGAGCGGTGGTCGCCGAAGTAAGGAACCACCGCGACCCCGTCGAGTCGGCGCACCGTCTCCAGATCGACCTCTAACCATTGCGGAGCCGGACTGGCCGCCCAGTACACACCGAGGGCGTGCCCGTCGACCGCCGCCTCGGGTCCGTGCCCGACCTCGCTCGACGAGGCGCGCACCGGCTTGCCCACCGCGATGCCCGGCTCGTCGTCGATCCCCTTGGGCGTCGCGATCTCCGTCGGCTCGTCTTTCTCGGAGGCGAACGTCGCCGCCACCCGTGCGTAAGGCTCGCCCGACGGCGACTCCCGAACGACGCTCGTCCGCTGGGTCCAGCCGAGCTCGAAGGCGGGGAGGTCGGCCGACCGACCCGCGTCGAGGCCGGCGAAGTAGGCCTGCCACCGTGCGAGGAGAAAGTCGTCCGTAAGCCCCGCCCACTCCTTGTTCGCGTAGTCGTAGAGCACGGGGCCGCCCCAAACGGTGACTTGGGTTCGGGCGTTCGCCTCCATTCGGTCTTTTTCCGCCGTCGTCGCTCCCCACCGGCGCGCGTCTGCGATCCACGTCGAGAGCCGATGCTCGGGGCGGGTCGCCATCACGCCGTCGATCTCACCGAGAAGCGCGAAGAACCGGGCGCGCTCAAGATGGGCTAGAGCCGAGTCGAGATTCTGGTTCAAGAGCGCGCCCGCCAGACGGAGGTCGGCCAACGTCCCGAGCCACGTCTTCGACACATCCACGAGGTCGCGCTGGTAGAGGACGTTCTCCTTGAGCCCGGAGCAAGCGAGAAGAAGGCGCACCGCCTCTTTGAGCTTCGCGGGATCGTAGGCGGGGCGGTCGACCCGGAACGCGGGCCGAAGCCGCCACGACGCCCGGTACCAAGCGAGATCCCGGTCGTAGATCGCGTCGAGCAGGACGCGCCACGCGGCGAGGGCCTCGGGCGGGGCGTCGCCGTAGCGCGAGCGGACGTAGCCCTCGATCCACTTCGAGACGTCGATCCGGTCGCGGGTCCACATCGCGTCCGTCATGAGTTCGTACACGACGGGGTTCTGGTCGATGCCCTCGGGCGTCAGCCCCATGCCCATCAACTTCCCGTGCTCGGGATCGCGCAGGTCCTCGTGGGCGCGGTCGGCGAGCCGCTGGAGATTCCCTTGGAGGCCGGTGGTCTGACCGTAGTTGTGGAGCGTGTTGTAGACCCAACCCATCCGCCGCACGGGCGGAAGCCGCTTCCAGACCGCGCTCTCGTTCGTGGCAAGGTCGAGCACGATCATGCCGTTCTCGGGCACGTCGCGCATCAGCGCCTCCACGCGCGCCGCCGTCCAGTAGTCTGCCGCGTTGTAGAAAAGCCAACCCTGCATCACCCAGGTCGCCTGCGGATCGGCCTTGCGCAGGGCGGTCGTCACCGAACGCCCGCTGGCGGCGAGGTCTTCGGCCTCCGTCTCCTTCGGGAACTGCGGATTCTGCTCGTTGAAGGTGTCGCAGAGGTAGAGGTGGTCCGAACCGAACGTCTTCCGGTAGTTCTGGACGAACCGCCTCCCGATCTCGACGAACATCGGGCTCCGCACGTCCACGAACGTCGTGGGCGAGAAGCCCGCCCATGCGGTGGGGCTGGATAGCTTGACCTCCGGATGGAACTTCGAGAAGTCCGTCGGCACGAAGCCGCTGAAGCCCGGCACGACGGGCTTCATGCCCAGCGACCGTTCGTGGGCGAGAATCCGCTTCTGTAGGGCGGCCTGCCCGTCGAGCCAGCTCTTGGGAAGCGGACCCATATGGCCGTTGACGTTGCCCATCCAGTGCCAAGGCTCGAACGCCGGGCCGCAGAACCATTTGTCCAAGGAGGCTTGCGGAACGCCGAGCGATCGGAAGGTCGTCTGCCACACCTTGTCCTGCCCTGTCATCGCCAAAGGCATGTTGATGCCGTGCAGGGCCATCCAGTCGATCTCTCGCTGCCAACGCGCCCAGTCCCACCAGACCGTCGTGTAGCCGAAGGTGCAGATATTGAAGTAGTGCCGCCAGCGGTTCGGCCCGACGACGCTCCGCTTCGCGTAGTCTGGGAGCGCCGTGACCCTGAGCGGCCCGCCGTTCCAGCTCGCCTGGACGTGACAGGCCTCCTTCAGGTACTCGTACGCACCGCGGCAGATCGCCACCGCGCTCGTCCCTTCGACGTGGACCGTGCCGCCCTTCGCCTCGACCACGAACGCGTCGAGCCCGTCTTTTCGGGGAGTCAGAGAAGTGAGGTCGAACCGCGTGGCGGCAGGGCCGATCGTACGCTGGAGCACGCCGCGCGCGGCGTCGAGAGCGGGACTGGGAAGGAGAATCGGCATGGCGGAACCACCTCACCCTACCCCGCCTCTGAGGCTTAACCCGCGCCTTGCGTCGCGTCCCGGAAGAACGAGACCTCGATCAGCCGGCCTGCTTTGAAGGTGTAGGTCTGCTCATGATCCCCGTCGCCCCTCCGCCCCTTGTACACGTAGTCCACGAACCGGCCGTGCGGCGTGACCTTCGTCGGGGCGCCGAGACGTGTCCGGACGGCGTTCGGCGAGTCGCCGATGACGACGCCCTTGCCCGTACGAAGGGAGGGAAGAGCCTTGGTCGTCAGCGCCATGTCGCCCTTCTTCCCCAAGCTCGGAACGCTATACCCATCCTGGGCCACGACGTGGCGGTCGCGCGTGAGGACGAGTCCCAGGATGCCGCCGTCGCACTCGACCGTGCGCACGAGCTAGTAGCCCGTCTTCGGATCGGCCACGCCCACGCTCGAGTGCCCTTCGTCGTACTGGAGTGCGTAGCCCGCCAGGGACGTGTCGAGCCATTTCGGCGTGACGGCGAGGACGAGGAAGGCGAACATCTCGTCTATTATCGTGCAGGAATGTTCTTTCCGCCCTTTCTTTTCGTGCCGCCCGTCCAGGCCACCGGAGCGCAGGCATCGGGTCATCAGGTCGTGATCGAAGTCAACCTCGCCGGAACCATCCCGTACGGCGTCGTCCTGAACAACGCGGCGAACCTACGTAAGGCGTTCGCGCCAGAGCCCGTGCGAATCGAGATCGTGTGCCACGGGGCAGGACTCGATCTGCTTCTGGTTCGCCGCAACCCCTTGGCGGCACGTGTCTCCGCGCTCGCGAAGAACGGCGTCGAGTTCGCCGCCTGCGGTAACACGGTGCGGGGACGTCACCTCGCAAAGTCGGCCCTGTTTCCGTTCGTGCGGATCGTGCCCTCCGGCGTCGCCGAGGTGGTGCACCGCCAGGAAACGGGCTGGTCGTACCTCAAGGGAGCGTTCTGAAGGTGCGTCCCGAAGAGCGCCGACTTGATTGGGCGCATCCGCCCGCCGATGCCGAACCGCTCGGTCTCTGGGCCGCGCTTCACGACGCCGCTCTCCGGTCGCTGAGTTTCGACCGGGACTCCCGCGTCTGTACCATCTGCCTCGACGTCGACCACCTCGACGTCGAAGTCGAGTTTCGGATCGCCCATGTCTTGGCGTTGCGGACCAACCGCTGGACCTTCGTCGAGAGTCGAGGCGACCGTCCGATCGGGATCGAGGAATCGGTGCCTTGGGAATGGGCCGCCACTGAGATCGCGCAGGAGACGCAGGACGTGTCCAACGCCGCCTTTCTCCAAGACGAGGGGGAAGTCGCCTTTCGCTTTGAGGGCTTGGTGGGCGAGACGTTCTATCGCATCGAAGTCCGGGGCGAGCGGCTCGATGTCGAAGGCGACGTTCGGTCGATCGAAGAGTTGGTCGCCCGGGGCAAGGCCTACTGGGACGCGTTTGGCCGTTCTCCCCGATAGAGGAGAACGGCTCTTGGATCACGCCCGCTGTGGCTCGCGGTCGGCGCACAGACCGTCGATGTAGCGGACGATCCGCACGATGGCGTGGCCGCGGTTGTCGTAATGGCGCATCAGGCCATCCAGGGCATCGAGCACGTCCTCGGGGACCTGGGGCTCTTTCGCCAAGGCGACGGCGGTCTGGGCCGCGACGTCCTCGATCTCGTCTTCGGTGCGCAGGGCGCGCCAGCGGCAAGCCAGCAGGGCCGCCTCGTCTTTGAACAGCATGGTGTCTCTTTCTCCTTTTCTAGGTCTCTTTCGGGCACGACGATCCGCTCTCCCTCGTCGGGAGTCGGTCGCGGAAAGCTAGATCGGGCGACGGACAAGCATAGCGAGAGGTAGGATACCTAACGCTTTCGGGCCCAGTAGGTCACCAGAAGACCGGGAAAGAGCAGGCCAAGTCCCAGAGCCGTCAGGACGAACCAAGGATAGGGAGCGATCTGAAGGCCGATGCCGCCGCCGACCGCCATCGTCACGAAGGTACCGATCGCGAGAACGCAGCCGTCCCCCTCCTGTCCCCGTGCGGCGCCCATCCGCAGGGCCGACACGATGAACAGGATCGCCGCGACGACCCACGCCACGCCTAGGATCAGATACGCGCCCCCTGAGGCGAGCCACTCGTTGCGCATCTAGCCCACCTCGGCCTTCGCCCGGTTCCAGAGGGCGTCCCACGCCTCCGGGCTCAGCTCGCCAAGCGGCGAAGGGGTCAGCGATTCCATGCGCTCGAAGCGGCGCGAGAAGCGGTCCAACATCCCGCGCAGGGCCTCTTCGGGGTCGACCTTCGCCCAGCGGGCGACGTTCACGACCGTGAAGAGGAGATCGCCGATCTCGCTCTGAATGTGCGCGAGGTCGCCCGACTCGAGCGCCTCACGGACCTCCCGCTCCTCCTCGTCCAGTTTTTCCAAGACGCCTTCTATCGAAGGCCACTCGAAGCCCGCGCGAGCGGCGCGCTTGCTGACGAGCAGCGCCCGGGCGAGGGCGGGCATGGCGCGGGGAACACCCTTGAGAACGCTCTCCTTGCCTTCCGTCTTCTTGATCGCCTCCCAGTTCCGCAGGACGTCGTCCGTGCCGGACACCGACACTTCGCCGAAAACGTGGGGGTGGCGGCGGACGAGCTTGTCCACGATGCCCCGCGCCACGTCGTCGATGCTCCAACCCCCCGCCGCCTTGCGGATGCCCGCGTGGAGCACCGGCTGGAGGATCAGGTCGCCCAACTCCTCGCGCAGGGCCTCCAGGTCGCCCGCGTCGATGGCGTCGATCGTCTCGTACGTCTCCTCGATCAGGTACTTGCGGAGCGTCTCGTGGGTCTGCTCCTGGTCCCAGGGGCAGCCGCCGGGGCCGAGAAGCCGGTCCACGATGTAGACCAGCTCGCCCAGCGGCGTGGCCGTCGCGTCCAGGATGAGAAGGGTCGCACCGTCCGGAACGCCGTCGGCGGGAACCGGGAGCATGCCCGAACGGAAGGAGGGGTGGGCGGGATCGGGATGGTAGGCGCCTTTCCAAGAGCCTTCCGTCAAGACCGCCGCCGTAAGCGGGACGACGCGAACCAACCCTTAGCCCTGTGCCTTCTTGAGACGGTCGAGGATGTCGTTGTAGAACTTCTGGAACTGGGTCTGCACGAGGGTCACCTTCGCGCTGAGGGTCGCGGCGTCGAGATCCTTCGCGATCGCCGAGCCGTTCTTGTTCTTACCGATCTCGAGCATCATCTGGCGACGGATGCTCGTCCGTAGCGTGGCATCGAGGGGCAGCATCTTCGCGGGAACGACCGCCTCGACGAGAAACTTGACGCGGGCTTGGCTTCCGGCCCCTTGGATCCAAGCGGTGGTCGACCCGACGGGCGTCACCTCGATCGCGCGGCGGACCGCGTCGGCGAGGGAGTTCTCCGAGACCTCGCCGTACTCTCCCCCGGTGTTCTTGGTGACGCTGTCGAGGCTGAAATCCCTCACCACGTCCGCGAAGGGACGGTTCGCCCGCAGGGCGGCGTCGACCTTGGCCTGGGTGTCGCTGTCGCCCACGGCGATGATGCGGAGCTTGTAGCGAGCCGGTTGCCGAAACTCGTCGGGGGTGTCGACGTAGCGCTTCTCGACCTGCTGGTCCGTGATCGTCACGCCCGCCGTGACGAGCTTGAAGCGGGCTTCGTCGGCGATAAGCTGGGTGCGAAGATCGGCCTCGGTGCCGCCCGCCTCGGCGATCTCGGCCTTGAGCGTCGGATTGTCGCGGTAGGTCTGGGCAAGGCGGGCGTCGATCTCCGGGGCGGTCGGCGCGACGTTCTCGCTTTTGGCGAGCTGGAGGATCATCCGTTCGGAGATCATCTGCCGGAGAACCTGAAAGCCCGCCGGATAGGACGCGAGCGCGCTCTTAGGGTCGGGGCGGAACCACTCCAGACGGCGGTAGTACTCGCTCGCCGGGATCGCCTCGCCGTTCACGGTGGCGACGGCGGTCCCGGCGTCGATCGTCTGGGGGGGCGCGGCCTGGGCGGGGGCGGTCTTCGGCGGGGCCGTCCGGGGAGGCGTGGGCTGGGCGAGGGCGAAGGGGGTCGCCGCCGCGAGCAGAAGGGCAGGGAGAAGACGACGGCGCATAGCTCTTTTACGTTCGAACGGACCGAACGGTACGGTCGGTTCCCGATGGAGGGAGGGTACCGTGAGACGGGGATTTGACGAAGGACGACCTGAGATTTGCGGCGCGCGGCCTGGGCCTTTCCGCCCTCGGGGTCTGCGACGCCTCGCCCGCCCCCCACCTGGGCTTCTTCGACGCGTGGCTCGCCCGCGGCCACGGCGCGGGCATGGGATGGCTCGCCGCCTCGCGGGAACTGCGGGCCGACGTGGACGCCCTCCTTCCCGGCGCCCGCTCGGTCGTCGCGGTGGCCTTGGATTACGGACGCCCGGCGCCGCCGGTTCCGGGGAGGCCGCGCGTCGCGCGCTACGCCCTGGGACGGGACTACCACAAGGTGCTGCGCTCGAAGCTGCGCCGGCTCGCCGCGACGATCGAGGCGGAAGGGTTCGCCTGCCGTCCCTGCGTCGACTCCGCCCCGGTGTTCGAGCGCGACTACGCGCGGCTCGCCGGACTCGGTTGGTTCGGGAAGAACACGATGCTGATCGATTCCCATCGCGGAAGCTGGTTTTTCCTCGGCCTGATCCTAACGACCGCCCATTGGGAGCCGGACGAGCCTGCCTTGGGCGGCTGTGGAACCTGCACCCGCTGCGTCGACGCCTGCCCCACCGGCGCGATCGTGTTCGCGGACGATCGCTGGGGCGTGGACGCGCGGCGGTGCGTGAGCTACCTGACGATCGAACACGAAGGACCGATCGACCCCGCGCTGGCCGCCGGGATCGGCGATTGGACGTTCGGCTGCGACGTGTGCCAGGAGGTGTGCCCCTTCAACGCGGAGCGTCCGTCGCAGCCCCTGCGCGGCGCGCGGGCGACGGAGCCGGACCTCCTTCGCGACCGAGAATGGCCCTCGCTGCTGGAGATCGAGACCCTGTCCGAAGAGCGCTGGGACCTCCTCACGCGCGGCTCGCCCCTGCGGCGGGCGGGCCTGGACGGCCTGCGCCGGAACGCGCGGATCAACCGGGCGAACGCCTCGATCCCCAAAGACGAGTCATCGTCTTGACGTTCTCGGAAAATCGCTTTATCATAGGCGGGTGCGGATCAGACTTTGCGTCCTCCTCCTGCTCCTCGGATGCTTAGCGCCACTGGCCTCGGCCCAGGTGAGCGTCCCTCAACGCTTCGCGGACGTTGAACTCGCCAAACGGGACTACGCTTCGAACATCCCCGCCTCGGATCGCAACTTCTACTATGCGAACAACTCGACCGGCGGCGTCCTGCCATCCGTCGAGTATTCGAACGACCGGGCTCCCGCCCAGGTCAGCGGCGTGGTCTTCAAGCGGGGTACGACGAGCACGACCATCCAGGTGGTGTTCCGCAACTCGCGTTCCTTAGACCTCTCCGGCGCTCTGAGTTGGACCTCGGCCCGGATCGCGGCTCCCGACGCGAACGGGACGGGAACCCAATATCTTCCTCTCAGCATCTCCTCGACGAACCCGTCCGCGATCACGTTGCCGAAGAACGGCGTTCCGGTTACCCGCACGGTGGTCGTTTCCGGTCTTCCGGCCTCCGTGGCTCTCGGCCAACTGGAAGTCTCCTACGATCTTCCGCTCGTCGAAGAAGAGACGAACTTGCGTGGCAACAACGGCGCGAGCGAGACATGGGAACGACTCTACGTTGTCGACGATGTTCCGGTCGGACTCCAGGCCGTGCCGTGGACCGACTTTCTGGAGTATGCCTGCCGCTGGGCCTTCAGCGCGTCGGGACAGGCCGACATGCGCCAGAAGATGGTCGAAGGAATGCGCTACAGCAGAAGATCGTCAAACCATAAAATTTACTATAATGCTAACAAAGACGTTCAGTTTATATCAAGATTGAACGGAGATGTCCGCAACCCCAATCCCAAACTGATGCTGAATCTCTTCTCAAGCTCCATGAACGGCAATCCGCTTGTGGGTATGCAGTGCGCGGACTGGGCGGCGATCTTAAATACCGCTTTTGCTTCGCAGGGTTACAGCGCTTCGGCAACCGCGTACTTCGCGCAAGCTAGTAATGGAAATGGAGGGACCATCCAGATCGAATTCCGGACCAACGCTCTTCTCGCGGCTCCTTTCTCCGACACTGTGTCTACCGACTATAAAAAACAACTTTTTACTTACCACGCTATAGTCTCTGGCTCTGTGGGCAGCATTGATGCACGATTCGATGCTTCAAACTCCTATCTATACGAGTATTCTCAAGGAGCTTCGTGGATGAAGCCCGTCGTTGCTTGGCCTTATCCCTCCTATCTCTGGGGTAACAATAACAACCACTTTGGATTGATCTACGAATTCGTTCCTACTACAGCAATCAATCCGGTGATCGTTACTGTAGATTACACGTCTCTTGAACTCGTAAAGGGCTAAGATGATCTCTCTTCTCCTCTCACTCGTCCTTCGTTCCTCGTCTCCCCCTACCTTGGATGAGTGGATGATGGCAAAGGGCTTCGCACCTCTTGTCGGTGGGTCTCAGAAGCCCGGTGCCCCCTTAAGTTTTGTGCGAGAGGACGCCGAGGCTTGGGCCGTAGTTCGGGAGTGGGACTCGCCCCGCTCAGCCGAATTCAAGACGAAGGCGGGAGAACTCGATGTCTTCGCTGAACCGGAGTTCCTAACTCCCGGAGACACGGGGTACCGTCATGGGCTCCCGAGCGGCCTTCCCATCGGCTCGGATGTGTGGATCACTTCAAGCTCTACGAACGTTAAAATTCGTCTACGTACTCGTTGGATGCGTGCCGACATCGGTTTTGTGAAGTACGGCGATTTCCCCTCGGACCCTGGCCTGCTGGCGGAGGGCATGGCGCGTCAGGTCGTGGGCGGCCTTGAGTCGCGACGACTGGAGCGAGCGGTGAACGTCTCGCTCGGAGGCGGGGCGATCCGAGTCTGGCAGAACGCCGATGCCTTGTCCTTCGCCGATCTCGGCGCGTGGGCGGGCCTGCGAGGCTGGACCGCCAAGCGGGACGACGACCGTTGCGTCCTGACCCTCACCAAGGACGAGCGCACGGTCGTGGCCCCGCTGGGCTCTCCGAAGATTCAGGTCGACGGCTCGTGGAAGGATCTGCCGGACGTGATCGTGCTGAAGGAAGGCAGGTGGTGGGCTCCGCTCGACGCCCTTGAGTCGGCGGTCAAGCCCTAGCCGAACAGGGCCTCGGCCACCATCACCGCCTGCGTCTCGCCCTCGACGCTGCACAGCAGACGGCCGTCCGCGCCGACGCCGAGGGCGACCGCCTCCTCGCCCGAAGGGAGTCGGTAGCGCTTTCCGGGCGTGTGGTCGAACATCGACCAGATCGGAGCCAGCGGAGCCCACGCGTCCGGCTCGGGAAGGTTCGCGAGGGCGGCGACGATCCGCTCCGCGATCGTTCGGGGGTCGTGCGTCCCGCCCTGCTCTAAACGAAGCGACGTCGCACGGTGGGCGATCTCCGGCGGGAACGCTTCGACGTCGAGGTTGACGCCGATCCCGACGAGGGGAACCCCGTCCACGATCTCCGTCAGGATGCCGCCGAGCTTCTTCGGACCGACGACGAGATCGTTCGGCCAGGCGAGTTGGCAGTGGAGGGCGGAGGCGGCGGCGAGGGCGACCGCCATGCCCACGTAGTGGGGCGCAGGGTGGTCTCGGTAGCTCCGCAGGATCAGGGTCAGCGAAAGCGACGTGCCGGGCGGCGAGTGCCAAGCGCGTCCGAAGCGACCGACGCCACCCGTCTGCGCGCGCGCCAAGACGACGCCGACGTCTTCCCCGGCGCGCAACAGCTCGGCGGCAAGCCGCTGGGTCGAATCGATCGACTCGACGTCGCGCCACTCGCCGCTGGGAGCGGTCACGAGAACTCCATGTGGAACGGCAGGGCGACCGCCGAGTGGGTGAGCGCGCCGACCGAGATGACGTCCACGCCGGTCCCGGCGACGCCGCGCACCGTGTCCAGGTTGATGCCGCCGCTCGCCTCGAAAAGAACCTTGCCCCGATGCAAGCCCACCACCTCGCGCATCGTGAAAGGGTCCATGTTGTCCAGCAGGACGACGTCGACCCGTGCCGCGACCGCCTCCTCCACCTGCTCGGGAGTCTCGCACTCGACCTCCAGCTTGATCATGTGGCTCGCGGTGGCGCGGAACGCCTCGACGGCGGCGGTGATCGAACCGGCGGCGGCGATGTGGTTGTCCTTGAGCATCGCCGCGTCGTAGAGGCCCATCCGGTGGTTATGGCCGCCGCCACATCGCACCGCGTACTTCTGGAGAGCCCGGAGCATCGGGACCGTCTTGCGGGTGTCGATGATCTTCGCCCCCGTTCCGTCGACTCGGCGCACGAACTCCCGGGTCAGGGTGGCCACGCCGCTCAGGAGCATCACGAAGTTGAGGGCGGTTCGCTCGGCCGCGAGCACACGGCGTGCGGGCGCACGGCCGGAGATCACCAAAGTGTCGCGTCCGACGGACTCTCCGTCGGCAAGGTGGACCTCGATAAAGCAACCGTCCGGCTCGCCCGCGATCGGCGCGAGAAGGTACTCGGCGATGCCGACTCCTGAGACGACGCCGTCGGCCTGGGCCTCGATGCGCCAGTCCGCGAGGAGATCGGCGGGCAAGGCGCCCGCCGTCACGTCACCCGACCCGAGGTCTTCCATCACGGCGTCGTCGACGACGTGCCACCAGCCTTGCGGCTCCGGCTGCAGCCAAGGATTCACCGCATTAGAATACAGGGAACGGAGCCCGCGCCTCTAGCCCGCTGGGGACGGGACCTTGCCGCCCTGGCCTTCAATCTCGTTCTTGATCGATTGGAGCGCGGCGTCGAGGCCTTCCTGGATCGTCTTGTCGCGGCTCCCGGACTGCGCCTCGAACGCCTCCTCCTGGCCGGGTTTGGGCTCGAAGTCGAGTGAGACCGCGACGTGGCTATGATCCTCGTGCTCGCGGACGTGGAGGTCGCCCGAGTACTTGTTCTCGCCGTCGCTTCCCCAACTCATCGTCCGGGCGTCGTCGTCGACCTTGAACCAGCCGTCGCTGTGGTACTCGTGTCCCGCCGCCTCGCCATCGACCGCCACGCGCCCTTCGCCTTGAGAACTCGCCCCGTGGACGGTTGGCAGGTACTTAGGCATGTTCCTCGGCTCTTTGACGTAGGCGAACACCGCGTCGGGGGCGGCCTGGACCTTGATCTCACTTTCGTAACGACTCATGGAGCGTACGGCGTCTGGAGAGGGTCCTGGGTTCCCCAGTGGCAGGCGTGTCACAATCGAGCCTCATGGCCGACGCCGCGCCCGCTGCCCCCCGTACCGCCCAGGTGGCCCGCGCGGGGGGCATCATGTTCGCTTCTATCCTGCTCAGCCGCATCCTCGGGATGGCGCGTGGCTCGGTGATGAACGCCCAGTTCGGCATCGGGTTGGAGACCGACGCCTACATCATCGCCTCGCGCATCCCCGACATGATCTTTATGCTCATCGCGGGCGGCGGACTCTCCTCGGCGTTCATCCCGGTGTTCAGCGATCTGCTCCATAAAGGGAAGGAAAAGGAGGCATGGAAGACGTTCAGCGCGGTCACTACCCTGTGCGCCCTCGTCGCCGTCGTCCTGATCGCGTTGGCCTGGGGACTCGCGCCCTGGATCGTGGGCTTTTTCCAGGAGAGCAAGCCGGACGCCGTGCTGGAGCCGGCGATCCGGGCGAGCCGGATCATGCTGCCCGCCCAGTTCGCGTTCCTCGTGGGCTCGGTCCTGCTGGCGACGCTCTACGCGCGCAAGCAGTTCGCCGCCCCGGGGCTCGCGCCGAACGTCTACAACCTGGGCATTATCCTTGGCGCCACGCTCCTGCCACGGCTTTTCGGCCTGGGGATCGAGAGCATGGCGTGGGGCGCCCTCGTCGGCGCGATGGTGGGGAACCTCGTCTTGCCCGCCCTCGCGATGATCAAGGCGGGCAGCCACTTTACGCCTTCGCTCGATGTTCGCGAACCCGGCGTCCGCAAGTTCTTCGTTCTCCTGCTGCCGGTGATCCTCGGTTTCTCCCTGCCGAGCATGGTCACGATCATCGTCCAGAAGTTCGCGGGCTACTACGGCGGCAACGGCATCAACACGATCCTCGACGCCTCGAACAACCTGATGCAGGCGCCGCTCGGCTTCTTCGGCCAAGCGCTCGCTCTCGCGATCTTTCCCGTGCTGTCGGAGTACGTCGCGAAGGATCGGATGGACCTCTACCGCGAGCAGGTCTCCAAAACCCTGCGCACGGTGATCTACCTTGGCATGATGTCCGGCGGCCTGATGTTCGCCCTGGCGCCGCAGATCGCTCACCTTCTCTACGGCTGGGGGAAAGCGAAGGGCGAGGTGGCGGCCCTCGCCGGGATCGCGGACTGCATGCGGATCTTCTCGTTCGCGATCTTCGCCTGGTGCATGCAACCGGTGCTGATGCGTGGCTTCTTCTCGCTCCATAAGACCCTCAAGCCGGTCGCGATCAGCACCGGGATCACGGTTCTGTTTATCGGACTGTGCGCGTTGGCGGTCCGAACGTCGCCCGATTATAAGAGCCTGATCTGGGCGACGAACCTCGCGGCGATGATCCTCGCGGTGGTCTTGTTCTTCGCCCTCGAGCGGGAAGTGGGCGCGCTCGACCGCCGGGGCGTGGTCGAGACGGTGGGCAAATCGGCCCTCGCCGCCGTCGTGGGCGGCGCGGTCGCCTATGTCGGCGGTCTCGTTCTGCCTGCCGGCAAGGGCCATCTGCTGGACGCGCTCGGCCTGCTTCTGCTTGGCCTTGTGGGATTCTGGGCCTTCTTCTTCGTGAGTCGAGCTCTGAAGATGCCGGAAACGGCTTACCTTGATCGTGCCCTGGCACGGTTTAAAAGATCGTAGGATACGCGGCGGCGAACGAGGATGAACCCTCCGGCTCCTCTTCGTTCGCTGCCCCGCACAGGGCTTCCCGGAGCGTTTCCGGGGAAGGCGCGTCGCTGATGTTTTCGGCGACGAACCGGGCGAGAACCCGGCCCTCGCGATCCATCACGTAGGTGCCGCTCAGTTGAAGTTGGTCGTCGAAGGTGAGGCTGTTGCGGTGGCCCTCCCGGTAGGCGGCGAGCGCTTTGCGGACGACCTGGGCGGAGAAGAACCTCCCGGCGCTCGTGCGCGGCACTCCGAACGCCTCGTACAGCCGTCGCTCGGGATCGGCCAGGAAGAAATGGGGCGAGCGCATCCACTTGCGGAACCGTCGTGTGAGAGCGGGCTCGGACATCGTGACGAAAACCACGTTCTCGTCCGCCAACTCGTCCCGGAACTTTGCCACGAGCTGACGGCAGAAGACGCACCCGAGATGCCTCAGAAACACGAGGGCGACCGGACGGTCAGCCGCGAGGCTGTAGAGGGGAACCTGAGTCCCGTCGTCCCTCAGAACGCCGTACTCAGAAACTCGCATCGTCGTTTAGACGACGTGCAAAAGGCGAGGGTTCCAGAGCGTCCATCTTCGTTCGGACGCTCTGTCGACTTCCGTACATCTTGAAAGTCGTCCGTTCGAACTCCTGGGACTCCTCGCGCGTCGAATAGGCGCGGTCGACGCAGCTAAGGAACTGACCGCGAAGGCACGGGACCCAGAGCGCGGCGAAGGGCTTCAGGGCTAGGGTGGTCGCCTGCGTCGACGGCGGGAAAGGCGGCGGTGACGCACCCTTCGGCGTCCATAACGAACGTGCCGCCGAGTTGCCACATGTCCTCGGTCGGGCGCCCTGAGCGATACCCGGCACGCATCGCGGCGAGGCCGCGCCCGACGACGTGGGGGGCGAAGTGCTGGCGAAGGGTGCCGCGCTGGAGGCCGAACGCGTGGTAGATCTGCCGCTCTGGATCGCAGAGGAAAGGATGGGGCGATCGCATCCAGGTGCGGAAGCGCGCGGCCAGGCGGGGATCGGCCATCGAGATGAACGCGACGTTCGCATCCGGAAGGGCGTCACGCAGAACGGCGACCTGCTCGCGGCAGAAAAGGCAGCCCAGATGCCGGAGGAACACGAGGGCGACCGGGCTTTCCGAAGCGAGACTGTAGAGCGGAACGTGCGTTCCATCGTGCCTGAGGACACCGAACTCGGGGACCTGCATCGCCCTGATTTTACCGAGAAGACGCTCTCGAGTGGCCGCCGAGTAGCGCTCGGCGGCCACTCGAGAGCCGGATTCCTAGCCCACGCAGGCGAGGATGCGCTCGGAGCAGTCGGGCTGCCGAAGTTTGGTGAGCGACTGCTTTTCGATCTGCCGGACGCGCTCGCGGGTGACGCTCAGAGCGCGCGCCACTTCTTCCAAGGAGTGCGGACGATCGTCGGCGAAGCCGTAGCGAAGCCGGACGACGGCGCGTTCCCGGCTTGAGAGGGTCTCCAACAGCTGCTCGACCTCCAGGCGCGAGAGGTGCGTCAGAGCCTGCTCGTCGGGACGTGGCCCCTGGCCGTCCGCCACCACGTCGCCCAGCGAAGCGCCTTCGATCTCTCCCACGGGAGAGTCGAGGGAAAGGGGATCGATGGCCGCCCCCATGACTCTCGACACCTGAGTGGCGGAGATGCCGAGACTCTGGCCGATCTCGTCGGCGGTCGCTTCCCGCCCGAGACTCTGGCGCAGGCGCGCCGCTTCGGCGAGCGCCTTGTGCAGGGCCTCGCCCGCGTGGACGGGAAGCCGTACCGCGCGACCCTGCGCGGCGAGCCCCCGGGCGACGGCTTGGCGAATCCACCACGTCGCGTACGTGCTGAAACGGTAACCGCGCTCGGGGTCGAAACGATCCACCGCCTTGAGCAGCCCCAGGTTGCCCTCTTGGATCAGGTCGAGCATCGGCACGCCGCGTCCGGCGAAACGCTTGGCGACGCTGACGACGAGGCGTAGGTTCGTCGAGACGAGCCTCTCGCGCGAATCTTGGCAGCCCTTGCGGGCGCGGCGACCGAGGGAGGTCTCCTGTTCGGCGGTCAGGAGCGGAACGCGTCCGATGCGTTCCAGCCAGAAGGCGAGCGTATCCTCTTCGAGAGGCATTTCGAGGGACGAGAGCGGCGACTTTGCCGACGTGAGCGTCTTCGGATGCATGGTGTAGGCGACACGGCCGCAAGTCGGTCCGTGATCCAAAGGGAATGTAACACGGTTTAGCCAGAACGCCAAGAAGATTTTTCACGGAGCGGCGTCGTTACCCTCCGATCGTCGCCGGTTCGATTCTCCGGAACCGCGCGCCAAACCTGCCCTTAGGGCAGGACGGACCGCCCGAATCTTCCGGGCGGTCCGTCTCAGAACCTTGGGCGCGGATTCTACGCGGCCACGAGCGCGCGCTCTTCCAGGGCGCATAGGAGCTCTGCAAGCCGGACCCGGGCGGCGAGGATAAACGAGTCGCCGCCGCCGTACACGAGGTACAGCCAACCGTCGTAGACGTAGGCGCCGCAGCAGAAGAGAACGTTGCCCACGCTATCGGCGAACGGCCCCTTCACCTCGAACTCCGTCTCCGGACGCATAAAGTCGTCCAACCGGGCCGCGACGAGCGTCTCGGGACGACGGAGGTCGCCTCGCTCGAAGTCGTAGAGGAACGCGTCCAGCACGTACTTGCGGCGGTGCTCGGGCAGGTAGTTGCCGGTGTGCTCGATCGAGAGGTAACGTCCCCGGCCCAGTGCGATCGGCGTGGCGCCCGCGCCGCACCAACTCGCCACGTACCCGTCGTTCCGCTGTGGACCGTGGACCCAACCCAGATCCTCGTAAGGGCCCGCGGGACCGTCGGCGACGGCGAGGTTCGTGCCCCAGTCGCGGTGGTGGCCCGCCATCGGGCGGTGCAGCATCACGGCCTTGCCGTCGATCCGGTCGGGGAAGAGGACGCCGTCCTTGTTGCTGTGCGCTCCCGGAACGTCGCCCGAAAGCCCTTCGGCCACGCCGCACTTCGTCCAGTTCACCAAGTCTTCCGAACGGGCGACGCAGAGCGAACCGACCCAGGTCCGCTTGGGATCCTGAGGGTCGTCGAGCGGGGCGACGCCGCAGTAGACCATCCACCAGGCATCGTCGAAGCGGATTACGCGCGGGTCTTCGGAGCCCAGCGCCTCGTACGGTTCTTCGGGCGAGAGGACCGGGGCCTCGAAACGTCGGATCGGCGTGAGATCCGGTTCATGGACGGAAACGCCGACGTACGAGCGGGTAAACGGGAAGCCCGGATCTTCGCTCGGGCGTGCCCGATAGTGGAGCGCGACGATCTCGCGCGGCTCCTCGCCCCGGCCCAGTAGGGCGCGGATCGCCGGGAGGTTCTCGTCCGTGAGGGCGAGGTGGACGGCGGCGGCGTTGAAGGTGACGCCGGATTCCCAGGACGAGCCTTGGGGCGACAGAAGAGGCTGACCTCCGAAGAGGCGCTCGACGTTGAGTTCTTTGCGCATGGTGGGATTCGGCGAATGTTCGCCGGAGGTTCGTCCGTGAGGCGGTCTTTGATTCGGGACCTTCATAGCCCCGTCTTGGTTGTCTTACCCCAAGGCTTCTTGAAAAGCCCTGGGGTAGATACCGGCTTTAAGACGCCAAGCCTGTCGCGGGGTTCACCCTACTTTCCGCAAAGTCACCCGCGTCGTTCCCGTCGCCGCGATCGGGATCTCCGTCACGGCCTTCCCGCCGACCGTCGCCTCGTACGGTCCACTGATCGTCAGGCGGGCCGCGTGAGCGTCTCCCGAACGGTTCTCGATCTCGAACGAGACCGTCTTCAGCGCCTCGTCGAACGTAATGGGACGTCCGGCGGCGAAGCCGTCGCGCGCCAACTCGATTCCGATCCGCCGCTCGCCCCTCACGACGTGGAAGCGGGCGCGTAGGCCGTCCTTCGGCACCACAGACCACGATTCGCCTTTACGTACGAGGTCGCCGTTGTAGGCGAGGGTTCCGAAGATGGGGTCCTCGGTCACGATCGTCGCCATCCCACGCAGCGCGCCGTTGAAGCCCAGGTCGATCTCGCCCGAGTACCACCAGGAGCCCCAGGGGATCTCCTTGTTGCCCAGCCACGCTCGGGCGAGCGGACGCGACTCGAATCCGCCTCCCGCGCCCCCGTCGTTCTCCTTGCCGGGAAACCAGTAGCCGTAGTGCGACTCGGGCGTCCCCGTGTTCATGAGGGCCCACGAGGAGAGAAGCGAAGCCGCTCCGAGACGAAGGTAGGGGGCCGGGTCCTTGGCCAAGTGGAGGCCGTAGTCCTGAAGCCCCCAGCCCCCCATCTGCGACATGTAGGAGAGCACGTAGCTCGTTCCGAGCCCCGCGCGGTAGTCGCTCCCCATGGTGTAGTAGGTGGGCTCTAGAAAGCCCCGGTCGCCGAAGTTCAGGCGGACCTGAAGCTCTAGGAACTCCCGCGCCGCCTCGGGCGAGACCTTCGCGCGGAACGAGGCGTTGGAGAGCCGATCCATCGCGTAGTGGGCGAGCGCCTGCGTCGATTCGAACCCCGTCGAGTCGAACGCGTACTCCGAGCCGAACAGGTTGGGCTTGTCGTTGATGAACGTCGTGGCCTTCCTCTCCCAATGGGCGCGCAACCCGTCCGCCTCCCGTACCATGCCCGCCGTCTCCAGGTCGCGGATCAGGCCGGGGATCACGACCTCGTTGTAGGTCCCCGTGTCGTAGGCCGACCAGCCCTCGACCTTCAGCGGAACCTCGAAGAACGCCATCGCGGTGCCCCACGCGCGGGTGAGGTACCCCTTCGCGTCGAGCAGGTGGACCATCTCCGGATGGTCGCGGGCGACGCGGGCCATGCTCGTGTAGAGCGAGACGATGTGCGGATAGTCGTAGATGCGCCAGATGTGCCGCCGGCCCGTGCGGTCGTCGTTCGGACTGCTCCGGAGCTGCTTCCAGTTGTCGATACCGTAGATCGCGTAGGGGAACGGCTCCTCCGTCGTCTGTTGCAGCCCGCCCCAGACGTGGTTCCGAATGTAGAACTCCAGTGAGTCGATTTCCCCGTGGTCGGGATAGTAGACGTTCTTCGTCGCCAAGTACGCCCCGCGCCCGAGAATCGGGTCGTCGCTCGCCACCATGTAGGCGCTGAGGGTGTCCCGATCGTCCGGGCCACGCAGGACTTCGTTCTTCATGTCCCACTCGGAGTAGAGGCCGAGGTACCACTTCGACGGGTCCTTGTGCTGCTCGTGCGAGACGAGGAACGCGGCGCGCTTCTTGATGAGGGTTTCGATCGGCTCGGTGGCGAAGAAGGGCAGGGGCATCCTGCGGCCCTTGTCGAACTCGACCGTGAGCGTGTTCTCGCCGAGCCGTGCGAACCTGACCTTGTAGAGCCGCGCCCCCTTGCCGCCCGCGCCCGACGCCGTGACCTTCGTCTGGCCGGGATACTGGGCGCGGACCGCCTTGATCCGCGTCTCGCTCCGCAAGCCCAGGGTCACCGTCTGGTCCGTGGGGATCGTCATGCCGGGAGCGACGTGCACGTCCACCCCGCGCATCGCTACGAGGGCGTCGCGCACCCCGTCGTAATCCTTGGCGAACCGGAACCGGAAGGCGTACCGCTTCGACCCCTTGGGCGGCAGGACGAGGCTCGTTCCCGGGAGGGCCCACTTTCCCCCGCGCGCCCGGACCTCCGCGAGCGTCGCGGCGGCGTGGATGTAAGGCGTGTAGGATCGACCCGCGCCGACGTCGTTGTACTCGAACCGCGTCCCGGGCTCGGGAACCATCGCGAGGAAAGGCGGCACGCCGTTCGTCCGAGCCCAGAACACGAACGAGCCGTCCTCCCCCACGAACGAGTGGCGGATCAGCCGCTTCGTGTAGGTGTCGTCGCGGCGGTTGCCGTACTGGGTGTTGAAGGGAAGGAGCACCCCCAGGTCGCCGATCTCCAAGGCCTTCGACGAGACGTTCTTCAGGTCGATCGTCCAGACGAGGTCCGGGCCGTCGAGTCGGAACGTTTCCGAAGGGATGAGGTCGTCCGCCGATCGGACCGTCGGCCCTTCCGGGGCGTCCACCCGCCATTCGTACAGGCCCGCACTCGCATTCTCGTCGAGTTGGACCTCGAGACGTAAGGCGGTCGTGGTCACCGGCGTGAACTCGACCCGGCTGCCCCCGACCGTCGAGAGAGGGTAGGCCGCCTCGATTGGCTTCCAGGAGACGCCGTCCTGGTAGAGCAGCCGCCACGACTTCGGGAACTTGGCCCGTCCGTCGGCGACCCAGAACGCCTCCGCGTTGTGGACCGTCCGCGCGGCGGGGAAGTCGTACTGCACCCACTCGGCCCCGCCCCGTCGGGGCCAGACGTACCGCTCCGCGTAGTCGTCCGAGGCGTCGGCGGGCGTCTCGCCGTCGTTGAGGACGGCGAGACTCGTGCGGGCGGCGGGCGCAGAGGCGGAGACCCGGCTGGAACCGGCGACCGTCGGAACGGGCGCACCCACCGCGAAACTTCCGGAACCGGTCGCCACCGCCGGGCCGAGGGCTTTCCATGCCGTTTCGCCTTGGGGCCGGTAGCGGATATGAAGCTCGCCCAACGCGCGGCCGGGCGAGATGTAGTCCGTGTCGTAGACGTCGTGCGGACGCTTGAGGCTGACGACGCCGGATGCGGAGGTCTTCAAGAGGAAGTCCGAACTCGCGAGATCCGTCGCGAACAGGAAGGCAAGGAGCAGGACGCCCATGGCCGTTCATTATAAGACGGTTTAGTATCGAACGAAAAGCCTGTCGTATCCTCTTCTGCGAAGACGCTGAAACGGACCGGCATGGCACTACGTATAACGTAGTGCCATGCCGGTCAAGACAGCGGTCATCTACTACAGTGCCACGGGCGGAACGCACAAGCTCGCCGAGGCCATCGCCGAAGGCGCGCGGGAAGCAGGGTCCGAGGTGCGGGTTCTCAAGGTCAAGGAACTCGCCCCTGAGGAGGCCATCGCCTCGAACGAAGGCTGGGGCAACCACATTCGTGAAACGTCGAACATCCCTGAGGCGACCCTCGCCGACCTGGAGTGGGCCGACGCGATCGTGTTGGGCTCGCCCACCCGCTACGGAGGCGCGGCGTCGCAGCTTCGGCAGTTCATCGACCAGACCGGCCCCCTTTGGGCGAAGGGCGCCCTTGTCGACAAGGTCGGCTCCGCCTTCTCCAGCGCCGCCACTGCGCATGGAGGCCAGGAGGCCACGATCCTCAGCCTGCTCACCACGTTCTATCACTGGGGCAGCATCGTGGTCGCTCCCGGATTCGCCGACCCGATCCAATTCGCGATGGGCAACCCCTATGGCGTGTCCTTCGCCAGCCAGAACGGCGCGGTGCCGCCCGACGAGACCGCCCTCGCCGCCGCGAAGTTCCAGGGCAAGCGCGTCGTCGAGACGGCGGCCCGTCTCGCCGTCAATCGGAATCCTTAAAGGTCGTCCAGGGAACGCGTTCCGCCCCGGACTCTTCAAACGAGGCGGAATGCAGACCCTGATCGCGATCACCTACCCCTCCGAAACCCAGGCCAAAGCCGTGCTGGATACCCTTCGCGGCCTTCAGCGCGACTACCTCGCGAACGTCGAGGACGCCGTGATCGTGACCCGCGACGCCTCCGGTGAGGCGAAGCTCCACCAGTCGTTCAGCACGACGGCGGCGGGAGCCACCGGCGGTGCGCTCTGGGGAACCCTGATCGGAACCCTCTTCCTGAACCCGCTCCTCGGCCTCGTCGTCGGCGGCGCGGCCGGCGCCGCCAGCGGCGCGCTCACCGACTACGGGATTTCGGACGACTTCATGAAGGATCTCGCCCAGGGGATGGCTCCCGGTTCGTCGGCTCTCTTCATCCTCCTTCGAGACGCGACTCTCGATCGAGTCGAGACGGAACTTGCCTCGCACGGCGGCGCCCTGCTCTACACCAACCTCCCCAAGGACGCGGAAGCGCGCTTCGCCGGCGAACTCGCAGGCGAGTCCCCTATCTCCACCCCCGTCGAGACGGTCGCTCCGCCCGTTCCCTAAGCTCGTCTCTAGAGGCCTCCACGAGGCCAGGGGAATCGCACTCGACTCTTCTGGCCTCCGGTTAGAATAGGCCTATGAAGCCCACGCCGCTCCTTCTATTCGCCCTCGCCGCAGGAGCCCCCGCTCAGGTCAGCCCGAACTTCGCGCTACGGAACGGTGACCGCGTGGTGTTCTACGGCGACAGCATCACCGATGCTCGGCAGTACACCGTCTTTGCCGAAGCCTACGTGCGGACCCGATTTCCGGATCTCGACGCGCGTTTCGTCCACTCCGGCTGGGGTGGCGACCGGGTCACGGGCGGCGGGGGTGGGCCGATCGACCTGCGGCTCGACCGCGACGTGTTCGCCTACCGCCCCACCGTAATCACCGTGATGCTGGGCATGAACGACGGCGGTTACCGCGCCTACGATCCCGGTCTGGCCGACATCTTTGCCAAAGGCTACGCCCATATCGTCGAGCGGCTCAGACGAGAGGCTCCTGGCGCGCGGATCACCTTGATCCAGCCCTCGCCTTACGACGACGTGACCCGCCCGGCCGGCTTCCCTGGCGGCTACAACGCGGTCCTTCTGCGCTACGCCGACGCTGTCGCCGACCTCGCCCGCCGCCAGGGAGCCGCCATCGCGGACCTGAACGCGCCGACCGTCGCCATGCTGCAGGCGGCAAACGAGAAGGACCCCACGAACGCCGCCCGCCTGATTCCCGACCGCGTCCATCCAGGCGCGGCGGGCCACCTGGTGATGGCCGAAGCACTTCTCAAATCCTGGGGAGCCCCTTCCTTGGTCTCCGCGACCCAGATCGACGCCGCCTCGGGAAGGGCGACGATCGACGGGGGCCGGATCGGGCGCGCCGCGAAGCGCGGCGACGCGGTGGAATGGACCTCCACGGAGTCGGCCTTGCCCTTTCCGCTCGACCTGAGCGACCCCTCGACCGCCCTGGTTCTCGCCTCGTCCGACTTCGTGAGCGCGCTAGACCGCCAGACGGTGACCGTATCGGGACTCGATCCCACCCGGAGCTACGCCCTCTCGATCGACGGCGGCACCCCCGTCGCCACTCTGACGGGAGCCGAGTGGGCAGTGGGGACGAACCTCGCGACCTTGCCGACCCCGATGTTGATTCAGTCTCGCGAAACTCTGGGGCTCGTCCGCGCCCGAACCGAAGTCCATCAGAACCGCTGGCGCAATCTCCAGGTCCCGATGAGTGGTCTCACAGCAGGGCAGAAGGAGCGCGACAAAGCCCTAAAGGCCCTGGATGACTACGACCGGAGCCTCGACGAGGCGGCTCGCGGGGCGGCCAAGCCGAAGGAACATCGCTTCGTCCTCCAACCGGTTTCGGCCTGAGACGCTTGGACGAAACGGAGCCTGTCCCTCGCTCGTTAAGCTCTTTGCAAGGAAAACGTCATGACTTGGAAAACCGGCATCGCGACGATGAGCTTGGCGGGCACGGCGGCGGTTGCCGCCTATGCGTTCGGAGGGGCGACGAAGACCACCCAGGTGAACGGGGTAGCTTGGCGCAACTCCCTCGCTGACGCCCAAACGGAAGCGCGGCGGACGGGGAAGCCGATCTTGCTCCTGAGCATGTTCGGCAAGATCGATGAGCCCATGCCTTGCGCGAACGCGCGAACCCTCCGCGCGACCCTCTTCAAAGACCCCGAGTTTCGCGCCTTCGTGGAGAAAGAGGCGATCCCTGTCTGGGAGATGGTGCGCCCCGTTCCCCGCGTCACCATCGACTTCGGCAACGGCAAGCAGCTCGTCCGAACCGTGCGCGGCAACGCGGTGATGTACCTCGTGAGTCCCGAGGGCAAGGTGTTCGACGCGTTCCCCGGCGTCTACACGAAAGCCGACTTCCTGCCGGCGGTCCGCGAGTCGATCGCGAAACTCGCCAAGGCCGACGCGGCGACCGTCGTCGCCTACCACGCGTCCCAGGCGAAGCCGGTACCCCCGACCATGATCACCATGGGCAAAGGGGTCGTCGAGTCGCCGACGCTGAACCTCATCGGCGCGAGAGCGATCCGAGGCGTCCCGGTGGATCTTCGGACGGCGGGGAACGACCCGAAAAAGCGGGAGTTCCTCATGGAGGCGGCCCGCCTCTCCGACCTTAGCCTCAATCCCATGCCCCTTCCCGAGGTCGTCGCCCGTACGACGACGGGCTCCGAAACTCCCGAAGCGATCCCCGCCTCCGTGCTGGAGCGCGACTCCGCGACGAACATGGCGCGTACCCGTATGGTGGTCCACTACTACTTCGCCGCCGAGAAGTCGCTCCCGACCCCCGCCGAAGCGCGCGACGCCGTCCTCGGCACGATCCTCAAGATCCCCTATAAGGACCCCACCATGGGCCTGAGCGACGTGCTGATGCCCGGAACTCCCGAGTAGGTTTTTGCAGCGGAGTGGCCTAGCGTGCCCTCGGCGATAGGAGCGACGAAGAGGGTGGATGCGCCCGACCGTTCTCCTAGAGTAGAAGGCGCCGGAAGCCCTACCCGTTGATTAGAAAAGAGAAAGGCCGGGATCTCGTATGAGATCCCGGCCTTTTGGGGTTTGTTCGGTCGAACCCTTTAGGGAAGCGGCATGTTGATCCGGGAGTTGAGGGCGCCGATGTCGAGAATGCGACCGATCTTTCCCACGTAGTTCGGGTTGATCGCGTCGACGCTCCGTCCGCTTAGGGTTACGGCCTGGGTGAGGAAGTCCGGCGTCCTGGTGGTCGTGCGCCGGAGGCAGTCGGCGATGGCGGCGGTCACGAAGGGAGCGGCGAAGGACGTTCCCGACCACTTGGCCAGACCTCCGTCCCAGAACTGGCTGACGAGACCCACGGAGGGCGCGGCGCTCACCGCGACGCTGTCCCAGTTGCTGAACCACGCCTTAGTGTCGTCCACGTCGATCCCGGCGACGCACAGCGTTCCCGAGTCTCGGGAGGGATACCAGGCGTGGTTCTCGCTCGCGTTGCCGATCGCGGCGACGATCAGAAGCCCCTGCGAGCGGGCCCACGTCGCCACGCCGTTGAAGGCGGGCACCGGCTCTTCGCTTCCCAGGCTCACGTTGGCGACCTCGCACCCTTGGGCCACCGCGAACGCGACGCCTTTCACGATGTTCCACGCCGTCGCCTGGCCGTCGGAGTCCGCCACCTTGGCGATGACGAGGCTGACCCTCGGGGCGACGACGTTGACCAACCCGGCGACCATCGTGCCGTGCCCCACGCCCTCGTCGAGAATGCCGTCGCCGTTGCTGTCCAGACTCGTCGGAACGTCGTCGACGTTGCCCCCGAACGCGTCCATGCTGGCGACCACCTTGGACCAGAGGTAGCTCTGGCGGCGGGCGAGCCCGCTGTCGAGGATGGCGACCTTCACCGTACGCCCGTTCGTGTTCGCGAGGTTGGTGTTCCAGTTCACCTGGTCGAGAAAGTTGTCGTTCTTGGCGACGAGGTCGTTCTGGGTGCCGATCACGCTGAGCGTGTTGCCGCGCGACACCGACTCCGCGCTCCGAAGGGTCGCGTTGTCGCCGGTCCAAAGGACGTCGACGACGCCGGTGGCGATCTCCATCTGCTGGACGGCGATGCTGAGCGGGTCGTTGGGAAGGGAGAAAAGGGCGAAGGGCGCGTTGGGAGTGCGCTCGACCATCGTGCCCCCGAGGGCCGAGGCGGCGCGCTGGGCGTCGAGGGTGGTTTGTCCGGCTTTAAGGCGAACGATCATCCGGTAGTCGGCGGATGACGAAGCGACGAGCAGAAGGCTAAGCGTAGCTAGAAGGAGACGTTTCATGATCGGTATCCTCCGAAGAGGGACAGTGAGGCCCAAAAGTAAGGGTGCTCCCGCCAATCACGAACGCTTTGCCGAGCCGCCTGAACGGCGACGGCGAGATCCGTGTCGGGAGACATCTGACGGTAGAGAGCGGAGAAAAATCGGGAGGCGGCCTTGTCGTCGAGCGGCCAAAGGCTCGCGAGGGCCGCTTCGGCGCCCCGCGCGAGGAACGCGCGCACTAGCCCGTCCGGCTCTTCGCGGGTAGCGAGCGAAAGGGTGCCCGTCTCGCAGGCGGAGAGGCAAGCGAGACGCGTCTGAAGACCGCTGCGGGCGATCTCGGAGGCGTAGAGCGGGCCGTCCGGGAAGTCGAGGGCCGAGAACATCGGGTTGCCGCTGTTGTGCCGGGCGTGGCCCACAACGTGGACCAGGTCCCACGATTCGACCAGCGAATCCATGATCTCCTTGCGCGTCCGCATGATCATCGCGTTCGGGAACCGGCCCAGCACCATCAGCTCCTCGGCGATCGCGTTGGGAAGGTCGGCGGCGGCGTCGATCCACACCGCGACCCGGTCGAGCGTCCCGACCTTGCGGATGCCCGAGAGCGAAGGGTGGAGCAGTAAGGTCGCCGCCTCGTGGGCTCCGATCAGGGCGTCCCAAGGCACCCGCCAGAGCAGGCCGTCCGGGCAGAGACGGAGCGGTCGGCCGCCCATCGCGCCGATCCACGGAGCCACGAGGGCGGTGGAGAGCCCGCGCAAGAGCGCGAACGCCTCGTCGGACGGGGCACACCGGTCGGCGGTCGGCGTCTGAAGCTCGAAGCGGAGCCAGCGAAGGCTCTCTTCCAGCTCGCTTGTACTCATCCCGAGGCGAATCGCCCGGTTGTCGACGAGGGCCCACAGGCCCTCCCCCGCCTCCACGAACGTCACGATGCCCTCCGTCGCCGCCGGGGGCACGACCGCATCCAGCGCGTTGAGCGTATGAGTCGCCTCGGTCCACTCCCGCCGTCTAGGATAGGCGATCACGCGGTTTCGGGCGTCGGGCACGGGCTCATCCTGGGCATCGCGGGCGACCTCCGATCGGAGCGCTTCGAGTCGCCGGGCGCGCTCGGGGTCGAGATCGAGCGAGACGCCTTTCACGATCTCGTCGAGGAGGGTGGCGGCGCGGGTGCGACGGATCGCTTCGCGGGCTTCCGCGACGCGGGCCGGGGTGGGGTCGGCGAGAAGATGGCTCAGGTAGGAGCCGAGAGCCTGGGACTTGTCCCTCAGGAAGCTCGCGCGGGCGACGACGGAAGTGACGGCGAGCCGCTCGCGCAGGATCTCCGCCATCATCCGCCGGTGGTGCGGAAGCGGGCGGTTCGTCGCGCGGGCGCGTAGGGCGTGGATGCGCCAGGCGAAGCGGCGGTAACCGTAGCGACGCACGAGACGCTCGGCGCGGCGAAGGTCGGCGGTCGGATCGAGGCGGCGGGCGAGCTGCGCCTCCGCGCGCGCGAGCAAGGCGAGAACCTCGTGGTAGGGCGAGCCCTTCGCGGCGGCGAGCGCCTGGTCCGCGAGGGCGATCGCACCGCGCCGCGCGGGGCGGAGAGACGTCCGCGAGGCCAGAGCGGCGCTGCGCCAAGGATGGTTGCCAAGGCCGTGCCATCGGCTGGCGGCGTGGGTCAGATGCCGCTCGGCGGCGTCGGGAGCAGAGTCCGCGTGAGCCTCCGCGAGCCCGAAGCGGGCGTAGGCGCGGTCGACTGGATTCAGGGCCTTCCGCTCGCCGAGGGCGGCGGCGTAGGCCTCGCCCGCCTCGGCCATGAGGTTGAGCCGGAGGCAGGCGTCGCCGATGGTCAGGTCGGTCCGCGCGAGGTCGGCTGGAGAGCCGTCGAGGCGAGGACGAAGCTCGAGAAGGGCGGCGAAGGCTTCGTCGGCGCGCCCTTGGACGATGGCGGCGTGGGCGGCGTTGATCGCGCTCAGGGTGGCGAGATGATCGAGTCCCGCTTCCTCGGCGAGGCTGACGGCGGTCCGGGCCTCCGCCTCGCAAACGGCGGGATCGCCGCCGTAGAGGTGGGTTGCGGAGAGGCCCATCCGAGAGGACGCCTCCTCGGTCGTGTGGCCGTGGGCTTGGAAGACGGGGATCGCCTTGGCGTAGAGGGCGCGGGCCTCAAGGGTCCGATCCGCCTGCACGAGCGCGTTCGCGGTGTTCAGGCGGGCTCGGGCGGCGAGCACGTCCTCTCCGAGGCGGTCGAGCCGCTGCGCCAGCCGCTTGCCTAGCTTGACCGCCTCGTCGACGCGCCCGGCCTTCGCGTAGCCGTCGATGGCGCCGATGGGATAGGCGAGGCGGGTCGCCTCGTCGGTCGCCCTCTCACCCGCCTGGACGAACGCCTGGGCGCTGGCGAGCCAGCGGCCCGCCAGCCGGTCGGCGGCGCCTTTCGCGCGGTAGGCGAGGGCGGGATCGTCGCCGTAGTCGAGGAAGGCGCGCCAATGGCCCGCCAGCCGCGCCGCCCGAGCGGGGTCCTGGGCGTAGAGGGCGAGAAGGCGGCCGAAGAAGGCGGCGTTGAGACCCGTTTCACCCTTGCGCGCGCGGAGAAGGCGGCGGGCGTCGCCCGCCGATTCGATGCGGTCGATCAGTTCGTCAGGCGTCAAGGTCGATCAGCTCCCGCGCGGAAGGCACCTCGATCTCGGTGCCGTCCTTGCGAAGGACGAACGATGTGCCCTCAAGTCCCGAAACGACCAGCCGGAACCGACCCGAAGAGCCGCAGGGCACAACGCCGCCCTCGTGGGCGATCGTCCAGTCGGGCGTCGGAGCCCGTCCCATCACTTCCCAGCCTCCCGGAACCGGGGCGTACTGAAGACGCACCGAGAAGCCGTCCACGCCGACGTGCAGGGCGAAGTCCTTCGCTTCCCCCCGTCGCGCGCCGGAAGCCTTGAGGCCGTTGCCGAGGAGCCGCGCGACCAGCCGGGGGGTGGGGCGCATCAGGGCCGAGGCGCGGGAGACGAGCTCCGAAGGGGCGTGTTCTCGAAGTCGGCGAGCGGCGGCCACGACGTGCCGCATCTGACCGAGCCGAACGGCGCACACCGCGCAGTCCGCCGCGTGTCGCGCCGCCTCCGGGGCCTTTCCGCCCTCGGCCAGAGTCGCCAATCCGTCTTCGAAATCCTTGCAGTTCATCGCCTCCTACAAAGAGGCCGAAAAACAGGCGGCTGATACATCGGCATGAACCTTTTCTGAACTTAGAGAGGGTCGTGCCGTCCTTTCCGCAAGATCGGCGTAGGTCGCCGAAAAGCGCTGACGAATCCTTCTTTCTGGCTCCGAAACACTGTGGCGAAAACAGGTGGATCAAGATTCTTCCGCGTCCGGCTGAAAGGCCCATGGGGCGTAGGAGAACGCGATGGCAAAGCAGAATCCGACAGCCGGTCGGCTCCCTTTTGTGGAATGTCGCATCGTCGTGGGATGCCCTGGAGCCTGCGTCGGCAAAGCCGATCCGTGACCCGATCGGAGTGAGGCGCTAAGGAGAGAGAGGTTGAAGGAGAGACGCCCCCGAACGGGCGATCTGAAAGAGCTAGCCTGGGTTCGAAAGGCTTTCTTCCGCGCTGCTCCAAAAGAGCTGGTGCGCTTCGGTCGCCAGCCAGAGGACGATCCCCATCACGAAAAGCCGCTGCATCAACCCGGCGACGTCGCGGAAGAACAGCACCGCGAAAAGCACCCCGAAGGCTCCCCCCACGATCAACCCGAACGACAGCTTCGTGAGGGCGAAGCCCTTCTCCCGGAAGACGACCTCTCGCTGGTCGAGGAAGGCGGCGACCATCGCCGGGACGAACCCCAAACCGACTCCGATGTCGTGGAGCCACGCCACGCCCCGGAGCCAGCGGTCGACCGCGACCTCGGCGGTAGGAACCGCCCGAAAGCAGGCCGCGACGAAAAGCCCCCAGCCGAAAAAGAAGGTGGCGATAAGCGTTCGCCGGTCCGAGTGGCGCGCGGGTGCGAGGTAGGCCGCTGCCGCATAGCTCCACGCCGACACTGCGAGCATAAGGAACACGCCCGTCATCAGCGGCCCGCTGCTCTTCTCGTCGACCTGATAGCTCAGGAAGTCACGAAGGGGGTTGTAGACCTTCTCCCCTGCGAGCAGCGGAATCAGAAAGGTCAGGTCGAGCGCGACCGCCACCAGGATCGCGACGACGGCGCAGAACAGAGAGGCGAACGCGGTGTGTCGTGCCAACGCGAGGTTGGTCGCCTCGCGGTTGCGCGGGGTGCGGGGAAGGTCGCTCTGCATGCTGAAGGGTCTCGTAACGAAAAAGCGTCGGGTTAGAGAAGGGAGACTCCCGTCTTTCACCCAACGCCGCCTCGATCAACGACCTTAAGCCTACTTCCAGAACTTGCGGAAAGCGAGGATCAGAAGAACGGCCCCGATCGTCGCGCCGACGATCGTTCCGACGGTGCCGCCGCCGCCGCCATGGAAAACGGTGTCCATGATGAAGCCCACGATCACCGAGCCCGCGATGCCCAGGAGACTCGTCATCAGGCATCCCTTCGGCTCCATCGAACTGCCCGGGGTGATAGCTTTGGCCAAGGCTCCCGCGATAACGCCGATCACAAGCCAATAAAGGATATGCATGGTCTCGTACGACCCTGAATCCGGCTAGAAGGTTTCAAAGCGAAGGACGAAAGCCCTATACCTCTTGGGGAGGATATATAGTGGGTCCATGGCGTTCGCGAAGGATTTGGAGGCGGTCGTGCTCGGCGTCCTCCAGGAAGGAGGACGGCACGGCTACGAGATCGCGCGGCGGATCCGCGAGATCGACGAGGGTGCGCTCAACGCCCGAGAGGGAAGGCTCTACCCACTCCTTCACCGGCTCGAAGCCGAAGGAGCGATCCTCGGAACCTGGGTTCCCCAGGACGGTCGCCCCCCGCGGAAGGTGTACGCCCTTACCGCCCAGGGATGGGACGCGCTGGCGACCCACCGCGCGGCTTGGCGATCCTACGCCGGGGCTATCGAGTCCGTCTTGGAGCATCGTACGGGCGTGAAGGTCGAAGAGGCGGGCCATGAGGTGATCGTCCGTGGCTAACATCCGGGCCTTCCTCGTCGAACTAGAGGCTCGTCTTGCCCCCTCCCTCGACGAGGGCCTCCTTCAAGAGCGGCTGACCGAGGCGGAGGTCCATCTGCGCGACCGGGCACAGGAGTTCGAGGAGATCGGCCTGCCGCCCCTAGAAGCCGAGGCCCGTGCGGGGGCGGCGTTTGGAGCGGCGGAGGAGTATGCGGAGGATCTGCCGCCCGCAAGGGGCGCTTCCAGCGGTCTGAAGGCTGAGACGCGCGCCGCACCCATCGTCTTCACGTTGGCCTTGATCCTGTCGCTAGGATTGTGCGCCACATACGTGCTGGGCATGCAAGGCATCGCCCTGGCGGGTGTGATCTCGGTCCTGGCTCTCGGCTTCTTCGCCGTGCTCGGTCGTCCCTTATATCTGCGTTCGCTCCTATCGCTCGGCGCGGTGACCGCCGGATTCCTCTTGGTCGTTCTGTGCTTGGAACTCGTTCCGACGGTGAGTGCGTTCGAGCCGGTTCGACCGCACTTCAGCCCCGAAGGCGGTCGCGCCTACCGCCGACTCAAGGAGTTCGACGCGAACTGGCAGCAGGTGCGCGACGCCGGGATGCCGCCGATCGCCAGGAGGCGGTCGCGATGTGGGCGCAAAACGGGCGGTTCGTGCGCCCTCGATTGGTGCGTAGTGCGATGCGAGAAGGCTATGCCGATGAGCTGGACCCGAACTACAGCGTTCGGATCGCCGCCTTCGCGCCGCTTGCCGTCGGATTTTTCATCGTCTTCACGGCGGTGGCGACGCTGGCCCGGTCGCTGGGTACCGGTTTGCGAGGCGGGATAGGTCGAGTCTGTGGTCTCCTCCGTAGGAGGGAGGTCGTGAGCCTGCCCACAAAGGCGGTAGATCGTCCGTGAGTCGGTTTACGTAGACGATGGACTTGAGAGGCGGCCCGTCGGGATCGCGGAAGGAGGCGCTGCTCCCACCCGATCCGTAAGGTGGACGACGCGGTAGTCGAGCCGAACCCTTACAGCTCTCCGAGCGCGCGGAGGACGCGCTGGCCGTCGTAGTACTCCGTCATGTGGGCGATCTTCCCGTCCTCCACCGTCATGAACAGGATGTACTCCTGGCGGTAAGGCAGACCGGAATCTTTGAACGTCGAAGAGCCAGGATAGCGGGCGATCAGCCCGTCGGGCGTCTCGACCACCGACGGCTCTCCGAGCGTGAACCCATCGGCGAAGGTTTTGATGCGCCCGAAGTAGCCGAGAATGGCCTCTCGCCCTTCGAGCCGTCGGGTGTGGCCCTCGGGCGCGAAGGGGAACTCCATCGCGACGGCGTCGGCGTACATCGCCGCCGCCTCCTCGGGAGAGGGCGTCGTCTGGGCGATGGTAAGGTGCTTGGCGAGAAGTTCTCTGGGAGTCATGGGCGATCGATCCGTCAGTAGGTTAGCCTTTCTAACGGATCGACGGCCCAAACGACCCTCTTAGGGCCGAAGCGTGCCGACTTCCGAGTAGGTCTCCGCCGATCCGTCGGCGCGGGCGCCCACCACGATGGTGTAGTACGTTCCACCGGCGGTGACGTCCGGGTCGCTGACGGTCAGGCTCGTCCCCGACGTGCTCTGCGTCGCGACGAGCGCGTCCGACGCGTAGATGTCCGGGTAGCGGTTGTACACGTAGACCGTGTAGTTCGTCGCGCCGGAGACGGCGTTCCAGCTCACGGTCGCCCCGCTCGACTGGGCGAACAGGTCCGGCAGGGGAGTGGCCGAGACGCTCGCGCTCAGGTCGCTCCGGCCGACGTTCGAGCTGTCCGAAAAGCCGGTGCTCACCGCCTTCATCGTGTACGTGTAGGTCGTGTTCTCCACCAGATTGACGTCGCTGTCCGAGAACAGCGCGGCCAAGGGGTCCTGGAGGAAGTAGCCGTTGTCCACCGCCGGCGTTTCGTTGCGGTAGACGATGAACCCGGCGGGTCGGACGGTGGGGTTCAAGGGGTACTCGTTCCAGGTCAGGTCGATCGAGATCGGCGAACCGTTGATGGTGTCGCGCGCGGCGCCCTTCTTGCCCTGCTTGGGGTGGCGGAGCAGTTTGAGGCCCGCGTAGGCGGCGACCCGTTGCGCCTTGCTCCCGACGCTCCGGGTCGTGGTCGAGCCGGGGGTGGTGTAGGCGATGGCGTCGAGGCCGGTCGGGGTAGTCGGTGCGGCGCTCGTCAGGCTCGACAGCACGAGATCCTGAGTCCGCTCGGTGGCGTTGGGATTGGTGGGGATGGTCTTCGTCGCGCTGCCATCGCCGTAGTTGCGCGCGCTCGAGACGATCTGATACTGAACGTTCGTGGCGAGCCGCCCGATCGTATAGAGGCCGTCGCGGTCGGTCAGCGCGCTCGCGCTCGAGTAGGAGACGACGTTCGCGTCGTTTGAGCGGGCGAACACCCGGGCTCCGACCACAACCTTGCCCGCGGAGTCCCGGACCTGGCCGGTGAGGGTCACGAGGTCGTTCTCACCGTAGAGGGTGATGTTGACGTTGGGGGTGCTTTCCTCGCCGAAGACGCGGCCAAGGTTCTGGCCGAAGAACGCGGGGTCGCTGGAACCGGCTTGGAACTCCGCCTTGACGATGACGTCGAGATCGGCCACGTCCCCGAGGACGTAGCGGCCCGCCGAGTCGGTGCGGGTCTCGCGGTGGCCGCCGCTGTCCACCGAGACGGTCGCGTTGGCGACGGGCTTCCCGTCGGTGTCGAAAACGATGCCGGTGACCTCGCCGCGTCGGACGGAACCGCCGCCGTTGCCGCCACCGCAGCCGACCAGGAGGAGGAGGGCCGCCGTGGCCCCCAGAATGGATGTGGTCCTCACGACTGAGATACGGGCCAGAAGGGCGGGCCGTTACGGCGAAATGGGGCGGGGCGACTGCGGATAAACTCCCGACACGATGCTCGCCCCTCTCCAGACGCCCCCCGCCCCCCGTCCAGGGTTCGTGCCCAAGGCCGGGCTTGTGGTCGTCAAGTCCGGCCACGCCCGGCCCGGAACCTACGTCCTCCCGAGCGGGGGGACCGGGCCTGCGCTCGTCGTACGCGGCGACGGCATCACCGTCGACTTTACGGGCGCCGTCCTGCGCGGCACGGGCGCCTGGGTCTCTCCCGACGCGCGGACGGGTCTGGGGGTGCTCGTCCAGGGAAAGAACGTCACGATCAAGGGCCTGAAAGCGAGCGGCTACAAGGTCGGTCTCTACGCGCGGGAGGCAAAGGGTCTCAAGCTGATCGACTGCGACCTCTCCTACAACTGGCGGCAGCGGCTTCTCTCGACCTCCGAAAAGGAAGACCCCGCCGACTGGATGAGTTTCCATCACAACGAGAAGGGCGAGTGGCTGAACCAAGGGGTCGGCGCGTACCTCGACCGATGCGAGGAGTTCGAGATTAGGGGCCTGCGGGTAACGGGAGGCCAGAGCGGGTTGTTCCTGGACCGCTCCAACAAGGGGCTCGTCTGGAACTGCGACCTCTCCTACAACTCCGCCCTGGGAATCGGGATGTACCGTGCCTCGGACAACCGGATCATGCACAATCGGCTTGACTACGACGTACGAGGCTTCTCCTACGGCGTCTACAACCGGGGCCAGGACTCGGCGGGCATTCTCGTCTTCGAGCGGTGCAACCGGAACCTGTTCGCCTACAACTCCGCGACCCACGGCGGCGACGGCTTCTTTCTCTGGGCGGGACAGGGAACGATGGACACGGGCGAGGGCGGGTGCAACGACAACCTCTGCTTCGCCAACGACTTCAGCCACGCCCCGACGAACGCCATCGAGGCCACCTTCAGCCGAAACTACTTCGTGGGCAACCGCGTTCATGGCGCCTATCACGGCCTGTGGGGCGGCTACAGCTACGACACCCAGATCATCGGCAACGATTTCCAGGGCAACCAGCGGGGCGTCGCCATCGAACACGGCCAGGTCGATACGCTCGCCTTCAACCGCTTCCGGGGCGAGGACGTGGCGGTCGCCTTCTGGGCCGACGCTCCTGATCCGTCGTTCGCCTACGCGAAGAAGCGCGACGTCCGAAGTCGCGACCACCGCATCGTCGGCAACGAATTCCGGAGCGTCGCCCTCGCCCTCGATCTACGCGGCACGACGAACACCCTCCTGAGCGAGAACGACTTCTTGGACGTAGGGCAGGCGGTACGGATTCCATCGGGACCGTCGCCCTTCTCCCCGCTTCCCCTGACGAACCGTTCGACGAGACCCCTGACCGGCCTGCCCGGCACGGTCGAGACCCTCCCTCGAGCCGAAGGCCCGGAACCCGCTTGGAATCCCCTCGATCCCGCTCCCTGGGCGCCGGAGGCGATCGCGAAGTTTCGGATCGCCCCGCTCAAGGGCGGCAAGATGCCTTTCATCGCCAAGGGGACTCCCCAAGGCTGGTCGACGATCCTCGTGGACGAATGGGGACCCTACGATGGGCGACGGCCTCTGCTGTGGCCGGAGAAGAAGGCATCCGGCGGCGCACCGCTCCCGGGCGGCACGAGCGCGGGAAGCGGAGCCCGCAAGGCGGGCACGATCACCGAAACGGGACGGTACCGAATCCTCGGGCCGAAGGGCCGGTGGCGACTCGTCTCGGCCCAGGGCGCGAAGCTCGACGCCACGACCGGGCCGGTGCCCGGCTCGGTCGGGATCGACGTTCCCAAAGGGCAAGTCGGAACGACGAAAGTCGAGTTGGAGTACGTCGGCGCGGCCACGACCGACGCGCGCGGCGTCGTGACCCCGGCGAACCGGCCCGTCCGCTTCGGCTTCTCGAAGTTCTTCGCTCCCATCGACTGGAGCGTCCGCTTCTACGCCTGGAAGGCGAGTGAGAACCCGAACGATCCGCACTCTCCGCCCAAAGACTTCGCGACCGCCCTCCTCGCCAAGCCGCTGAAGCAACTGCGAACGGACCGCCTCGATTTCGTGGGCTACGCTCTCGTCCCCGGCCTCCCGAACGACCACTATGCCACCGCCGCCGACGGCTTCTTCAACCTTCCCAAAGGCGAGTACACCGTCGAACTGACCACGGACGACGGAGCGCGCGTCTGGCTCGACGGCAAGCCCTTGATCGAGGACGCTTGGCATTACCAGGGGCCGACCGCGTACCGGCGCAACGTGACCCTTTCCGCCGGTCGCCACCGGATCCGCGTGGAGCACTTCCAAATCGATGGCTACGCCACCCTAAAGCTGGCGATCCGTCCGAAGGCGTGAACCGCCCGTCGATCTCGATCCCCGTCGGGGGCGCCCCGTCGCCTGACCGAGGCCCGTGCGATTACGGGGAGTCGTTCGTCTCGCTCGTGGAAAGCCCTGAGTGTGAGGGTCGAGCTTTCTTCCGAGCGGGAGCGATTTGTTCAGCGTTGCCTGAAGGAGGCGCGCTTCGCCACGCCCGAGGCGCTGGTGGAGACCGCCCTACGCGAGTACGAGACTCGCAACGACGGCGGCCCTCTGCGTCGTGCCGTGCTCGTAGGGCTCGAACAGGCGGTGGCCGGTCGGGCCGGAGCGGTCACGCTGGACGATCTGTGGTGGAGGGCGCGCAAGGCGTGAGGGGACTCTCCTACAGCCACAAGGCGCAGGACGACCTCGTCGCCGTCGTCCACGAGGTCGTGGGCCGAGAAGGCGAGGTCGCCGCCGAGGCCGCGCTGGCGCGACTCCTCGCCCTGTGCGACGACCTTGCGCGGTTCCCCGAGATGGGCCGCCGCCGCCCCGAACTCGACGCCTTCGGCCTGCCCGTCTGCACGATGGCGGAGAACGGCCGCTTGATCGTGTACGCCCGGCGCGGCAATATGCTCCTCATCGCTCGGATTCTCCGGGACGTCTGATCTGATCGTGGAGGTAACGGTCGAACGCCGCCGCATCGAAACGGGAAGCTGCAAGCCCGATGTATCCGTCGGGGCGGACCAACAACGCGACCGCGCCCTTCGGGGTCACCCTCAGATCGACGTCGTGCGCCGCGCACCAAGTCTCGGCGCCCCGGGTCGGTGAAGGCGCGACGACCAACCGCCAGCGATCGGGCCGCGCCCCGTCGTCTGGGTAAGGCGGCAAGCGGTCGCCGCCTCGAAAACGGCCGAGGTCGCCCACCGCGAGCGGCCCCTTCCGGTAGGAGATGCGGGTCTGCGACACCGTGAGGAACGCGAGCCTTCGGAAAGGCTGGAAGCGCAAGGCGAGACGAAGCCCAACGGGCAGGAACCGCGTGCGGAGCAGGCGGGCGAAGGCCGCGTCGCGTGTCACCAGGGCGAACGCCCGGTCGGTGGTCGCGACGAGCGAGCGGGCGAAAGGCCGTCGCTCGGCGTCGTAGGTGTCGAGCAGAGTCTCGTCCGCACCGTGCCGCAACACCTCGACGAGCTTCCAGGCGAGGTTCGCCGCATCCCCCAGCCCCGTGTTCATACCCTGCCCTCCGACGGGGCTGTGGACGTGGGCGGCGTCGCCCAGGAGAAAGACGGACCCTCTACGGAACCGCTCCACGACTCGGTGGTGAACCCGGTAGACGGAAAACCAGCGCACCCGGTCGATCCGCGTCTTCATCCGCGACTCGATCTCCCCCCGCACGGCCTCGACCGTCGCCGTCTCCGGATCGACGCCGGGAGGAAGCAGGCCGACCATCCGGTAGCGGTTCTCGTCCTTGAGCGGGAAGAAAGCGAAGAATCGGTCTCGCAGGAACGCGACGTTCACCTCGCCGGGCACGACCTCGCCCTCGGCGTCCACGTCGGCGACGAAGAACCGGCCCGTGTAGGTGCCGCCGGGGAAACCCAGACCCGCGCCCTTGCGCACGACGCTGCTCGCGCCGTCACACCCCAGGACGAATCGGTAGCTCCCTTCCGATCCGTCGCCGAACGTCACCCGGTTCCCCTCGACCGAATCGACCCGCGTTCCCCATTCGACCTCGCCGCCCAACTCTCGTAGCCGATCGTACAGGATCGCCTCCGTCTCGCTCTGGGGCAGGATCAGGACGAACGGGTACGGACTGAGCCCTTGCCCGACCTCTCCGAGAGGCAGGCGCGCGGCGACGCGCTCATCCACCCAAACGTTCGTCGCCGCTGCCTGCCGCCCCCGCGCGAGTGCCCGGTCCGCGATGCCGAGCAGATTCCAGAACTCGAGCGTTCGGGCCTGGAGGGTGACCGCTCGCGTCTCTGGCGTCGGCCCTGGCTTGGGCTCGACGATCCGCGCCCGAACGCCGCACTGGGCGAGCCACACCGCGAGCATCAGCCCGGTCGGCCCCGCCCCGACGATGAGCAGTTCGTCCATCCTCACTTTGGACGGTGCGGGCCATCGCCCGTTCCAGGAAGAAGGTTCGGCCCTAAGACCGCTTCTCGTCCGCAGACCACGGCTCCATCGCCCATTCCGCCGTCCGCGCGATCGCGTCGTCCGGACCGAGCACGGCGTCCAACTCCTCGAACGCCGCGAGTTGCGCCTGCCGTTCAGGACCGTCCTGCCACAAAGACTCTACCCGCGCCCGCAGCCAGAGCGGATCGACTCGGTCGATCCGCTCTGGGACCGCCGGTCGCCCGAGCAGGATGTTCGGGAGCGCGACGTACTCCGGGCGGCGGAATAGGCCGAGGCGGGTCAGAATCCGCTCCTCGCGCCGCATCCGATCGTCCGCCTCGTACATCACGACCGTCGGAACGCGCAGCAGGGCCGCTTCCAGGGTCGCCGTCCCGGAGCAGACGACGGCGGCGCGTGCGCGGCGCAGAACTCCGAGCGTGTCGCCGACGGTGAAGGCGTCTCCTGATCGAAGCCAAGCGGCACGGATCGCGTCGACGTTCGCGCCGGGAGCGAGCGCGAACTCGAGCGGGTGGGGCCAGTCCCGCAGGGCCTCCGCCAAGACTGGAAGGTTGTTGTCGATCTCGTGGCGGCGCGATCCGGGCAGGACGGCGAGGAGCGTCCTCGCGGTGGGGACTCCGCCCGCGCCCACGAGCGACTTGATCGGGTGGCCGAACCACCGCGCGTCCGCCCCCATGCCCTGGAGGATCTCTGCCGACCACGAGAAGGGAGTGGCGATCCGGTGGGCGAGCGTGGGCAGGTCGCGCCCCTGTCGATCGTGTCGCCATGAGCCGGGCGGCACGAAGTAGAACACTCGCCAGCCATGTTTCCGGGCGTGGCGAGCGAGGCGGATGTTGATCGCCCCGAAGTCGATCGGAACGAAAAGCCCCGGCTCGCCCAAGGCCAGACGCCGCTTGGCCCCAAGGTAGGCCGCGAGTCCGTACGGCACGAGCGGCAAGGCGTGCGCGATCGTGATCGCCCCGAAACGAGACGTGTCGGCTAGGATCTCGATCCCTTCCGCCCGCATGCGCGGTCCGCCGAACCCCTCGAAGGGACCGGCTTCTCCCAGCGTTCGAAGTTCGCGGACGAGGGCCGCCCCGTAGGCGTCGCCCGAAGCCTCGCCCGCGGAGAGAAAAGTACGCACCGTGGATTGTAGATTCTCCTCGATCTTCGTGGCCTACGTATCCAGATGGCCGTAGACGAGCACGTTGAGCGCGGCGAGCGACGAGGCGATAAGAAGCCGCTCGCCCAAGCCGAGGTGGGTGAAGCAGAGGAAGATCGCTACGGCCGTGAGGACGCTCGTCGGCAACAGCCGCAAGTCCAGGTGCCCGTAGAAGAAGCCGAACTGACCCAGCAGGATGACGCCGCATAGGGCCATGAAGGTGTCCTGATGGCTCGAGGAATAGGGATCGGTCACTGCGATCGCGCCCAGGCCCAAGATCACGAGACCGGCGGCGATCGCCCACGCCCGATTCTCCCAACTCCAGAGCCGCACCGCCAAGTACCCCAAGGTGACGCCCATTGCGACGAAGAGCGCCCAGGCGGACGGGGCCCCGTGGGCGAGCTGCAGGGAGATCGCCTCGTCGTACCGGCCTCCGGGCGGCAGCGCGAGGAGCAGGCCGACGAGGAGGCTCAGAAGGAACAGGACGGGACGAAGCCGCTGACGGCGTCTTTCCGCTCGCAAACGGGCCGGATCGCGCCAAGCCGGCGGCTTCGGGGCGTTGATCTGCCGCAAAGAGGAACTCCTGGAAAGGATGGACGATTCTAAGGTGGACCGTCGTTCAGGTCAAAAGATCGTCGCTTAGGCTCCTGTGACGTTTACGGGAAGGGCCAAAATATCCAAGGGCGCAACGTTCCGCCACACCGGGCGTACGTACCCAAGGCCTTCGGGGATTGCCCCGGAAACGAGACCGAATGACCGTCGCCGAATATCGAAAGCCCGCTTGGCAGAAAGCGATCACCATCGCGATCATGATCCTGCCCTGCATCGTGGTCCTGGTGGCCGCGATGAAGTTCAGCACGTCGCCGCAACGCGGCCACCTGCCCTACATCCTTACCTGCGCCGCGTTTCTGATCGTCGGCATCAAGGCTCGGATGTACGGCATCTCGCTCGGCTTCCACCGGGGGCTCACCCACAAGAGCTACGAGACCCACGATTGGCTGCGCGGAACCTTCCTCGCGCTGGGCTGTGCCAGCATCCAGGGCGAGCCCGTCCGCTGGGCGACGGACCACGTCGAGCACCACCGCCACGCGGACAAGGACGAGGATCCCCACTCCCCGGAGCACGGCTTCTGGCACGCTCACTGGGGCTGGCTTATCGACAGCAACTTCGAACGCGAGGTCAACCCCGTGTTCAAGAAGGACCGGCTCGCGATGTGGATCTCCAAGTGGACCTGGGCCTGGGCGGCCCTCGGCCTCGCTATCCCGGCGGCCATGGGCGCGCTCGTGGGCATCGGCTGGTGGGACGGCCTCCTCTGGGGCGGCGGCGTCGCGATCTTCTTCGCGAACCAAGGCACCTACTGGGTCAACTCCGGCGCCCACACCTTCGGCAAGCGCGACTTCGACACGGACGACCGCAGCACCAACTTCTGGCTCCGAGGTCCCCTCGGCTACCCGCTCTCCCTTTTCCTCGCCTGGATGACCTGCGGCGAGACGAACCACAACAACCACCACGCCATCGGCCATGCCGCGAACCACGGCATGTTCAAGGGCCAGTTCGACCCGAGCGCTCGCGCCTTGCGCCTCATGGAACGGGTCGGCCTCGTCTGGAACGTCCGCTGGGTTAGCCCCGAAGAGGCGGAGCGCCGCCAGCGCGAGCTGACGATGACCCCCGAAGAGCGCAAGGCCGAAGCCCTGCGGATCCACCGCGAAAGGGTCACCGCTTAGAGTGTGTGAGCTTCCTCCTCTAACGAGGAGGAAGCGGCCGTTCGCCGTCCGAGAACCCTTGAGACGGTCCTAGACGGCGCGCTTCGCCGACATCTCGGCGAAGGTCGGCACCCCGAGACGGCGATCCGCCTCGTCCTGAAGCCGACGCATCTCCCTCTGCACCCCTTCCCGGAGTGCCTCCACCGCCGCGTCGTCCGCGTCGTCCGGCACGTACACCGGCTCCCCGAACAGGATGATCGACCGGGCGAAGGGAAGGGGCACCATAAACCGGTCCCAGGAACCCATCACGAGGCGTGGGCGCGAGCTCGATCCGGTCGGCACGATCGGACGGCCCGACTTGCGCGCCATCGTCATGACGCCCGGCTGCAGGACGCCGCTCGGCCCGCGCGGCCCGTCGGGCGTGACTCCCACGATGCCGCCCGCCCGCAGCGTTTTGATGCAGCTCGCGAGCGCCCGCGCCCCGCTCGGGCCGCTGCTGCCGCGCGCCGCTTCGTACCCGAGACTCTGCAGGATGCCGTTGATCAGCTCGCCGTCGCGCGAGAGGGAGATGAGGACGGTGATAGGCACCCCCCGCATCCGGGCGGTCATCGGAAGCGGGCGCCCGTGCCAGAGGCACAGGATCTTGCCGCCCTCGATGCCGAAGAACCGCTCCTCGTCGACGCACTCCACCCGAAGGGTCGAGCAGATCGTCCGGACGAACCACGCGGCGGCTCCGGGCATCGCCGACGAAACGAACCTCCGGAACCGGTTTTTCCCCCGGCCCGGCAGCAGCCCACGCTGAGACACTCGTTTCAGGGTACCTAGACTCCATGTCCACGCTCTTCACGCGGATCATCCAGGGCGAGATCCCCGCCGACGTCGTGTACCAGGACGAGAGGGTCGTCGCCTTCCGAGACATCGCCCCTCAGGCTCCCGTCCACATCGTCATCGTCCCCCGCGCGGAGATCCCCGGCCTCGCCGAGCTGCCCGATACGGGCGACCACCTGGGCCTTCTCAACGCCGCCAAGACGATCGCCGAACAGCAGGGTCTCACCGGCGGCTACCGCCTCGTCATCAACCAGGGCGAGGACGGCGGCCAGACCGTCCCCCACCTTCACGCCCATCTACTCGGCGGCCGCAAGCTCGACTGGCCGCCCGGCTAGGTGGCTCGACCCACGAACGCGGCCGCGGAGGGCGGCGCCTCAGCCGGCCAATCGTAGCCACGCGGGTCCATGAGTGGCAGCGCACGCTCCAAGGCGGCCCAAGTCTCTGCGGCAAAACGGTGGAAAGAGTAGAGCCCGGCCCGAAAGGCGCGTCGATGGGCGGGCCAGACGACGAACAGCGTGGCGAACATCAATCCCCTTTGGGCCGCGGTGCGCAACCGAAGGCTGACCCGTTTGCGTCCACGCGCGAGAAGGGCGAGCCTCTCCGACTGGAAACGGACATGAGCCTCTTCGTCTCGCAAGATCCGGTCGCAGAGCGCGCGCAGGACCGATGAGCCCGTCGCCTCGCGCAAAGCGGCGTAGTAGACCTGTGCGACGATCTCGGCGGTGACGAGGACGGCGATCGACAGCTCCAGCCCGGCGGCACGACGAAGACTCCGAAATGCGGTGTCCGAGAGCGCCTTTCGGATGCGGGGAATACTCGCGAGGTCCATAAACCGGCCGAGGTCGCGGGCGTGCCGCCCCTCCTCGGCGATGAAGAGGCGAACCGCCTCGACGTAGGCCGGATCTCCGTGAGACTCGGCCCAGGCCCGCGCCCGGTCGATAAGATGCCGCCCCTCAGAGCTCTCCCCGAGTTGGAAGCCCTGCACGGACGCCATGATGGCCTCGCGTTCCTCGCTCGTGACCTGCGCCCCTGCCTCCCAGGAGATCGGAGCCACGTCGTCCATGTTGTCGCGAAAGTAGGCGGCCCATGCCTCGGAGCTCCATGCCTGTCGGTCCATCGTCATGGGACAACATCGAAAACACTGCCAGTGTTTTCGCCGTAGGTCTTCGGACCTACGGCGGCGGATCGGGCTCGAAACCCGAACGGCCGAATGTTTCAGCCGCCTGACACGTCATAGTAGTCTAGACCTAGGTCAACTCCCGCCCATGAGCGTCCTCCTTCTTGCCTCCGCCCTGGCCCTGCTGCCGCGCGTGCCGCTGGTCGTCAACGTCAACGCCAAGGATGGCGAGACCATCCGCGGCGAGCGCGCCTTCCGCGTGTCCGTCGCCGCCGACACGGCGATCAACAAGGTCGAGTTCTACGTGAACGGCAACCTGCAGGACACCGACGAAAGCACGCCCTACGAGTTCAAGCTCGACACCGTCGGTGTGGACGACGGCCCCGTCAAGGTCCGCTTCAAAGCCTACACCGTCGAGAGCAAGGCGGGCGAGAAGTCCCTGAACCTCACCGTCGACAACGAACTCGGCAAGGGCGCGGCCTACCACGTCGACAAGGCCAAGGACCTCCTGAGCGACAGCAAGTTCGCGGAGGCGCGCGACCAGGGACGCATCGCCCTCAAGATCGAGAAGGGCGACTTCGACGCGCGCGTGGTCCTCGCCCGCGCCTACACCGGCCTCGGCGAGTGGGACCAGGCGCAGCTCCAGGCCGAGGAGGCCAAGGCCGCCAAGCCCGAGGACCCCATTGCCCTCAGCCTTCTCTCCGGCATCAACGTCCAGCGCGCCTTCCGCATCTACGCCCGGCCCGACAGCGACCGTGCCACCGTCCTCAAGGACATCAAAGACGCCCTCTCCGCCGCCGTCGTCGCACGCCGACAGGCCCTGGACGCGGGGCTCGATACGATGCCCAAGGCTCCCGTCCTCCCCTACGCCGACGCCGCGATCAATGCCCGGCGCTATGGAGCCGCCCTCAGCGTGCTCAAGGACGCCTTTGCGAAGGACCAGAAGAACGCCGCTCTCGCCGACCGGCTGGCCTACGTGCAACTCCGCACGAACAGCCGCCAGGACGCCCTCAACACCCTGAACTCGCTCCAACGCGCGGGCTCCCTCGATGCCTATGGTTTCGCTCTCAAGGCGGTCGCCCTCGCCGACGGTGGCGACGACGCTGGGAGCGACGAGGCGATCCGTGAGGCGGTCCTCGCCGACTCCGAGAACCTCGGCGTTCGCACCGCCCAGGCCTACATCGCCCTCAAGCGTGGCAAGACCGACGTCCTGCGGAGCCTGAGCGACAGCCTGGGCAAAGACCAGGGTCAGCGCGCCGACGTGCGCTACTTCCAGATGGCGATCGCCGCCAAGCAGCAGAACTACGGCGACGCGACCAAGTCGTTCCGGGTCGGCGTTCTCGCCGAGCCCGCGATGGCCGACCTGTACGTCGAGTACGCGAACGACGCCATTGCCGTGACGCAGCGCGGCTCGATGGACGAGAAGGAGAAGGCCCAACACTACGCCGAGGCCCGCGCCTACTTTGAGACCGCCCTTGTGGCTCGTCCCGAAGCCTCCGAGGCCCTCGCCGGGCTGGCGATGGTCGCCGTGTTCGAGGGGAACCCCACCGAGGCCGTGCGCTACGCCCAGGCCGCCGTGCGCTCCGCGCCGATGGACCCCGGCTCCTACTACGCCCTGAGCGCCGCCCAGTCGGCCGCCCGCAACGTGGCCGGCGCCCAGGCCGCAAACCAGCGCGCGGGCCAACTCGACACCAAGTACCTTCAGGGCCGCCAGATTCCCGACGCCGCCGCCGTCTGGCGCTACCTCGACTCCGCCGGTCGCCCCGTGGTCATCGCCGCCCCGACCGATGCGCCCGCCGCTGGCTGATCCGGCGCAGGATGGGGAAACGCGAAGCGTGTAGCCGGAGGCGAAGCCTTCGCGAGAGCCGTCCGATTAGGAAGGTTCTCGTCGCCCACGCCGCAAGGGAGGGGTGGAAATTCCGCACGACGACATCCGAAAAGGCCCCGCGATCCCCAAAACGGATCGCGGGGCCTTTTCTTTTCGCTTCATGTCGCCTTCATTCCCCTCGTTGATAATCCTTTCATCCCCCAAGCGGGGCTTTAGAACGGAGAACAACGATGAAGCATTCCCGATTCCTCTCGAAGCGGTTCGTCCTCGCCGCCCTCATGGTGGCCGTCACGAGCGCGGCCTTCGCCCAGCAGGGCGGAGATTTCGGCGGTCCTCCCGGTGGACGGGGCGGGCGCGGAATGGGGGGACGCGGCGGTCGCATGGGCGGACCCCAGCGGCTCGACCGCCTGCCCCCGATCGCGTCCCTGGTCGATCGCCCGGAGGTCGTGGCCGAACTGGGCCTGAGCGACGACCAGCGCGCCGCGATCGACGAGATCGCCCGGTCCGTGCGCCCGATGAGGGGTGGCCCCGGAGGCGGCCCCGGAGGTGGGCCGGACGGCGGCCCTGACGGCCAAGGCGGTCCGGGAGGCGGCGGTCTCGGAGGAGACGGTGGCCCTGGTGGACCGCCCGACCGCATGGACCGCGACAAGGCCGAAGCGGCGGCCGAGGCCAAGATCAAGGCCCTTCTTACCCCGGTCCAAGCCCAGCGGCTAGCCGAGATCCAGATCCAAGCGATGGGCCTTTCCGCCGCGATGGTTCCCGCGATCCAGACGAAGCTCGGTCTCACCGCCGACCAGAAGGCCCAGCTGAAGACCCTCGTGCCCGCCCGTCCCGAAGGCGGCCCCGGCGGTCCGGATGGCGGTCCCGGAGGTCCCGGCGGCGGATCCGGTGACGATAGGGGTGGCCCGCCTCCCGGTGGGCCGGGAGGCGGCGACTTCGGCGGCCCGCCCCAGAGCGGCCCTGAAGGGCGAGGCGGTCCCGGTGGCCCTAACGACGTCCGCAGGAAGGCCCTGGAAGCGAAGATCGCCGCGATCCTGACCGACGAGCAGAAGGCCTCCCTCAAGGCGATGGGCGGCAAGCCGTTCGCGATGCGCCCGCCCCAGGGTCCGCGCGGCGGCAACTAGCCGCCCTTCGGAAAGAGAGCGGGGCGTTCCCGGGGCCGGTCCTCCTCGGCGGGCGTCCCGCTCTCTATGCGTCAGAATGGGGTCCGTGGATGATCCGCTGGCCGAACTCGATGGGTGGTGGGAGACCGCCTGCGACGAAGGCGCGGCGAACACCACGTTCCTGGCTTGCGCGTTGCGCGACGGAGGGTGCCGCCTCGAGTTCTGCACTGTGGACGATGCCGACGCCCAAGCGGACTGGCGCTTGGAGATAGACGACTGTCTCGAGTTCGCGTGGCGAGGCGGACGGGGCGGACCGGCGTGGTTCTCCGATCACGCCCTCCTTGCGCCTTACCTGGACCGGCGGGCCTGGATATCCATCGCTACGCCTTTGCCCGACCCTCTGCGCGCCTGGGGAGCCGTCGCCCAAGCCCATGGCGCGCTCGCACGCGGGACCTGGAGACACATCGGCGAATGGATCCCGCTCGGAAGGTTCCTCCGCGGATCGATGATGGACCAGCCGTTCGGAATCCTCGCGGAAGGGCCGGAGCGCTTTATGCGGGCGTACGAGGCGGCTCTCCAGGCCATCGGGGCCGACGTGGGAATGGCGTCGTCGAGCGACGCGCCACGGGGCGGCCAAACGCCTCCGAGCTTGCTCGTCTGGGAAGCGTCGTACTTCGTCGCCCGCTCGTTCCGCCTCGAACGAACGGGCTAGCCTCCTCCGGCCGACGCCTCGCCCTAGAGGCAGCCGCCGTTGGGCGAGTAGACCTTGCCGTCGAAGTACATCCGCTCCCAGAACTGGGGCCGCGGGATGCGGGTCAGCTTGGAATGGCCGTCCGCGAAGGTCGCGATCTGGCCCTTGGTCCCCCCGTTCCAGGCGCACTTCGGACTCGTCGCGAACGTCTCCTTGCCCCCGTCCGTGTGACGGCTGTAGTTCGAGTCGGCGTCCCAGAACATCCAGAAGTCCGAAACGGCGTCGATGGCGGTCCCGGAGGCTCCCGCGATGTTTCCCTCGCAGTCCGTTCCCGGCGCGCCCGGAACGGCGCTGCAGTTCGTCGTCGCTTTGTTGCGGGCTTTGTAGGCGTAGGACGATCCGGCTCCTTTGAAGGTGGGATCGTCCGCGACGCCGACGTTGGTAAGAGCCTGCTCGACGCCGTCCGTCTCCCAGGCTGTGGGACGCTTCTCCATCGGGCAGAACCAGATGTCGGTGTTCTTGACGTAGGGCTGGACGATCGTCCGGAGCTGCGGGTAGTACTTGCCGACGCTCGCGTCGGGCTGGATGGAGCCGCCGATGTTGCACGCGGTCGGATATGTGTCGTCCGAGTCGTTCAGATAGATCAGGATGCCAGTGCCGATCTGCTTCGTGTTACTGAGGCAGACCGACTTCTTCGCGGCGGCCTTGGCCTGGGCGAAGACGGGGAACAGGATGGCGGCGAGGATCGCGATGATCGCGATCACGACCAGCAGTTCGATAAGGGTGAACGCCTTTTTCATGGTTCTCTCGGAAGACGCTGCGATTGTCCTTTGAACCCGTTAAGTCTCTTTTAAAGGGCGGTTAGCACAACGTTATCCCTTCAAGGCCCTCGATGGAGCGCCGGGGCGGCGTCCGATCGCCCTAGGCTCGATCCTCCCGACCGACGGAAGAATCGAGCCCGACGTCGCCTCTGGAGCGCCGCGCGAGGATCGGACCTTTGGAAAGACCCGAAGGACGAGACCGGCCTAAGCCATCGCCGGGTCGGTGACGCTCCACCGGCCCGTCTCGATCCGCCCCGCGTAGCGGTAGACCAGATCGCCGACCCGCACCGTGAAGTCGTACCAGCCATGGCTCTTGGCCGCGTCCATCTCGACCGCCGCGTGGCCGCCGGAGGCTACCGTCTTCCGAATAGGCTTCGCGCCGTACGTCTCGTCCCGAACCTCGAACGTCTGGGACGCCGCACTGCCGTTCGAAAGCCTGACCCGCGTCCCTTCCACGACGACCGCCATCCCCGGATCGCCTTTCGTCCCCCGAAACTCGCGCATAAACCCGTTCGGCCCGTCGATCCGGACGTGGTACGCCTCCTCGAAGGCGAACTCGTCCCGCAAGGGGCTTCCCGGACGCGCCGCGTAGGCGCGGGCCTTCATCGCTTCGCCGTAGACGTAAGCGTTGAACGGCGCGCCCGCGCCTTTCCCGGCGGTGAGCTCGACCCACAGCGCCTCCCCCCGAACCGTCGCGTTCGCCGTGAGATCGTAGGGCAACGGGCACGAAGGTCGCGTCCCCCGCTCCTGCAGGACGCCCACGTCGGACGCCGCGATCTCGGCCGGGTCCAGGGCCTTGCCGCCCTGAGGCGGCGACTTGAACCGCGCGGCGTGGATCGCCTCGACCGTCGCGTCGCGGTCGAGCGGCTGGGGCAGTTCCAGCCGCTCTCCGTGGTAGGGACGGAAGGTGGAGGTCAGGTCGCCGCACACCGTGCGCCGCCAGTCGCTGATGTTCGTCTCCCGCACCGGCTTGCCCTTCCCGGCGAGCCAGACCTCCATCAGTTGGAGGATCGACGTGTGGTCGAACACCTGCGAATTCACGCAGCCGCCCCGGCTCCAGGGCGAGCAGACCACCATCGGAACGCGGAAACCCAGACCGATCGCGTGGTCCCGCCCGTGGGCGCTCGCCCAGTCGACGGCGGTGTCGATTCCCTCCGAGACCCTCCCCGTCTCGGGCTGGTCCGGATGCGGGGCCGTGAAGGGTGGCACGTGGTCGAAGTAGCCGTCGTTCTCGTCGTAACACAGCACGAGAACCGTCTTCTTCCACACCGCCGGGTCTTCCGTCAGGACGTTCAGGACCTCCGACACGTACCACGCGCCGTACCACGCCGCGCCGGGGTGGTCGGAAAAGTTCTCCGGGGCGACGATCCACGAGACCGCGGGAAGCCCTCCCGTCCGCACGTCCTCGCGGAATCGGTGGAGCGTGTCGCCCTTCGGCGCCTGGACCTCGCGCGCCTTGTCCCCGTCCTGGTACCGCAGGGTCGTCAGCGCGCGGTAGTCGGGATCGCCCTCGTTCGTGGTGAACGCTTTTTCGTGCAGGGCCTTGGCGCGCGGTGGCAAGGCCTCCCAGGCGGCGTCGTGGTAGACGGCGCGCTCCGCCTCGACCTCCTGGAGCTGCTTCTTAAAGGCCTGGATCTCCTTCGTCAGCCGCTCGCCCGCCTCGGGCGTCATCTGTGCGACCTGGGCGAACCGCTCCCTCTCCGCGATCTGTGCGGGAAGGCTTTTCGAGAGTCCCGCAAGATAGGCCCGCCGCCCCTTGGCGAAGCGGACGTTGTACTGGGTGAACCACTCGATCGGGTTGTCGGTAAAGTTCGAGAGCCATGCGTCTTCCTCGCCCCGGAAGCCGGTGTCGAGGCTGACCTCGTTCTGGTAGATGCGCCACGATACGCCCGCGTCTTCCAACCGCTCGGGGAACGTCGTCCAGGCCGCCTCGGCGTCGTAGTCCGTGTCGCCGTTCTGCACGCGCGGCGAATCGTTCGCGTCCTTGCGGATCGTGCCCGTCCAGAGGAAGAGGCGGTTGGGCGTCGTGCCGGTGAGCGAGGAGCAGAAGGCCGCGTCGCACACCGTGAAGGCGTCCGCGAGCGCGTAGTAGAACGGGATGTCCTGCCGGGCGTAGTGGCCCAGGGTAAAAGGCAGCTCCTTGCGCGGCTTGGCGACGAGCCACCGGTCGTACCGCCCGCCCGCTCGGGCGTCCACCTGATCGGGCCAGGAGTGGGGAAGGCCGCCGATCCAGGTGACGTTGGTCCCTTTCATGTCGAGCCGGAAAGGTGCGTACGCGTCGCCCTTGGCGTCCTTCTGGAACCACACGGGATCGCCGTCGGGCAGGACGTGGGCGCGCGGATCGCGGTATCCTCGCACCCCGCGCAGCGCTCCGTAGCAGTGGTCGAACGATCGATTCTCCTGCATAAGAACCACGATGTGCTCCGCGTCCTGGAAGGTCGTGCCCCGCTCCGGGTCGATCGCCATCGCCTTGGCGACGGCCTCGGGGATCGAGCCGCCCACGAAGGCGGAGCCCGTCAGCACGGCGGCGTTGCGGATAAAGTCGCGTCTCGTCTGCATGGAGTCGTTTCCCGCTCCGGTGAAGGTTACTCGCCGCCGAGGCGGAGGCCGAAGAGCGGTCGGTCTTCGCGTCTCGCGAAGGGATCGGTCGAGTCGATCGAATAAAAAGAGAGGGCGGCTAGGCCGCCCTCCTGAACCTTGTCGTTTCAGAGACCCTCGCCGTTTAGCGAGGGCTCGAACGGGTCAGTTCGTGAAGCGGCAGGCGGAGCCCGTACCGCCCGCACAGGCCGTGTTCGTGTTGTCGACCACCCACTGGGCGTAGGCGCCGCAGGCCATGGCCGGCGCGGCGGGCGAGGTGTTCAGGACGGAACCGCCGGTCTCCGGATTGAGGATCGCGTCCGGGTCGCTGCAGTACGCGGCGCCGTACTGGGCGGTGTTCGAGGGCATGATCCAGCGGTCGTTGAACGCGCCGGGAAGGATGCCGCCCTTCATCTTCAGGGCCTTCGCGTGACCATCGACGAACGCGTAGTTGAACGATCCGCCGTACCGCATTCCCGAAACGCTGTAGCCGTTGTAGTCGTCTCCGGAGAAGCCGATGCCGACCGTCGCGCGGGGCGTGTCGTAGGTGTCGCCGAACATGAACACGCCCGCCGGGTTTGTGACGGACGTCATCGACTTGCCCGAGTTGATGTTGCCGCCTGTCGTCGGGTAGGTCTGCTGGTTCAGCATGCCGCCGCCGCGCCACCCGAAGGGACCCCAGTTGTAACCGTAGGCCGAAACGTACTTCGCCTTGAAGACGCCGTTCCGAATCCAGTTCGTGTCCGGCTTCATCCGCTCGCTGGAGTAGATCAGGTCGATCGACTTGAAGTACGGGAAGATCGGCATCCACCACTCGTTGGAACAGCCCTGCCAAAGCCCAGCGGCCTGGTTGCACTGCGTCGAGTCCGGAGTGCCCCAGACGGAAGGGGTCACGTCGTCCCAGTCGCCGACGTAGATCTGGGTCGAGGTGCCGAGCTGCTTGACGTTGCTCAGCGACACGGTCTTCTTCGCGGCGAGCTTCGCCTGGGCGAAGACGGGGAACAGGATGGCGGCGAGGATCGCGATGATCGCGATCACGACGAGAAGTTCGATCAGGGTAAAGGCGCGGCGAATCATAGGAAAGGCTCCGAACGGAACGTCTTCATGATCCCCCTGCTTTGTTAACAGGATATTGATTCTGTGTTAAGGATCGACGCACGCGGAAACCTCCGCAAGAACACCTATCTCTTCCGGCGCTCCGGGCGGTCGAAAGCGTCGCGCTCGATGGTCGGCGCCTTGCGCGCGAGACGGTAGTCGGGATCCTTCTTGTCCCGAGACCGAGGCCAGTCGAACAGCCGTTTGTCGACGGGCTTCGCCGTGTACGGTGTAAGGTCCGGCGTCGCCGTGAAGCAGTCCGCGAGGTCGTTCGACACCGCGTCGAACAGGTTGAGCGGCGGTAGCCCGAAGATCTGGTAGAGCGTCCGGTGCATGCTCGTGATCGTCGTGTGCCGGTGAGACACGTACTTTCGCCTCACGTACGGGCCGATCGCCAGCAGCACGCTGCGCTGGGCGTCGACGTGGTCCGGCTCGCCCCCTGCGTCGTCCTCCGTGACGAGGATCAGCATGTGCTTCCACTGCGGCGTGTGCGATAGGAACTCGACCATCCGCCCCAGCGCCAGGTCGTTGTCCGCCATCCACGAGGCGCGGTACGGATACCCCTTCTTCGCGTTTGGCCCCGTCCCGTGGTCGTTGCACAGCGTCACGTTGAGGAACGAAGGGAAGGGAAGCTTGCCGCTCAGGTACCGCTCCCGAACCTCCTTCTCGAAGTACTCCGTCCGGTAGTTGTCGGGGATGTTCATGTTGAAGATCGGGAAGTCCCGGCTCGTGTCCTTCCAGATCGAGGCGGGCATCGGGATGTTGACCACCTCCCGCGCCCCCGTCTTCTCCTCGTCCTCCCCCTCCTCGACCCCCGCGAACTCGAACCCCTCGCCGTAGTTGCGTAGGCTCACCCCGCCCCGCTGCAGGTTGTCCCACATCGAGCCCGCCTCCGGGTAGTCCTCCGGCGCCATCGATCCGTTGCTCCCGAACGACGCGAGCCGCCCCGACGCCGCCGTCTTCAGCTTGAAGTCCCAGCCGAGCGTGTACAGCATCTGGCAGAAGTTGTTCGGCTGGATGCCCACGAGCCAGCGGTGCCCCACCCCCGACGCCTCCGGCTCCATGTAGAAGTTGTCCGAGACCGCGAACTGCCGCGCCAGCGCGTTGTGGTTCGTCATGACCGCGACGTGGCTCAAGGTCGGCTGCCCCGGCCCTTCGATCGTCTGGTCGAGGCCCCACTTGAGGAGCGACGGATCGCCGTCCGCCCCCGGCACCCGGTCGAAGATCGCGTCGTAGGTGTGGTTCTCCTTCGTGATGAAGACGACCGTCTTGATCTGGTCCGACCGCTTCCCAAGGACGTTCGACCACACCGGCGAGCGCATCCGCGCGTAGTCCGCCGTCGCGTCCACGATGCCGTTGTTCCTCAGCACGCTCCGCGTCATCGTCGCCAGCTCGGCGTCCGTTGGCACGGGGATCGTGTGGAAGCTGCCCCGCAGAAAGGCGAAGGGATCCTTCGCCGCGTTCGGACCGCCGTTGGCCCCGTTCCCAAACCCCTTGAAGCAGATGCAGGCGAGGCTCTTGCCGTCGGCGGTCGGCGCGACGCGGTAAGGGTACCAGGCGGTCGGGATCAGCCCGACGACCTTTCGGCTCGCCCGGTCCACCACCGCGATCGCGTTCAGGCCCGACTCCGCCACGAACAGCCGCCGCCCGTCCGCCGACACCGCGATGCCCGTCGGCTGCACCCCCCGGTAGCCGTGGACCAAGGGCGACGGCTCTAGGGAGATCCGACCCACGATCCGGCCCGTCGACGCCTGGATCTCGTCCACCGTGTCGTCGTTCGAATTGGCGGCGTACACCGAGTCCCCCACCCCCAGCACGAAGCTCGGCCCGCTGCCGCCCACCACCTTGCCCCACGACGACTTCGCCCCGATCGGGGTCCCCGTCTTCGTCACCGTCGCCAGCCGGGGCTTCGTCGGGTTCGTCACGTCGAACCCGTACACCGAGAACGCCTCCTGCGCCAACGGCTCGCCGAGGCCGCGCACCTTCCGCCCTTCGACCTCGACCCCCTGCGCCGCCTCCCGGCTCGGATACGCGAACGGCGGGAAGGTCAGCCCGCGCGGGTCCGCCTTGGGATCGCTCGTCGGACCGACCGGCGCGTACTCGAAGTGGCCGATGTTCGCCACGAAGACCCGATCGCCCACGACCGTGACCGCGTACGGATAGCGGCCCGTCGGGATCGAGGCGACGAGCTTGCCTTCCCTTAGATCGAGCACGGCGAGCCGGAAGTTCGTGACGTCGACCGCGTACAGGTACCGCCCGTCCCGGCTCGGCGCCAGGTCGTTCGCGTAGCTGTCCTCGAACGTCTTACCGCTCACCGTGCCGTTGAGCGAGATCTCTCCCACCGTCGCGCGGGTCGCGACGTCCACGATCCGAACGCCGCCCTTCTCGCCGCTTCCCCAGTAGAGCCGCTTGCCGTCGGCGGAGTACGCGAGGGCGCCCGTGTTGCCGCCCGGAGCCTCCTGCGGCGTCACCGTGGGCGTCTGCCGCCATCCGTCGAGCCACTGCCCCTTGCCTTCGCTGGCGACGAACGCCTGCGCCCCGTCCGGGCTGATCGCGAGGCCGTACGGGTTGCGCGCGACCGGCGTCGCGACTCCCACCGGGGTGAGAAGCCGCCCCTCGGGAAGGATCGTCGTCCCCGACGGATCGTGCTTCGCCTTGGAGTCGACCGACGGCATGTGGAGGTAAGGCCGCGCCCCCGAAGGGCCGAAAGGCAAAAGCGAAAGCAGGGCGACGAACATCGGACGGGAGTCTATCCCGCCCGGCAGCGTAAGAGACCCTTCCTAACGTTCCCCTAACCCTGAGCCGCCCTTCGCCGTGCTAAGGCGCCGTTAACGGTCGACTTTTCCTGTGAATGGGTTCAGCTTAAAGGGTTAGAATGCTCCGTGCGCCGCGCCTTCACCCTCATCGAACTCCTGGTCGTGATCGCGATCGTCGCCCTTCTCGCGGCCATCCTGTTCCCCGTCTTCGCCCAGGCCAAGGCGGCGGGCAAGAAGTCGGCCTGCCTGAGCAACCAGCGCCAGATCGGGATCGGGCTGCGAATGTACTGCGACGAGAGCGACGGCACGCTGTTCTTCTTCGCGCACGACGTGGACCCCTCTCGCGCCCAACCTCTCGTCCCCTTCGGAGCGACCCGCGAGAACCGCTGGTGGAACCAGATCCAGCCCTACCTGAAGTCGCGCGACATCCTCGTCTCTCCCAGCGACTCCGGCAAGCGGCCCCACGCGCTGGAAGACGGAGGGGCGGGGCGACCCCTCGTCCCGCGGAGCTATGTGGCGAACCGCGCCGCCGAAGGGCTGAACGAAGGCGTGGTCGAGCGGCCTGCCGACGTCGTGGTGGTCACGATCAAGAACGGCGTCTACGACGACTCCTGGTTCGAGCCGCCGAAAAACCTGTACCCGAAGTCCGTCGGCGGGCCGCCGGTTCTCGCCCTCGATCTCCAGGGTGGCGGCGTGAACATGACGTTCTTCGACGGCCACGCCAAATGGCAGTCGAAGGGCCGCGTCCTGAGCGACCCCTGCGGCCTGCCCTGGTCGGGCGTGGACCTGATGCGCGCGTTCCCCATCCCACCGACGCCGGGCCGCCCGGACCGGACGCCCTGGCACGCGAACTGCCCGAACTAGGCCGACCAGACCCTCCTAGCCCATGACTTTCCAGCCGAACTCGACGTACTCGTTCGCGACCGTGCCGTCGCTGAACAGGTCGACGAGCCCGTAGCCGGGGGCGACGTTCTGGAACGCGCCGCCCCACCAGGCGCCGCAGCCCGCGCCGTTCCCATAGTAGCGGGTCCCCTGGAAGTTGAGGCGGTCGACGAGGTGGATGTGGCCGCTGAGGCACGCCACCACGTTCTTGCGCTGGGCGAAGAGGTCTTTGATCCGGCGGGCGTCGATGTGCATCCAGGCGCCCGGAACGTGCCAGTTGCCCGTCCGCTCGTTGTCGCCGTGGAAGAAGGCGGCGGTGCTCAGGATGGGAACGTGCGACATCACCAGCGTGGGCTTCCCCTTCGCTTTCGCGAGGTCGTCCCCCAGCCACTCGAACTGTTCGTCGTCGAGCTTCGCCGTGTAGCCCCGTGCCCGGTGCGGCGCGATGCTGTCGAGGATCACGAAGTGCCAGCCCGCGCGGTCGAAGCTGGTGTAGCCCCGCGTCAGCCCCATGCGCTCCATCGCGTAGGCCTTGCCGTAGCCGCGCTCCGTGCGCGCAAGGGCCGGGTTGCCCCAGCCGAAGACGTCGTGGTTGCCGAGGGCGTGGACCACCGGCGCCGCCTGGTTGGCCCGCAGGACGGAGTTGTACACGTCCCACTGTTGCTTCACGCGCCCTCGGTCCGTCTGAAGACAGTCCATCACCTGGTCGCCGCCCATAAAGATCAGGTCGGGCTTCTGCCCCTGGGCGTGTTCCAGGCACCGCTCCATGCCGAGGGCGGCTCCCCGCTCGGGCTGGACGTGGAGGTCGGTGATGTGCGCGATGCGCAGAACGCGCCGCCGGCTCGCCGCCTTCGCCTCGCCGACGAGGGGCAGCGCGCCCAGCGCGGCCACGCCGCCCGCGGCGAGGAGATCGCGTCGACTCAGACCCATCGGAGGAATGTTAACGGATCGGAGCTTCTGGCGTTTCGCATTTTATCGCTGTAGAGGCGAAAAGCGCGAAGTTTCCGCATGAAAGGCGCGCCCCTTCATCCGGTCTTCATCTCGCCCTTTATCGTCCGGGAGAACCACGGGCCGACGACCTCTCGCGTTCCGCCTCGCCAAGCTCCCGGACCTCCGATCGCCCGACGAAGCGCTACCGGATCCGGAACGAGTCCAGGAACCGCTTCGCGTCCGCCGTTCCGAGCGGTTTTTGACCCACGATAGCCAGCGCGTAGACCGCTTTCGGCTTCCGCACGACCCACAGCAGGCCCGTCCCCCCCGACGGCGTCTTGAAGTCGGTCTGCTCGCCCGTCAGCCCGCCATGGACCGTTTTGTGGTCGCCCGTCGCCGTCGATCCTGAGGTGCGGAGCATGCCCTCGCGCATCGTTTTGACCATGATGTCGACGTTCGGCTTTTTGAAGGTCGGCGGCAGAATCGCCTTGGACACGATGGCCACGAACGGCGGAGCCTGCGAGATGTAGATATGGACCAAGACGCCTTCCTCGTTCTGGGTCGTGAGCTTCGGCGGGGAGGGCATCAGGACGCTGAAGCCTTCGCCCTTTGGCGCGAACGTCGTCCATTTGGGCGCCTGGGCGACGGCCGGTAGGGCGAGGACGACGAGAGCGAAGGTGACGGAAGATCTCATCGAACGACTATAGCCTTTAGAGAGGAGATTCGAACGAGGTGCCCCGGGTGCAGAGGGATGGTTCGTGCCCTCGTAACCCGTGCCTCCGCAGATCCACGCCCCCTTGAACTACGCGAAACCCGCGACCGCGTGGGGACGGTACGCCTCCTCCAGTTTCGCGACCTCCTCCTCGCTCAGCTTGATCGCCAGCGCCGCGACCGCGTCCTCCAGGTGGTGCGGCTTGCTCGCCCCCACGATCGGCGCGCTCACCCCCGGCTTGCCCAAAAGCCACGCCAGGGCCACGCTCGCCCGCGACGCCCCGCGCGTTGCGGCGACCTCCGCCAGCCGCCCCGCCACCTCGCGGTCTGCCGCGTGGTACAGCGTCTTCCCGAACTCGTCCGTGTCGGAGCGGGCCGTGGTCTCGTCCCAGTCGCGGGCGAGCCGACCCCGCGCGAGCGGGCTCCAGGGGATCGTGCCGATGCCCTGGTCTACGCAAAGCGGGTTCATCTCCCGCTCTTCCTCGCGGTAGATGAGGTTGTGGTGGTTCTGCATCGACACGAACCGCGTCCAGCCGTGCTGGTCGGCGAGGAACAGGGCCTTCGCGAACTGCCACGCCGCCATCGACGACGCCCCGATGTAGCGCGCCTTCCCCGCCTTCACCACGTCGTGCAGGGCCTCCAACGTCTCCTCGATGGGCGTGCCGGAGTCCCAGCGGTGGATCTGGTACAGGTCCACGTAGTCCGTCCCGAGCCGCGTCAGGCTGTGGTCGATCTCCGCCATCACCGCCTTGCGCGAGAGCCCCGCCCCGTTCGGTCCCTTGCGCATCCTTCCGTGGAGCTTGGTCGCCACCACCACCTCGTCCCGCTTCGCGAAATCCTTCAGGGCCCGCCCCAGGATCTCCTCGCTCGTGCCATCGGAGTAGACGTTGGCGGTGTCGAAGAAGTTGATCCCCAGCTCCAGCGCCCGCTGGATAAAAGGCCGGCTCTCGTCCTCGTTCAGGGTCCAAAGGTGGTTGCCCCGCTCCGGGATGCCATACGTCATGCAGCCGAGGCAGATGCGCGAGACCTCCAGTCCGGTCTTTCCGAGCTTCGCGTAGTCCATGCCCCTCCTTCTAGGGCGACGAACCCCGACTCGTCTCCCCCAGATTCAGGACGGTCTCACGAAGGAACGCGAAGCGCGGTGTCGCATGCGAAGCCTGCGCGAGAGCGCTCCGATGTCGAGACTTCGTTTTTTGGCTTGGAGCCGCCGCATGCACGGGTTCTTTACCGAACGCGCCTTGCCGACGAAACGCCGACCTCGCGCACGGCCGCGGCGACGATCGGATGGATCGCCTTTCCCCCGACGGTGCCCGCCGGCTCCGCCCGCAAGGCGAGCCCGCGTTCGGTGGCGATCGGGTTGAAAAAGGCCTCCGCCATTTGGGAGCGGCCCGCGTCGTGCACGCAGACGAACAGGACGGCGCTTACGCGCCTGCCTCGCGCATGGCCTCGGCGGGACCGTCGAACAGGCGGCGCCTCGACGAGCGGCCCTACCGCCGCCGACAAGGCCTGGCCCTTGGAAATCTGTGCCGTTCCACTCGCGGGATAACCTAAGTCTCTTCCTCTGTTAGTCCCTTCGTCCGCATGTCCGCCCTGACGCCCACCCTCACGTCCGACTCCGCGCCGATCGTTCGCGCCACCCTCGGTCCGACAAAAACCGCGTTAATCCCGTCGTTTATCTCGCTAGAGGGGAAAATCGCCCCCTTCGAAAACCGCCGTTCGAACCTCGCTTCCGAAAGGACTTCGGTCCCCAAAAACCGGCGGGGCTCGCGAAACGCGTTCCCGGATCGCCGAAGAGGCGCGAAGGGTCTCGAAGCGCCGTCCGGCAGTAAACTCCTGGGCGTGAAGTTCCCCGTCTCGATGCTGCACGACTTCGTCCGCACCTCCCTCTCCGTCCAGGAGCTGGGCGACCTGCTGACGATGGCGGGCTTTGAGCTGGAGAGGATCGAAGGCGAGGTCCTCGACATCAAGGTCATGAGCAACCGGGGCGACGGACTCTCCGTGTTCGGCCTTGCCCGCGAAGTGCTCGCCAAGGACGCCGCCAGCGAGCCGACCGAACTCTATCACCGCGCCGCGAACCGCTTCGCCGACCTCCCGACCGACGGTCCTGCGAACCCCGCGACCGTCGCGATCGAGACGACCGACTGTCCCCGCTATGCCTGCCGCGTCTACGAGGGCGTGACGAACGGCGAGGCCCCCGAGTGGATCCGCACCCGGCTCCAGGACGCTGGGATGCGCTCCATCTCCCTCCTCGTCGACCTCACGAACTACGTGATGCTCGAACTCGGCCAGCCGCTTCACGCCTTCGACTACGAAGGGCTCGCGGGCGGGCGGATCGTCGTCCGCAAGGCGCGCGCGGGCGAGACGCTGGTCACCCTCGACGGCAAGGAACACGCCCTCTCCACGGACGCGATGGTGATCTGCGACGCCGAACGGCCCGTCGCGGCGGCGGGCGTCATGGGGGGCGAGACGACCGAGGTCTCCGCCATGACGACGCGCGTCCTGCTCGAGTCGGCGGCCTTCCTCAACACGAGCGTCCGTCGCACCCGCAAGCAGCTCGGCCTCAACACCGAGGCGAGCTACCGCTTCGAACGCAGCGTCGACCCCGACGGCGTCGTCGCCGCCATCCTCCGGTTTACCGAACTGCTCGGCTCCGAAGGCTCGGCGGTCGTCGACGTCTATCCGGGGCGGACCGAACGCGCCCCCGTCGCCGTCCGCCCCGCGCGGGCCCGGCTCCTGCTCGGGATGGACGTGACCGACGCCGAGGCGGAGACCCACCTGCGCCGCCTCGGCATGGACGTGCGTCCCGACGGTGACCGCCTGAAGGTCGTGCCCCCCTCCTGGCGCCCCGACATCGTGCGCGAGGAAGACCTCGTCGAGGAGATCGGGCGCGTCCACGGCTTCGACCGCATCCCCGAGACCCCCGTCCGGGGAACCGCCGCGATGGGCGGCCCGCAGGGCGAACTCCTCCTCGAAGACCGCCTGCGCGAGGCGATCGTCCGCCTGGGCTACGTCCAGGCGATCTCCCACTCCTTGCGCGACCGTCACCCGCTCGACGCCCCCACGGAGCGGACCGGCCCCCGCAACCCCGGCTCCCCCGAGGCCGCCTACCTGCGCAACTCCATGCTCCCCGGCCTCGCCGAGGCCGCCGCCCGCAACGGCGGCAAGGACCTGCGCCTCTTCGAGATCGGACGCGCCTTCGCCCCCACCGAGGAGAAGACGGTCGGCTTCCTGGCGACCGACGGCTCGGGCTTCTACGACCTCAAGGGAGACGTGCTCGCCGCCGCCGCCGCCGCCGGCGTCGCGCTCGCCGTCGGAGCCCATCCCGAAGGCGCGTCCGACGCGCGGTTCCACCCTGGCCGGTCCGCCACCCTCTTCGTCGCTGGCTCCGCGTTCGAAGGCGAGCCGCTCGTTGTGGGCGAGATGGGGCAGATCCACCCCGCCGTCGCCGAGGCGATCGGTCTGCCGGAAGGCGCCGTCCTCGCCGAGCTGCGCGTCGAGGAGCTTCTCGCCGCCGCCTCCCCCGAGCGCAGGCTCAAACCCGTGAGCCGCAACCCCGCGAACCCCCGCGACGTCGCCCTCCTGATCGATCGCTCGGTGCCCTACGCGGCGATCGAGCGCGCCATCGCCGCGTCGGGCGGCGATCTGCTGGAACGGCAGGGACTGGTCGAGGTCTACACCGGCGCGGGCATCCCCGAAGGCAAGCACTCCCTCACCCTCCGGCTGACCTTCCGCAAGCAGGGCGGCAACCTCACGGACGAGGAAGCGAACCAGGCGCGGGACGCGGTCGTCGCGGCGCTGGCCAAACTGGGGGGGACCATGCGCTAGCCGCGAGGCGCAGCGCGACCGAACCCAAGGCCACGACGAGCCCCGCCCGCAGGGCCATCGGCCAGTAGTGGTAGTGCTCGAAAACCTTGAACCACGCCATCGGCGCGAACGCCACCGCCGATCCCAGCCAACCGACGACGAACAGGGCCGTCTCCCGGCGGGCCTGCCAGTAGCCCGTCGCGACCGTAGCCGCCTGGATCACCGGAAGGTAGGGCCCCGTCTGCCCCGTGTTGAACAGGGTGAAGAGGCCCTGCTCGAAGACGCTCGGCAGACTGAAGAGACCCTGGAGCGGCGGGAAGACGTACTCCATCTCCAGCCAAAAAGCGGTGCGCGTTGAACTGTACTGCTGCCGCTGGTACCCCGAGACGTCGTGCGGCACCACGTTCCACCGGAGCGCGAGGTAGCCCAGGAGCAACCCCCAGAAGGCGCCGTGCAACGGCCACGCGGGCCGCGCCCCGCCCAACCGGAAGGCGAAGGCGACCACGAGGAGCACGGCGGGAAGCATCACCCCCTGCTCGTAGCTCCCGAGAGCGAGGGCGGTCGCCACGACGGCCACCACCGCCCACGGTCCCGGCTTGCTCGCGGCTTTCGCCTCTTGGGTGTTGCGCGTCGCCGGCGGCGTCTCCGGGGTGATCGCCACGGCCGCCGCCGGGCGCCGCAGCCGCTCGAATCGGGCGTAGGCGGCCATCGCGATCAGCGCGAACATCGCCATCGTCGACGCGGTGCGCCCCGGAAGCCAGTCGATCATCCGCCCCGAGAGGACGCGGATCGGAAGCAGTTCCGACGAAAGGGCGAGAAGGGTGAGGAACGCGGGAACGTACGCCCGCCACGCCGCCCGGTGTCGCACGATCCCCACCCCCAACGTCGCCCAGGCGGCATAGCCCACGACCGTCGCGAGGGGATACGCTAGGCTCCCGTGCCAGAGCGCGAAGGTCGCCGCGCCCGCCGCCGAAGGCCACGGACGGTCGGTGATCTCCCGCAAAACCCAGAACAGGAGCAGGACGCAGGCGAAGCACAGCAGCGCGTTCGTCAGCCCGTAGCCCGCCGCGTCGTCGCGCCAGAGCGCGTTGTCCATCTCGAAAGCGAGGGACGCGATCGGACGGTAGAAGTGGTTCGCGATCGGCCAGTCGCCCCGAAACCACTTCAGCGGGTCGTGCGCGGCCCGGATCGCGCCCAGGATGCCCTTCGTGTCGGAATCCTGGAGAAGGGAAGGCGAGCGGTTCCAGGCGAAAGGGATCGGCAACGCGCTCAGCAGTGTTAGAAGAAAGGCGGCGCGCCAGCGTTTCACGACAGGCTATTGTGGCCTCTAAACTCCTGGGGAACCATCCACTCTCAGACGCCATAGTCCCATAGTTGATGGAATACACCCACCTAGGACGGACCGGCTTGAAGGTGAGCCGGATTTGCCTCGGCACGATGAACTTCGGTCCAAAGACGACCGAGCCGGATTCCTACGCGATCATGGACCGCGCCCTCGACGAGGGCGTCAACTTCTTCGACACCGCCGACGTCTACGGTTGGAAGAAGGGCGAGGGCGTGACGGAGCAGATCCTCGGTCGCTGGTTCGCCCAGGGCGGCGGACGGCGCGAGAAGGTTGTGCTGGCGACGAAGGTGTACGGCGACATGGGCGACTGGCCCAACGAGTCGCGCCTGAGCGCCCTCCACATCCGCCGCGCCTGCGAGGCCTCCCTCAAGCGGATGCAGACGGACTACATCGACCTCTACCAGATGCACCACGTCTACCGCGAAGCGCCGTGGGAGGAGATCTGGCAGGCGTTCGAGGTGCTCGTCCAGCAGGGCAAGGTGCTCTACGCCGGTTCGAGCAACTTCGCCGGGTGGCACATCGCCAAGGCGAACGAGGCCGCCAAATCCCGCAACTTCCTCGGCCTCGTGAGCGAGCAGTCGCACTACAACCTGCGCGTGCGCAAGCCCGAGCTCGAGGTCCTGCCCGCCTGCCAGGACTACGGTCTCGCCGTGATCCCCTGGAGCCCCGTCGCGGGCGGCGCCCTCGCGGGCAAGCCCCAGGACCCCGAAGGCCGCCGCTCTGACGACCAGTACGCCCAGGACGCCGAGCGTTTGGACAAGTGGGTCTCTCTCTGCGGCGAGATCGGCGAGGCCCCGGCGGACGTTGCGATCGCCTGGCTTCTTCACCAGCCCGCCGTCACCGCCCCCATCGTCGGCCCCCGCACGATGGCGCAACTCGAAGGCGGTATCAAGTCGGTCGGGATCAAGCTCGACGAGGAGACCCTGAAGAAGATCGACGCGATCTTCCCCGGCCATAAGACCGCCCCCGAAGATTACGCCTGGTAAGAGTTTGGGAGTGCGGTCGCTTGCGACCGCTTTAATCCAGCCCGCTTGCGGGCGCGAGCCACTGAAAAAACTCACGCCCGCCTCGTCAGACGAAGCGGGCGTAGCTACTTATGGAAGAGGGTCCGTCGGCTCCCCTGCCAGCGGAACCAGACCTTGCGCGCGTTCTGAGAGTTTCCCTCCGGACCGAAGGGCCGGCCCTTCGCGTCGGCCCAGAAGTATCCGAATACGGCACCGTTTTTGAGAAAGCGCGCGTCGTCTGTCGCCCCCAGATCGGTCCAGGCCACGCCGGACCAAAGGTAGGCGCGAGGGTAGTGATTGGCGAGACCCGACCATATTTCGCCGGACGGCGGTGAGTCGACGGTGAGAACGCGTCCGTGTGCGTCGAGATCGCAAATCGACGGGTTGTCCGAGTGGGGCGGAAAAGGAAGGAGCCGGAACTTTGCGTCTCGGGGCTTGAGGAACGGGTAGTACCAGGTTCCGCTGCTCGCGCCGGAGAAATCGTCCATAAACTCTCCGGCTAAATCGCCTCGCCGGTTCGAGCGCTCATCGACCCTAAAGGACTCCGGAACGCGCAGGTCGGTGTCTCGGCCATCGATCCAGACGGCTTTCGCCTTCTTCGAATCCGAACTCGACCGGGCGAAAGCCGGACTCGCTTTCTGAGACGTGGTGCGCAAGGCGACGCGCGGCTGGGGCACGACGAGAACGGCCGTGAGGAACCCGAGCACGAAAATCCGACGCTTGTGCGACAGGATGAGTTACGCGTCGTCCGATCTTCCCGGCCCTATCAGGCTGATTTTCTCCTCCGCGCGCGCGCACTTCTGACTTATCCTTCGCTTTCCCCGGACATCGGCGCGTCCAAGCGCGCCCAGTTTTCCGCTGACCCCTGGAGGATGACGGTGCTGCCCGGAGACCGTTCCATGCCTTGGATCGCCCGCAGGGCGAGCAGACCGGGATTTCGGTCGAGCAGGCGGGCAGAGTTGGCGAGACTCCGCAAGGCCGCGCCTTCCCCGCGCGCCCGCTCCAGGGCGGCCTGACCTTCGCGTCGTGCCAGTTCCACCTGGGTGGCGATGCGGCGTACGTCGGCGGGCAGGGCGAGGTCGCGCACCGCGAGGCGGATCAATTCCAGCCCGAGGGCGGCAAAGGCCTCCCGCGCGGCTTCCGTCATCGCCGCCTCGATCGCCTTCCGCTCGGTCAGGATCGTCTCGACCGTGCGCTCACCCAGGGCGTCCCGCAAGACGAGTTGGGTCTCGGCGTAGGCGGCCCGCTCGTAGTCGGCGTTGGCGGCGAGGGCGCGGACCGCGTCGACGACCCGGTATTCCAGATGGAGCGAGACGCGTACCGCGAGTCCTTCGCGTGTGGGAACCTCTTGCATGGGCACCGTGACCGTCCGGGGACGCGCGTCGACCCGCAACAGGGCGTCGGTCCCGATCCAGTGACGGCCCGGCCCGAGCAGACCCACGGTACGCCCGTGGCGGACGCGCACCGCGACCTCGTGTTCCGAGACGGTCTGACGAAAGAACATGGCTTTGGGCTTTCGGAAAAAGCGCCGGGGATCCCAGCCTGTTGAGGCGGCACGCGGGAGCTTTACGCTCGCAGGGCGGCCACCCAGGCTTGCCCTTTCGGGCGTGGGTCCGGTCGGCGTTATCTTTTGAAGGTCCTTGCGGGGGCGACCAGAAACCCTCCTCGCCTACGGCTCGGCGGTCCTTTATCCCCTCATCAAGGAAGGCAAGGGTACCACTGGACGCTCCACCACCCTTTCGGCCGGGACTTTGGACCTTTCGCGACGAGAACGAGTACTCCAACCCGTAGCCATGCTCCGCGCCGCGAAGGCTCCAGAGTAACGCCCCTTCTCACCAGTACGTCTCAGTGCCATGCGCCGCTGGCTCCTTGCGTTTCTCCTCGTCGTTCCGCTTTTCGTCCACGCCCAAGGTGGGTTCGGCGGGGGCGGCTTCGGCGGCCAAGGTGGGGGGCAGGGGCGCGCCGGTGGGCAAACCGACGTCCAGCGGCGGCCCGAAGACGAGGAGCCGGAGCTTTGGACCGAGCGCTCGGCTATCGTGACTCCCGGCGATCGGGTGGAGTACAAGTTCGAGCTTCAGGCAGGCGAGACGGTCTTCGCCGCCGCGAGCAGCGACGCGTTCGACCCGGGACTCGCCTTCGAGGACGCCAAAGGCAAGACGCTCGCCAAGAACGACGACCGGGAAGAAGGCGACCAATCGCCCTTTCTCGCTTTCCGCGCTCCGAAGGCGGGCGACTACACCCTGAAGGTCCTGGGCTACCGCTCGGCGGCGGGCGGCCGGTTCATCCTCAAGTTCCGCACGTTCCTTCCGCTGGACGTGCCACGCGGGGCGGCGGAGATCCCGCGAAAGCCTTTGGGCAAGGACGACGGCCGGACGTTCGTGCGGCTGCAGGCGAAGAAGGGCGAGGCGATCGATCTCAGCGCCTACGGCGTTCGGGACTCCGACGGCATCGTGTACCCGCTCGGCTCTACCCTCATCGTTGGGCCGACGGGCGTGGGCTCCAAGGATCTGCTCCCTATCGAGACGCCGGACGGCTCGCGCGTCTTCCGGGCGCAGACCGACGGCGACTACTACGTGGAGTTCGCGAACACGGCGGAGACGAAGAGCCTGCGAACGGCCCTTCGCATCGTCGAGACCGTGATGACCAAGACGACGGAGGACGCGGCGTTCGACCTTGCGCCCGGCGAACTAAAAATCGTCGAGTTTCCGGTGGTCCCCGATCTCATCGTGCGGACGACGATGCCCCAAGGCCGGTTCTTGACCCGCTTCGATGCGCCGCCCGGACCGAGCGTTGGCGCCAACGAAGGGGACCCGGGCTACGGATCGACCGACGCTTGGACGTGGTTCCGCCTGGATCGCGACTCCGACGCCGACGTGGTGCGGATCTTTCACGGCAAGGGCACGGCGCGCGTGACGTTCCGCTCGAACTCCGACGGGCCTCAGCGGCTAATCCTGCGCAACACCGAGACCCTTCCCGAATGGACGCCCGATGCGGCACTGACGGGCGACCCTCCCATCGGTGGGGTCCGCCTGTTCCGTCTGAACGTGGCCCCTTCGGAACTGATGAAGGTCGCCGCCAAAGGCGAGCGCTTCCAGATCCGTCTCGACTTCTTCGCCCTGAACGGGGGACGCACCCGGACCCTGATGGATAGAACCCGTCACGTTGCGGAGGGCGACCTCTACTTCTCCCAGGCGGAGACGAATCTCGTGCGCCTGCTCTGCGACGGCTACGGCGGCGCGGGGACGTATACCCTCCGCCGCGACGTGGCGAAGCCCGCGCCCTATGCGCTCGGAACGACGGGAACGTTCCGGTTCGACGGAGCGACCTTCGGCCTGTTCTCGGTGGACTTAGAGGAGGGGAAGGCCTACGAACTGGCGACCGAAGGGAACGTTAACGTGACCCTGCTGGACGACGATGGCACGTTCCTGTCCGAGCAGCGTCTCGGGTTCGGGGGCACGACGTTCCATTACTTCATTCCGCGAAAGGCGGGGCGGCATCGGATCTGGCTTCGGTCGGGCTCCGGCGACGTTCGCTTCTCCCTTCGCCCCTTCACGCCCCGCGGAGTCGGCGCGCCGTGAAGCGGCGCGTCCCCATATGGATCCTGGTTCTCGCGCTCGGCCTCGTCGGATGCCGCCACGTTTTGGCGCCGGTAACGGTCGTGCCCTCAAAACCCGTGCTCCAAAAGTCTCGGTCGGTGGCCGAGGCGGCGCGCGCGGCCGGCCTGAAGATTCCCTTCCGCCGCGTCTTCCTTCGCGTCTTCAAGCGTGAGGGGGAAATGGAACTCTGGGCGGGCGGCGACCGGATGAGCCTGATGCGGGCTTACCCGATCGCCGCGATGTCGGGCGCGCTCGGACCGAAGCGGCGGGAGGGTGACCTTCAGACCCCCGAGGGGTTCTACCGTATCGTACGCTTCAACCCCCGGAGCCGCTACCACCTCTCGATGGGCCTCGACTACCCGAACGCGAGCGATCGAAGGCGAGGCGACCCTCGTCCGGGCAACGACATCTACATCCATGGCGACCGGGTGAGCGCCGGGTGCATGGCGATGACCGACGTCCTGATCGACGAGATCTATCCCCTCTGCCAGGGGGCGCGCAATCGAAGCGCGATACCCGTCCACGTCTTTCCGGCCCGCCTTACCGACGCGGCTCTCGCCGACCTCGCCGCCCGTTATCCGCAACAGGCCGCGTTCTGGGGTGAGTTGAAGCCGGTCTACGACGCGTTCGAACGAACGCGCGTCGTGCCCCGGGTATCGGTGACTCAAACCGGGGCCTATCGCCTTGGAGGGTGAAAGGCTACTTCTTGTAGCCCTTCCAAACCCATTCGAGAGCCTGTGGAAGGGTCTGGTTTACGACGCGCCCGTCGACATGGCCCGAGTCGTAGGCGTACACGAACTGGTAGGGATACCCCTTGGCCTTGAGGGCCTTCGCCATCTGGTCGTCCGCGTAAGGCCAGTTGTGCCAGGTCTCGATGGGGTCCTTCGGTCGAAGGTCGTTCTCGCCGACGTGGAGCCAGACGCGCAGGGGCTTGCGCTTGGCGGCGGGAATGAGGGTCGCGTGGTACTCCCAGGCGCCGCGCAGGGTGTCGGGGTCCGGCGGCCACTGCTGGTTGACGTAGGTCCCGGAATAGGAGAGGACTCGGTGGTAGAGGTCAGGGTGGTACCAAGCCATCGTGAAGGCGCAGGCCGCGCCGGACGAGCCGCCCATCGCCATCCGACCATCGGGGTTGCTCGTCAGGTCGACGCCGCACTCCTTCCTCACGCGAGGAAGGACCTCGCGCTCGATGAACTCGGCGTAGTGGCCGTTCATCGTGTCGTATTCCAGACCGCGCTCGCTGCCCTGGGCGTCGCTTCCGCCCGAGTCGATCATGATGCCAACCATTGTGGGAAGACGTCGGTCGGCGATCATGTTGTCGAGGATCGTCGGCAGAACGCCCTGACCCAGACTGTCCTGCGACACGAAGAAGGGGAGCTTGCCGCCGGAACTCGCGGGAACGTAGACGGTGACCCGACGGGTGTAGGGCACGATCTGTCCTGGACGGTCCTTGGCGATGCCGGGGTACATCCGGCTCTCTTGAGAATCCATCGTGAATCGCACGACGCGACCCTTGGCGATGCCAGCGCGAGGCGTCAGCTCCGGCGCGTTGGCGTAGGGTGGACGGAGCGAGTAGTCTCCGACGTCCGCCCCTCTTGTGTAGGGAACGAGGCGAGCGATGTCGACCAAGGCGGGCGTCTGGGCCGCGATCAGGAGTGCGAAGGCGTTCATCATTGGACGCCTCCCAGATTAGCCTAACGTCCCTCGCTCTGTTATGCGACGCGAAACGCTATAGTGCGACCTTCTCGTTGTCCTGGAGCGAGTCCGCCGGGCCGGTTCCGGTCAGCTTCGACTTCACGAAGCTCGTCAGAGTGTAGAGAAGGCCTGACTTGGTGTCCCAGAACTCGCCTTTGGACAGGTTGACCTGGAGCACGACGATCTTGGGATCGTCCTTCCCACCGGGGAACCACGCGGTGAGGATCTCGTTCCAGTGGGCGTCGATCGTCGCGCGGTCGTCGTGGAGGGAGCCCGTCCCAGACACGGCGACGTAGCTATCGCCGTGGGGATCGGAAAATCCGAGGGCGAGCTGCGGGTTGGCCTGGACGTTCGCCTCGACGGCGGAGCCCCTCTCGGCGAAGAACCAGAGGTCGCCGTTCTCGTCCGCCTCCTGGTTCGCCATGGGACGGGTATGGAGCGATCCGTCGCTCTCGACGGTGGTGAGCATCGCGATCCTCACCTCTTTGATCATGTCGTAGAGCTTCGCGCGGTCGTCCTGCTTCTCGTCGTGTGCCATTACGGTGGGGTAAGACCTTTTTAGGCGGGCGCGGGTTCGCTCAGGCCGTCAGCCTTGCCGCTGGACGTGCATCCGTCGCCGGTCGCGAACGTTCAGGGCGACGCTTGCGGTCAAGGCGAGGGCGAAGACGGTCGCCGCGACGCCGTTGACCCACAGGACGGGCGGATCCCAGCCGGTGAGCTTGCGGACAAGCAGCACGAGATAGCTGTCGGCGTGGTCGTGGATGCCCATCGCGGCTCGCACCCGCCAGTGGAGGTCGGTGCAGACGCAGTAGCCCTTTCCAAACCAGATGCCCATGACGGTCCAGCTGAAGAGGGTGAGAAGCAGTGTCGCCAGGTTCCAAGGGCGAGTGCGGCGGTCGATCCAGCCGAAGACGTTGAAGAGGATCAGAACCGTGTGGAACCCGAAGAAGGCCACGTTGAGCGCGGCGAGCATAAGGCCCAGTGTGATTCGTCCCGGTCGGATCGAGAGTCCCGCTTTCCTCGTACCGGCGAGGGCGCGGAGAATGGATGGGGAAGAGCCTTAAACTCCGGCCTTCTTCATCTCCTCCCGACGCATCGGCATCGTGTCGATCTGGGCGAAGATCGAACCTGGGGTGACCGGGGCGGCGGACGTGCGCTTGACGCCGCCGTCCTTGCCGACCAGCAGGACCCGGAAGTCGCCCGCACGGACATGATAGTGGCGGCGAAGGGCGGCGGCGTCGAACCCTAAGGGGCTCGACGAGCCGGGCAGGACGACGATCTTCAGGAGGTCGCGCTCCCGCATGGCCCGCGTTTCGCCCCGGATCGCCCGCTCCTGACGGACGAGGCGCGGATCGTCGGCGGACGGCGCGAAGACGACGAGAAGGCGGTGTTTCCAAAGGAGGCTGTCGAGAGGCGCGAGCATCGGTATAATAGGGAGTACGAAGGGTGCCGTGCCCAAGTGGCCCAAGGGGACGGACTGCAAATCCGTTATTCGTCGGTTCAAATCCGACCGGCACCTCCAAAAACCTTTTCAAGGCAAAACCTTTCCCAAGGACCGCGCGGGTTTTTCGGAGCGTTCGCGACGGTCTCCGGAGACTTCGCCCTCGACCCTCGCTCCGCGTCCGTGCCCACGAAGCCCCTTCCCGCTCCACAGGACCCTCTGGTCACGGCCCTGGGCGTGGTCGCCCCGCCCCCCATCCACGTCGCCTGTGAGGCGTTCGAGGGAACGCTCGGAACCCTCTTCGCCCTCGTCCGCGATCACCGCGTCGACCTTCTGGGCGTTCCCCTAGGGCCCGTGTGCGAGGCGTATCTCGCCTACCTCGTCGGCGACGCGGCGCGGGATCTCGACGAGGCCGCCGCCGCCCTCGCCGCTCTCGCCTACCTGCTGGAGCGCAAGGCGTGGCGCTTGTTGCCCGTCCCGGAACCGGAGCCGACCCTCGAAGAACCGATGGATCCCATCGACCCGACGGTCGCGGAGTTCTCGGAGGCCATCGCCGCCCTGCGGGCCTCCGCCGCCGAACGGGAACTGCTCTTTTTCCGGGGGGCGGGGGCCGGCCCCGATCTGTACGAGCTTCCCTACACCCTCGCCAACGTCGCGCCCGCCGACCTGGCCCGGGCCCTCGAAAGGCTCCTGAGGCGGGCGGAGCCCGATCTTCCTGAGCCGCTCCAGCGGCCCCGGCGTTCCCTGGAGGATCACATGGAGACGGTCGTCGCCGCCCTCGGGGTAGAGTGGACGCCCTTGGAACGCCTCGTGCCGACCCCCTTCACGCGCGAGGACGCGGTCTATTGGTTCCTCGGCCTTCTGGAACTGGTGCGGGTCGGTCGGGCGCGAGCCCGGCTGGGCGAGGAAGACGTGGAGTTTATGCGCGCTTGACGACGGTCGATCGCCTCTATGCGCTGCTCTTCGTGGCGGACGCGCCGCAGGACGCGGCGGTTCTCGGCTCGGCCCTAGGCTTGCCCGAGGGCACGACCGAGGAGGCCCTCGACGTGCTCGCCAACCGGTTGCGCAAAGACGGTCCCGTGCAGCTCGTGCGGCTGGCGGGCGGCTGGCAGCTCTCGACCAAGCCGGAGTACGCGGAGTTGGTGGCGGCGTTCCTCCAGCCTCAACGCGGGCGTCTGGGCCGCTCCCTGATGGAGGTGCTGGCGATCGTGGCCTACCGGCAGCCGGTGACGATAGCGGAGGTGGAGGCGGTTCGGGGTGTGGGGAGCGACCACGCGGTGCGCGCCCTCGCCGAGCGGCGACTCGTGCGCGAGGTCGGGCGCAAGCCCGTCCCCGGGCGGCCCGTGCTGTACGGCACGACGGACCAGTTCCTGCACCAGTTCCTACTAGACGACCTCCAAGCCTTGCCGCCTTTGGCCGATGACGCTTCTCCATCGCTCCCCGAACCGTCCTTTCCCGGACCGGTTTTGTAGTCCAAACGAGAGGAAGGTTGAAAGGGAAGGGGTAAACGGCCCGTGGTACAATTGCGCCGCTTCGGAACGGAAGCCGAGGCAAGCTGGTTTGAAGGGATCTGCATGGTGAAGCGCGTTCTTGTCGTGTTCCTGCTCTTTGCGATAGCGGTTCACGCCCTCGCCCAAGGGGGACCTCGCAAGTTGCGGGCTCTCGACGTGATTCGCATCCAGGTCTTCGGGCAGCAGCAGATCATCGCCGACGTGCCGATTGATCCTCAGGGCTACGTCACCCCTCCTTACCTGCTCACAGTCAAGGCCGAGGGCCGAACGGTAGACGAGCTGATCATCGAGTTGACCCGCCTCTACAAGGAGCGGGTCTACCTGAAGGACCCGATCGTCTCCGTAACGATCGTCCAGCTTCGTCCCCTGCGGGCGACGGTGGGTGGCGGCGGCGTCTCGCGGGCGGGCACCTACTCGATCACCCCCGGCGACACCGTGCTCAGTCTCCTTAACCAGGGCGGCGGCGCGATCCGGGACGTGGCCGACCTGCGCCGCGCCTACCTGCGGCGCACCGGTACCGCAGAGTCGATCCCCCTCGACCTCTACGCCCTCACCGTGTTCGGCGACGTGACCCAGAACTACGAGATCCAAGACGGCGACGAACTGGTCGTTCCCGAGTCGCGCGGGTATCAGATCTCCGTGTCGGGCGCGGTTCAGCGACCGGGCCTCTACCCCTTCCGCGAACCGACTACCGCTTGGGACGCGGTCAGCCAAGCGGGCGGTGAGATCCGTTTCCGCTCGCGATTCAGCCGTACTGTCGTCCTTCGCCAGCGTGAGGGCCTGCTCGGCCAATACGTGAGCATTCCTATCGACCTCGTTCGTTTCATCCGTAAGGGCGACTCTTCCCAAAACATCCAGCTCAAGCCGGGCGACGTGCTGTTCGTGCCCGAGACGAACACCCCGGACTTCCAACAGATCAGCTCCCTCGCGAACGTGGCGTTTATCCTCGACCGCTTCAGCGGCTCGCTGTTCGGCCTGAACGTCTTTGGCCGCTAATCCTATGCTCCGTCTCGCGGTCTACCCAGGGTCGTTCGATCCCCCGACCTTGGGCCACCTTGATGTAGTCGAGCGGGCGGCGCGCCTCTTCGATCGGCTGGTCGTCGCTGTCGGGCGCAACTCCTCGAAGCGTCCCCTTCTGTCCGTCGAGGATCGATGCGAAGGGCTGAGCCGTTCGGTCGCCCATCTGGAGAACGTGACGGTCGACGCCTACGAGGGATTGACCGTCGACTACGTGGAGCGGGTCGGCGCTCGCGCTATCGTGCGCGGCCTTCGCGCCACCGCCGACTTCGAGTACGAGTACCAGACGACCCTCGTGAACCGTCGCTTGCGCCACGAGGTCGAGACGGTGTTCCTGATGACCTCGCCCGAGCTCGGCTATCTGAGTTCCTCCATCGTGCGCGAGGTCGCTCTTCTGGGGGGTGACTACGCGGGGATGGTGCCCCCGGCGGTGGCCGATGTCGTAAAATTGGCCTTGTCGCGCGGAGTCTAGGAAAGGGGCCGTTCCTCCATAATTCGGGGGTGCCCAAACATCCCGGTCCTCTCGGCGCGGCCATGCTGGAGGAGCTCGGTCGCTACGTGATCGCGACGCCCTATCCCTTCGTCCTCGATCTCGCCCGGTGCGAGGGAATGTGGCTGGCGACGGTGGACGGCGAGCGGCTGTTCGACTGGGCGGGCTACTTCGGCTCCAAGCTGATCGGCCACAACCATCCGGGACTCTACCAACCGGCCTACGTCGAGCGGCTCGTGCGGGCGGCGAACAACAAGGTCGCCAACCCCGATTTTCTTACCCCCGAGTGCCTCGCCTACTACCGTCTGCTCCACCGCCTCGCTCCGGCGTCGATGCGGAACGACCGTCTAGAGGTCTACGCGGTGAACAGCGGGGCCGAGGCGGTGGAGAACATGATGAAGTACCTCATCGCGATGCACAACGCGAAAGGGAAGGGCCATACCGCGCGACGGTTCCTCTACTTCGACAAGGCGTTCCACGGACGGACGGTGTTCGCTCTGGGCGTCACCCAGACCGTCGATCCCGTCGCCACCAAGGACTTTTTGGGGCTGAGTGGCGGCGGCAACATGAAACTCCCGTTCCCCGCCTATAACGGCGACCTGTCCGAGGCGGAGAACGCGCAGGAGGCGCGCCGCGCCCTAGACCAGATCGAGGGCGCGTTGCGGCTGATGGCGGATGAGATCGTCGGCATCATCGTCGAACCCATCCAGGGTGCGGGCGGCCAGCGGGTAGCCCTGCCCTCGTTCTTCCGGGGGCTCTCGGAACTGGCGCACCGCTACGGCGTGTACCTCGCGTTCGACGAGGTCCAGACCGGTCTCGGAGCGACGGGACGGATGTGGGGCCACGACCACTTCGATCTGCCCTACCCGCCCCAGGCCGTCGCGGCGGGCAAGAAGTTCGGCAACGGCGTGGTCTACATGCGCGAGCCGCTCGACGACATCGGCGTGCTCGACTCGACCTGGGGCGGCACGCTCGCGGACATGGTGCGGGTGGTGCGAGAAGTGGAGATCGTCGAGGAGGAGGGCCTGATCGAGCGTGCCGCCGTCAATGGCGAACGCTTGGCCGAAGGGCTGCGACGAATCGTCGGGAAACATCCGATCGCGTCGAACGTGCGTGGCTTCGGCCTGTACCAGGGCATCTCGCTCGACACCCCGGAGCGCAAGGTGGAGGCGGTTCGGTTCGCCCGAGAGGAGTTCGATCTGCTCCTGCTCGGAGCGGGGCTGCGCTCCCTGAGGACGCGTCCCAACCTGAGCGTGACCGCCGAGGAGGTCGACGACTTCCTTGTTCGCCTGGACGCGGTCCTGGAACGGGTGGGATAGGAAGTAACGCGAAGCGTTGTAGCCGCCCCCTTAGTGGGAGAGCGGAAGCCTCAAGACGTTCCGAAGATCAGATCCCACCCATCTTAGGCAGAAGACGCCATCTGGCCCGAAGGAACTCTCAAGCTTCTTCGAAGTTGAGTAGAAGAGGCGCCATGATCACGACGTACCGACCACAGACCGTCCGTTGGGCCGTCGCCTCGGTTTTGATGCTCTTCGTCTCGACCTGGGGCGGGTGTCGATTCTTCACCTATCTGAAGCGGCCTCGGTTCTCTGCCCTCGGCGGGACGGCGGCGGAACACGTCGAACGGGGAAGGCGATTCTCGATGCGCCTTGCGATCCCTTTTGGGAGGATTGTTACGATCCGAATCCAGAGCAGGTCGGCGTCGCGGCCTTGGAGTTCGAGGCCGCGCTGCTGATCGACTCTCGAGACGAGGCGGCGATCCTCGGCAAGGCCGAGTGCCTGGAAAAATCGGCGACCGGACGGAGGATTCCGCCTATTATCGGCAAGCGGTCAACCAGGCCGAGCGCGTCGTGCGGATGTCCGAAAACCCCGCCCGAGTGCGGAAAGGCCTTTGGAGCGCGGCCCGGCTGAGAACGAAGCTCCGAGAGGATCGCTCGGCCCTCGAAGAATACCGACGCCTGATCGCGACAGAACCCGACGCCTCCGCCTGCTTTCAAGCGCGCTACCAAGCCGCCTTAAGCGAGGAAAGGCTGGGCCTGAGGACTTTCGCCTTGGACGATCTGCGGCGTCTCGAACGTTGGGCAGGCGATGGCAGACGGTTCGCGGACGATATCCGTCGGATCGCGACCAAAGTCGGAAAAATTCGTGATGTGCCTGCAACCGATGGGTAGACATATTTCGTCTATTTTCCGAAGATGGGCGACGGAACCCTACCGATCGAAAAGCGTGAGCGCCCGCTCCGATACCTGTTCCTCGACTTCAACTCCTACTTCGCGAGCATCGAGCAGCAGGAGAACCCCAATCTCCGGGGCAAGCCGGTGGCGGTCGCGCCGGTGGACGCGGAGACGACGTCCTGCATCGCCGCCAGCTACGAGGCGCGCCAGTACGGGGTGAAGTGCGGAACCCCCATCGGTGAGGCGCGGCGGATGTGTCCCGGTCTCGTGGTGGTGCGCGGCGACCACGCTGTCTACGCCGCCTACCACGAGCGCATCGAGCGGGTCGTCCAGACGCTCTTGCCGATCGACGAGAAGCTGAGCATAGACGAGATGAGCTTCCAGCTCCTGGGTACGGAGCGCACCCCGTCGGTCGCGGTGGAACTGGCCTTGGAGATGAAGCGGCTGATTCGGGACCGGGTGGGCGAGGCGATGACCTGCTCCGTCGGGATCGCCCCGAATCCGTTCCTCGCCAAGGTCGCCACCGAGCTCCGGAAGCCCGATGGCCTCGTCGTGATCACCGCGCACGACCTGCCCCATATGCTTTGCGGCCTGAATCTCACCGACTTTCCCGGCATCAGTCGCCGGATGCAGGCGCGTCTGAACGCCCAGGGCATCCTGACGACGCAGGCGATGTGCGCCGCTACGCGCTACGAGCTGACGCGCGCCTTCGGCAGCATCGTTGGTGAGCGGTGGTGGTACCTGCTGCGCGGCATCGACCTCAAGACGACGAAGAACTCGCGCGGCAGCTTCTCGCACAGCCACGTCCTGCCGCCTGCCCTGCGGACCGAGGAAGGCTGTCGCACGGTTCTGATCCGCCTGATCTACAAGGCGGCGATGCGGCTACGCGCCGAGGGTCTCTGGACCGGCGGCATCGGCTTCGGCGTCCGGGGAATTCGGCGGCACTGGGACGCCTACGTTCCGCTTGCTCCCACTCAGGACTCGCGCGCCTTGACCGGCGCGCTGATGGAGGAGTGGCCCCGGCGCGACTTCCTGTCGCCGATCAAGGTCTGGATGGGGTTGAGTGGCCTCAAGCTGGCCGAGGGCGTCACCCCAAGCCTCTTCGACGAGGCCAAGGGCGACGTGTTGGAGCTCAGCCGGGCGGTGGACCGCATGAACGCACGGTTCGGGAAGCTCAAGGTCTACCCTGCCCCCATCCACGGCGTACGCGACACCGCCGAGGAGCGGATCGCGTTCGGCAAGACGAAACTCCTCAGCGAGGGCGCCGGCGACGATCGATGGACCCGGACGATCGACCGCCTCATGGCCGCCGACCCACCTCCCGAGCCCGAGACGGTGTACGAGGATTTGGGTGAGGCGACGGAGTGGAACGAGGAGTACGACTTCGGATTCTGCGACCTTGAGTTCGAGGACATTATAAGCTCGTTCGCCAGTGAGGAAAAGTCAACCCTCATAACCTAATCACCTGAAGACCTTAGGGGTATCCTTTTCCCCACGATGAGAGTCCGAAACCGAGAGATCCGTGCCCGCCGCCACCGTAAGGATCAGAAGATCAAGGAAGCCGAGAAGGCTCTCCGCGAGCAGTACGCCAACAAGCCGGTCGCCAAGAAGCCTACGCCCAAGCGCTAAAGGCGAGGTCGCCGGATGGACGTCGCGGTCGTTGGCGCCGGAATCCACGGTCTGAGCGCCGCACGTCGCATCGCGGAACGTGGTCACCGTACCGTCGTATTCGACCCTCGGCGGGTTGGCCATGGCTTCGGTTCCTCGCACGGAGCCAGTCGCATCGTGCGTCGGGCCTATCCCGACGCATACCACACCGGCCTCATGACGGAGGCTTATCCTCTCTGGCGAGAACTGGAAAGGGCGAGCGGTAACCCCGATCTTCTGCATGAAGTGGGTCTCGCCTGCTTCGGCCCAAAAGACGGACCGTACGTGGCGGGCCTCGCCGCCGCTCTAGACGCCCAGGGAGTGCCTTATTCGAGACCGAACGTCGACCACGCGATGCCCGGCCTGCGGCTTGGTCCCGACGAAGGCTTGGTGTTCGTGCCTGAGGCGGGATGGGTCCGCGCCGACGCGGCCCTCCAGGCGACCCACGGTCTCGCACTCCGGGCAGGCGCCGAGTTCGTCCCCACCGAGGCGGAAGGGCTGGATCGCTTCGACCGAATCGTGGTGTGCGCGGGGCCGTGGGTCCGGCGGTTCTGGCCCGACGCGCCGGTTCGGGTGACCCTCCAGGCGACGGCGTTCGTCGTCTCGGACCTCGCGCCGTCCCCTTGGATCGAGGACGGTCCCGACCTTCTCTACGGCTTTCCGGCTTTCGGGCCGGGCTCCAAGATCGGCGTCCACCGGGCGGGGGCGGAGATCGACCCGGACGACCCGCGTCGCGATCCGCCGGAATGGATGCTCGACGCGATCCGAAGCTTCGCGCGCCGCCGTTTCGGCCTGGACGATCCGTCGATCGTCGGCGCCAACGGCTGCCCTTATACGATGACCGTTGGCGAAGGCTTCCTCTTCCACCGACCGGACGACCGGACGGTGGTCGTCTCCGCTTGCAGCGGTCACGGCTTCAAGTTCGGTCCCTGGGTGGGACTGAAGGTGGCGGCGATGGTCGACGGAGCGCGGGCCTAGCCGCCACCCGCGAGCCGGGGATCGGCCTTGTACTTGGGATCGCTCGGGTTTGAGGGTTGGATGCGGTAGGCGGCTCCGGGCGCCGCCGAACCATCGGGCTGGTTCTTGACCGCGGTCGAGCCGGAGCTTGGAGCCGATTCGGAGCTTGAGCCGGCGTTGGCGGACGGGGCGGCGCTCGCCTCGGGCGTCGCGTCTTTGCTGCCGCAACCGGCGACGGTCAAGAGGGCTGAGATGGCGAGAAGGAGAAGAGATCGGCTTTTCATGCGGTCTGGAGGGAAGGGCGGGTCTCCGGGAAACCCGCCACGACGCGAGTTCAGGGATTCAGGACGCAGGAGTCCTGGAGGTTCATCTTTAGGTGGGCCGCGTTCTTGTCCAGCCACCACATACCGGTACCGAAGTCGTTCGGGCCGTCGCAGTTGTAATCGGCGTTCGGATTCCCGAGGATCGCGACCGTCTTATACCACTTCGCATGGCCGTCCAGAAGACCGACGATGGTGCCCTGGTTGTGTCGGTCGGACACGGCCAGCCCGGTTGAGTTGACCGCGTCGTTGCGGGAGAGATAGCCACGCCATCCGGCCGCCGTGTCGCCGCTCGGGGCCGACATATAGTAGGCGGTTCTCGATACGTCGGCGAAGACGCTGGTGTTCAGAAGGTGAACATCGTCGTGCTCGGGAGTGTCGCCGACGATGTACCAGCCGCTTGCCGTCGCGTTCATGCCGAGCGGCAGCCATCCCCGGTCGGGCCAGCTTCCGCTGTACTTGGCGTTGCTCGTCTGTGGGTCGAGGTAGACGCCCTGGCTCTTCACGTACGGGTAGAGGTTGCCCGTCCAGATCATGTTCGCGTCGGTAAAGGGGGCGACGGGACCGGTCCGGGGCGAGGCGTTGTAGCGATTGATCAGCATGTCGTCGAAGTCGGTCATGTACATGATCGTCGAGAGCTGGATCTGCTTGCAGTTGCTGAGGGCGGCGGTCTTCTTCGCGGCGGCCTTGGCCTGGGCGAAGACGGGGAAGAGGATGGCGGCGAGGATCGCGATGATGGCGATGACGACGAGGAGCTCGATGAGGGTGAAGGCCTTCTTCTGGTTCATGGCAAAACCTAGCTGAAATGAGTGGGTCTTTATCCCTAGAATGGGATAACGAAGGCAGTATAGGACGGATTTTCCGAATGCTGCGAACTTTTTTAAAATTGTTATCGAGGCGTCAAGGACGGCCACCCGGTACCCTCTACCTATGCTCTTCCTGGCGTCTGCCGTGCAGACGGCGACCGTCGAACTCGTGCGGGGCGCGCCCCTGGGGAATCCTGGCTACTGGGCCGTCGCCGACGCCTACCTCGACAAGGCTGAGCCCGCTGAGGACCATGGGGGCGGCTTCACCCTCCTGGGCGGCGATGACCGGACGATCCTGATTCGGTTTGGCGACCTCGCCCGCGCCATCGGTCCCAACCGCCGGATCACGAGCGCCACGCTCGTCCTTACCCCTAGCGGCGGCGACGTCCCCAAGCTCAAGGGCGTCACGGCGGTCGACGCGCCTTGGGGCGAAGGGCCTTGGTCTTCTCTCGCGCGTATCATCTCGAACATCGAGTCCGATCCGAAAGGCACGAAGAAGCCCACCGCGCCGCGCGGGGCGGCGACTTGGAACGAGCGGCGCGCAGGGATCGCGGCCTGGGCCACGCCCGGCGTCGCCGGGGGGGCGTCGGTCGCGGCGATGGGCGGCCTGAAGGAGAAGACGTTCGAGGTGTCCGGCCTCGCGGCGGCGGTCCAGGGCTGGGTCGACCGGCCCTGGGCGAACAACGGTCTCGCGCTCGACTTTGAAGGGGCGGTGGAGTTCTTCAGCAGCCAGTCGCCCAGCGGACGGCCCCGGCTCGTGCTGACCACCGAGCCCGTCATCACGACGATGCAGACCAAGCCCGACCTCGCGGTCGTGTCGATCGCGCAGGCGAACGGCGCGTGGACCGCGCGGATTCGCAACATCGGCTCTGGCCCTGCTCCCGCCGTAAAAGCGACGTGGTGGACGGATGGAAAGGCGGGCGGCATGGGGATCGAGATCAAGGGCCTCGCACCGGGGGCGGAGACGAACGTCGCCTACGTCGGGCCGTCGCCCAAGGACGATCCACAGGTCCCGAACCTCGCCCTCACGCTGGACGTCGCCGACGCGAACCCGGCGAACGATCGCCTCGACGTGTTCACGGGCGCCAAAGCCGTGACCCTTCGTCTGAAGCCCGGTCTCGATCCGCAGGGCGTCGTGCAGGTCTGGAACGAGACCGTCGCGCCGGGAAGCCGCTACTCCTTCGCGCCAGAGGGGGCGAAGGTCCGGGTGCGCCTGGAGTCCGCCACGGTCGCCGACGACGGCGTGGCGACCCTGGCGGAGGGGCTCCGGCAGATCGGAACCCAGCTCGGCCTGCCGAGCACCGCGAACGGGGGCGACCTGTATCCGGGCCTGATGGGCTACGGCGACACGCGCTACGAGGGCACGATCCCCGGACGCCTCGTCCTGCCCTACGAGCCTTACGCCGACCCGGCCACCGAGACCGCTCTGCTGGAGCCGACGGGGCTGCTGTCCGCGACCGACGTGGGCCGCCTGAACGATCCCGGCTCCCCGCTGCCCCTGCCCAAAGCGGCCCTGATTCGCGTCACCGATCTCGTGGGCCGTCCCCTGGGGGGCCTGAAGCTGACGCTGGAGGGCGCGGGCTCCAATGCCTCCGCGCTGGTCACCGGGCCGGGCGGGACGGTCGCCCTGCCCGCTACCGTCCTCTCGGGCTTCAAGTCGGACCTGAGCAACGGGACGCTGACCCTGCGGGGCTCTCTGAACGGCCTCGCCGCGTCCGCGTCGGTGAAGGCGTGGCGGCTGAGCGACGCCTTCCGCCGCTCGGGCTCGCCCGTCGTCCTGATGGACGTGCGGATGGACCTTCCGGCGGTGCCGCTCGAATCGGAGACGGATCTCGCCCGCGACAAGACGGCCTCCGACTCGGCGGGCGACGAGCCCGCGAAGCTCGTCGCCCTGAACGACGGCGACGACGCCACCGTCGCCCCGCTGCCCGCCGCGCCCGGCGCCTGGGTGGAGATCGACCTGGGGCGCGACCGCACGATCGGCGAGATCGCCCTGCGCCTCGGCCCCGAGTTCTGGCGTCGCTACGAGATCCGCGCCTACACGACGGGCGGCCGACGCGAGGACGCCGAGGTGTGGGCGACCGAGCTGGACTCCGCGTGGACTCGCCGCAACCGTTCGGTCGACGGCTGGATCACCTATCGCGCCCCGGTCCAGCGCGTGCGGTTTATCCAGATCGTCTCCAAGTCGGGCGGTCCCGCCGCCCTGGCGGGTTTGCGGGTCGTGCCGGTCAAGCTCCAGACCGGTGCGGGCGGCTAGGAAGGCCGCCGCTTTTTCGGCGGGATTCGGGAACGCCTTTCGCGGCGGGAAGGCCTTCGAACCCAATACCCTTAGCCCCGCTCCTCCGAAACGGAGTGGGGAGAGGAATGTCATTAAAAACGGCTCCAACGAGAAGAACGACGAGTTAAAAGACGTTTTTCGCCTCGTCCGACCCACGCGCCGGACGAGGCGGGGGATCGGTCGGCGCGGGCGGATAGGGGCGGGCATGGAGACAGACGGTCTAACCGCAGAAGGGCCCCTCGCTTATCCCGTCGGGGGGATCGACCGCGCTCTATCCGCCCGAAAGGAGCTTTTAAGATTCTCGTGGACCGTCTGAGCCGCGCCGACGATCGTTGCTAAAGCTCGACCCCGGACGATGCGCGAACCGTCAGTCGTTTCGCTTCGTGCGAGAGTCGCATCAGGATTACCACGCCTTCGGCGTCGAATCCTGCGCGAACGTCGTCGCTTCCACGCTAAGATCGCAAATACTCAACCACGATGTCCGCTTTTTCCGAGTCTCGAAGCGGGAGTAACGTAACCTTCGGGTTTTCAAGCCCCAGATGTTTCAGAACATCCACGCCCGGAAAAGATATGTGCAACCCGCTCGGCCTATCCACGTACTTTTTGTACAAGTACGGTCGAAGCGAGGGTAGGGTCGACACACAACGAGCCACCTCTCCGAGAAGGCTCGGAGAGCGTGGATCATCGACAGAAGCATCATCTAAGGCCAGCGACTTCCTCCGCGGATCCTTCCGCGAAGCCGAACGGCCCCTGGGGCGTGCCGGTGCTGGCGGTCAGGACGCCGAACGCGTCATAGGCCCGCGTCGCCTGCTGGGCGGCGAGGCCGCTCGTCTGCATCATCGAGGTGCCCAGCCGGTCGGGACGGTCGACGAGGGTGTCGCGGTCGCGCCGCTGGCCCACGCCCGGCGGCTCAACCGTTCGAGCCATCTGCCGGTCGATCGATATCGTTGAACCGTCTGCTAGAGATCTCCGCGTCGATCTCCTTTGAGTAGGGGGAAACCTTGAAGACCTTGTCCCTTAGCTCATGGAGGAAAAACGTTGAGAGACCATTGAAGCCGGTCTGGTCTGCCTGGGACCGTACAAGCGATGCGTCCAACAGCCCCAAGAGGGAGGCTCCTATGTACACGACGGAGCCATCCTCGTCGTCGAACGCGAGCATCGCTCCCCAGATCGCCGGAACGAGCGTTGCCTCGACCTCTACAAGCATCGAGAGAGAAACGTCGGTCAAGGCGCACAGCACTGCGAAGCTCCGATCCGGATTCCCTGATTCGAGCGCGTCGAGGACGACGCGCAGGGTCGCGGGAAGCCAAGCCGCCGCGACCTGCGCGGCTCGGATCATCCTCGCGTTTCCTAGCTCCGCGTCCCCGATCAGTTCGCTTCTAAGCCACGGGATTTCGCGCGCCCTGTCCAACGGCGCGACCCGAGCGGCGGAATCCATCGCCTCACGCTGGTTCATTGGAGTATCGAAGAGATTCTTCAGGCTTTCGGTCACCGCTTAGCTCCAGTCACAGGTTAGGCAGGTCGGGCCATTTCTGCAGCATCTCCTTCTGATGCCCTCGTAGTCTCTTCTGCGCTTCTTTGATCAGTTCCTCGATTGCTTTCTTCTTCTTCTGGGTCGCTTTCTCAAGCTCCCGCGCAAGTTGATCGATCTCGCGTTTATTGTTGCGGTTGCCTTAAAGGTGCTTTTGGTAGTCAGGATCGTTCGGATCGCTAGCCTCTGCGTGGACCGCCCTCCACCAAAAGTATGCGGCGGTCCCTCCGGCGATGGCCCCTGCCCCAAGGTAGTAGACTGCGACGACGAAGACGATCTGTCCGTCAGGATCGACGTTCTTGGTCGGATTGTTCTCGCAGTACGCGTACCAGTTGCGTCCATCTTTGATCGGATCGCGTGTGAGGAAGCGTCCCGTGCTCGGGTCGTAGTACCGGTGCCCCAGGAGCTTGAGCGCGGTGTCCTTGTCCTCCTGGTAGCCGAAGCCGCCCGCGAAACCGAACGGCCCCTGGGGCGTGCCCGTGCTCGCGGTCAGGATCCCGAACGCGTCGTAGGTGCGCGTCGACTGCCCGGCGGCGAGGCCGCTCGTCTGCATGAGGGAGGTCCCCAAGCGGTCGGGACGGTCGACGAGCGTGTTGCCCGCGCGCCGCTGGCCCACGCCCGGC
>CAZEWR010000013.1:0-123221 GCA_964516175.1 uncultured Fimbriimonas sp. | reverse complement strand
CGTGGGCAAGGTGACCTCTTCGGCGACGGGCAACGACACCGCCGGGAAGGCGTACGCCTCGTACTAGAAGCGCTGCCGACCTACAGCGCTCTCCTGGCGCCCTGCGGGAAGCGGGTCCGATCTTGCGGACTCTAGCGCATCCGTCGACCGGACGGGAGGTCCGTGACGTCGGAACTCCCGTGAGCGAACGCGAGGAGCGCATCGTGAGATTCCTGGCCGCCTTGCGAGACGGCGCGCCGCCCGGGGCGCGCGCCATGTTCGTGCTCGCGGTCAACCGCGAGACGATCGTGAACGCCGCGCGCGAGTTCGCCCAGAGCGGAGCCCGGGTCGCCCATGAGGGCGAGGTGCTGATGGTCAGTGGGAAGCCAGGCGAGCCGACGCCTGTCTGACGCGGCCTGAGACGACCGACCGTGGAAAGGTCCGGTGTGCTGGCCGTGAAGGTCGAGCGATCCTGCCGGCATCTGGAGAACGCGGTGAGGTGGGCTCCGCTGCGAGACCGCACGTCTTAGGGCCGCTGACGAGACTCACACGCGATGGCGGTCGGGCATCATCGCCGCCCTGAGCCGCGAGGCGGGGAACGGTCGGTAGAATGCGACCCATGGTTTCCATCCACCTCCGTGCTGAGATCGCCGCCCTCTCGACCCGGGAGAGGCAGGTCCTCCTCGCCCTGTGTCGCGGCCTGTACGACAAGGAGGTGGCCGAAGAGCTGGGCGTCTCGCTCGGAACGGTGCGCGTCTACCGGAAGAGGATCGGGGACAAGCTCAGGGTGCGGGGGCTCGTGCCCTGGGCCCTCGTCGCCTGGAAGCTGGGCATGATCGACCTCGAGCCGGTCGCCCGGGACGCCATGGCGCGGTTCGAGGCGTCGCGGGGCGAAGAAGACCGTGTCCCCGCCACGTCCTCCTAGCGCGAGACCAACGGTCGGATCTCCGCGTGGAGGACCGAGGCCGGAGCGCTCGCCTCGTGATCGTTGACCTCGACCCGTAGCTCGTTCTGCGAGACGAGGAGCCGCAGCTCGGCGAAGCCCTCGGGAGCGGGGATCCGGCACTCGTGCACGTCGTCGAAGCACTGCGGCTCCGCGAGGCCCGCCACCTGGCAGGGCGTGAGCGCGTACCTCGGCGAGAGGTAGGTCTTCGTGGCCGCCGCGAGAAGCCGCAGGAAGTAGGAGGCGATGGGCGTCTCGCCCTGGTACCGGATCTCCCGGAGGAACACGAGGGTGACGCCGTCGGAGAGCGGCACGTCGGCGCGAGATGGTCCCATGAGATTCGACCCTGGGCAGGTAGAAACGATTCTACTATTCTCGGTGTAGAATCGTTCGCGTATGAGAGTCCGCGTCTTCACCTCCGGCCCCTACTTCTCCGCCTCCAAGGGCATGCTCGACCTGGACGTCCTGCCGCGCTCCGGCGACTCGCTCCTGACCCAGGACCCGGACGGGCCGCTGTTCTACAGGGTGGCGGGCGTGCTGCACGTCGAGGGCTCGCTCCCGATCCTCACGGTGGACCTGAGCGAAGGCGAGGCGTTCCAGGGGATCCCGCTCGACGCGACGGGGCTGGCGCAGGAGGGCGCGCTCCGGCCGCTCGGTGGCTACAACCCGTTCGCGGACCATCAGCCGGAGCTGGACCTGGAGACGCCGCGGCTAGGGCTCGGCTAAGAGGCGGGCTACCGAAAGGTGCCGTGGCTTCCAGGTCGTCACGTTCGCCGCGTCGTCCGCACCGCCGCTTGCGCCCTTGGACGCGGTCCCTAGGTTAGACGTACGAAGCCCTGCGCGCGGGGCTGACGTGTTTCAACGTACGCCAAGAGGAGGATGGGGCTGGGAGGACGGTCCGACCTGGTCGGCCTTCTCCCGCTGCGAGTTCCGCGGCCCCGTGACAGAGATGTTCGGCGGTATGCGGAATTTCATCGTAGAGGTTTTCGCCCTCACGGCACCCGAGGCATACCAGAGCTAGAGACATTAGGCACCATCGCCGTTCTAAGTGTCGATGGGCGTTGATACACGCGGCTTCTTGGAGGCAAGGGGGTCCTTGCTCCGTCCGCCGAAGGGTCGGCGGCCCGTCAGCGCCGTCGACGCTGCGCCCTATCAGGAGCGAAAGGGCGCAGCGTAGGAGGCCTGTGGCCAGTTCGGCCTGGAGACGCCGCGGCTGGGGCTCGGGTGAAGGAGGACATTGGGCGGCGGTGGGGCCTTTGGCCCTTGGTTCTCGATAAATTTGGCATGTCTAAAAAGCTGGTGTATGATGCGTCTCGGCACTTAGGATGCCAAGTAAAAAGACACATGTTGTTTTCCAAGTTCAGGATCCCCTCCATGCTCGCGATCGCTGTCCTCGCGGGAAGCGCCGTCGCCCAGAACCCCCAGGGACTGAAGGGCCACTACGTGTTCCTGTCCGCCACGCTCGTGTCGGACACCATCACCCAGAGCAACGCTACCCTCACGGTTTCCGGCGGCTCCTCGTTCTTGGGCAGGGAGTGGACGCACACGCTCACCGCGTACAACCCTACTCCTCCGAACCCTGGAACCGCCTTGGGCGGATCCGCCCTTCACCAGACCTACTACAGGATCCGGGTGAAGTGGGTGGCGCACTCCGACAATCCTCCGAACCTCTTCCCTGACGGACAGCCCGCGCAGTGGACGGGAGCCGAATCGACCGGGGTGAGGATCACCGGGTTCTGGGCTGCCGCTCCGGGGGGAGGGGGCGGCGAGGAGATGGGGACCCCGCCTCCGAACACCACCCTTTACGGCGAATTCCTGGCCTATAACGCGATGACCCTGTCATCTCCGGGAACGTCGATCAGCACGACGCTCAACATCAACCCTCAGCACGACCACTTGGAGATGTCGGGGACCTTCACCGACATCATCGAGGGAGGCTTCACGTTCAGTCAGCAGCCGGAAGGCTGGGTCGGCATTGGGACGTTCGTTCAGTCAGGCAACGTCGGCTGGACCACCCACTGCGCTCCTACCGAGAAGGCGATGGGTTGGGGGACTACCTCGATGCGAAGGAAGCTCAACACGATCGGCGGCCTTCCGGTCCAGTAGTCGCCTGTTCTTTCGTGGGCGTAGGGTGGCGTTCTTTCGATTCCACCCTACGCCCAACGGGATGCGAATCAGCGTCGGGCGACCCGCTTGACCTTCGCCTTCACGACGAAGGTCTTCTTGCACACCGAGCACGTGCCGCCGTTCTTCGAGCAGTTCTTGCACGCGCTGCAGTTCGAGCAGGCCTTGCACGTCCCCGAAGGCCTGCAGGTGGCGCGGAGCGCGGGCGCCTTCTGGGCGAACGCGGGGATCGAGGCGAGGACGAGGGAGAGGACGAGCAGACGCTTCATAGGAGTCCACAGCATAGCGGACATTCGGAAGAAAGTCAACGCAGTACTTTGGCGCTATGTCGGAAGACGAAGGATCACCGGCCCGTCCGTCGCGTCCACCGACATGCCGGGCACCGGATCGTTCAGGGCGGCGGCGAAGCGGAGAGGATCGATCCGCAACTCGCCCCCAAGCTGGCGGATCGCCTCGACGAGCAGGAGGTACTGGCCCTTGTTCAGGGTCTGGAGCATCTCGGCGATCGCGTCGTCGGGGGACATGGCCTAGAGGGTAGCCGCTCAAGAGTCGAGTCCTCTCCTACCCTGTGCATCTAGGTTCGATCCCTATTCATGAGATCGACTCACCGCCAGATATTCAGTCGGTCGTCAGCATAGCATGGTCGGTATCGTCGAACCGAGGTCGGCTCAAGGCATTATCAATGAGTTGCGTCCAACAAGCGATCATTCAAAAATGATCGGGTCCACAACGTTTTCGGTGTGGAAATCGCGAACTACAATGTTGTTCGACCCTAGAGAAACGATTCCTGCTTCCATGTTACTGCTTCTCGCATTTACTATCAGAACGTTTCTACAGTTCTCGAACACAAGACCGGCTCGAGGACGTCCCGCGCCTCTTCGCTCGCGAGGGTACTCCCCGAGCCCCCTTCGTGCAGGTTGAGAGCCTGAGACGTGGTGCAGATTGCCGTCCTTCACAAAGACCCAGCCTCGATCGCCAAGCGCATGTAAGTACTGAATGTCGACGAACTCGCTCGATCGTAGCCTTAGGTCAAGGATCAGCTGACCCTTTGCCGATAGGATCTCTATCACGCCCCCGTGCTCCTTGCTGTCTTTGTATCGGATATCGAAGCGCCCAACGCCGATCCGCAAGTGATTTCTGACGATGCGGAGAAGCTCGCCCCCATCGGGATCACGTAGTTCCAAGGAGAGTCGATAGTAGTCCGAGCCCGGCTCAGGCGGCTCAATCTTCCCTGTTACCGCGCCAGCGATGTCAAGATCGGAATTGCCGCTAAGCTCATTCGATCCGATCACCCACTTAGGCGCCTCGTACCCGCCAGGCACGGGAGTATCGGCGAACATAGATTTGAGCGCATGGGGGGACGCATTCGCCCTCACTATGTCTCGATGCGAAATGATCGAACCCTCGCCAGGATGGCACCGACCGCAAAGCAAGACGATGCCATCCGCTCGATGTTCTTTAGCATCAGCGTAAGGAGGGTCGAAATGGTGGTACTGAACCCCGATCGGGTTGCCGCACAGTACACATCCAAAGCCGCAACGCTTACGAACGGCAAACTTCACGTCCGCACGGATGCGGCGAGTCAAGCCATGACGATTCTTTTTACTCTCCATAAGGACTTTCGATGCTCTAGAGACGAAGCACGAAAACCGCCCTGGAAATCCAGAGGAAGGATAAAAGCGTCTACCAGAGACGTCGTAGCGACTACGACACAGGCGGTATATCGACCCCTGGCTCTATAAGGTTGGTGGACCGTGATGGGCTCGAACCATCGACCCGCTGATTAAGAGTCAGCTGCTCTGCCAACTGAGCTAACGATCCACGACCCCAATAGAGTACCCCTGAGAGGGGATCTTGTCAAGGGTAACCTGCCCTTATGCCCCACCGTTTTCTCGGCGCCCACCTTTCGACCGCGAAGGGGCTGCACCAGGCGGTGCGGGACGGGCACGCGATGGGGTGCGGGGCGGTGCAGGTGTTCACCTCCAGTCCCCGGATGTGGAAGGGCGGAGCGGCCGACCCGAAGAAGGCGGCGGCCCTCGCGCAGGCGGTGGAGGAGTGCGGGCGGCCCGTGCTGGTGAGCCACGACACCTACCTCGTCAACCTCGCGCATCCCGAGGAGGCGACGCGGGAGAAGTCGCGGCAGTGTTTGACGGAGGAGATGCAGCGGAGCGGGGCGTACGGCATCCCCTACGTGGTGTCGCACATCGCCGCCGCGCTGGGGCAGGAGCCGGAGGTCGCGCGGGCGCGGGCGGCGGAGGGGATCCGGCGGGCGCTGGACGAGTCGCCGGAGGGGGTCACGCTGCTGATGGAGACGACGGCGGGCCAGGGCTCGGCGATGAACCGCTCGTTCGAGGAGCTGGCGTGGTTCGTGGAGGCGCTCGGGGGCGACTCCCGGCTCGGGGTGTGCCTCGACACGTGCCACGTCTTCGCCGCCGGGTACGACCTGCGGACGCCGGAGGCGTACGCGACCACGATGGCGCGCTTCGACGCGACGGTGGGGCTGGAGCGGCTGAAGGTGGTCCACCTCAACGACAGCCAGAAGGGGCTCGGGAGCAAGGTCGACCGCCACGCGAACCTCGGGGCGGGGCAGATCGGTCTGGAGGCGTTCCGGACGCTCGTCAACGATCCGCGCCTAGCGGACCGGCCGATCGTGCTGGAGACGCCGATGGAGGACGAGGGGCACGTGCGGGACCTCGCGACGTTGCGCGAGCTGTCGGTCTAGGAGGGGGGCACGAGAGGAAGGGAATCAGACCTCTTTCCGAAAGCGCTTCAGTACGGCAGGACGTTCCCACCCCCACCCTGCCCTCCCCCTCCGGAGAGGGGGAGGTTTCCGATCGGAGACTCCACGGGGGAACCTGGGGGGATGGAGAGCTTCAAACGTTCTCAGCATGGTGCGCAACCACGTCTTCACCGCCCTGTTGATCGTCGGCGTGGCGCTCTGCGTCCTGACGGCCCTTCCCTTCGTGCCCGCGCTGCTCTGGGCGGCGACGCTGGCGATCCTGACCAAGCCGCTTCAGAGCCGGTTCCGGCGGTTCGGCGGGACGGGGAGCGCGATCCTTACGACGCTACTCACGGGGCTCGTGCTGGCGGTGCCGGCGGTCCTGATCGGGGTGGGGCTGGGGCTTCAGGTCGGCGACGTGGCGGAGCGGCTTCAGGGGAAGAGCCTCGCCTCGCTTACCCAGGACGCGCAGGCGGCGCTCGCGCCGTGGGCGGAGCGGGTGGGCGTCCGGCACCTCGACCTCCAGAAGGCGATCCAGGAGAACGCGGGGCAGATCGCGAGCGCGGCGCGCCCGGCGGCGACGCGGTTCGCGGTGGGGGCGGGGACGACGCTCGTCACGCTGGTGATCGCGCTGCTCACCCAGTTCTTCCTGCTGCGGGACGGCGAGCGGCTGCGGGAGTCCGCGTTCGACTTCTCGCCGCTCTCGCGGGAGAAGACGGCGGGACTGCTCGAGCGCACGGCGGAGACGGTGCGGGCGGTGTTCGTGGGCACGGTGCTCGTCGCGGCGATCCAGGGGGCGATCATGGGGGTGGCCTACCTTTTCGCGGGGCTTTCGAACGCCCTCCTGCTGGGCCTCGTGTCGGCGGTCCTGTGCATCATTCCCCTGCTCGGGGCGCCGGCGCTGTACATCCCCATCGGGGCGGGGCTGCTCGCGACGGGCAACGCGAAGGGCGGCCTGATCGTGCTGCTCGTGGGATTCCTGATCGTGAGCCAGGTGGACAACGTGCTCAAGCCGTTTCTGATCTCGGGGCGGGCGAGCCTGCACCCGATGGCGGTGTTCTTCGCGATCCTGGGGGGCACGCTCCTCGTGGGCCCGATCGGGGTGATGGCGGGGCCGATGCTGCTGACGCTCGTCCTGGGGCTTCTGGAGGCGCTGCGGGAGCGGATGGCGGAGGAGGGCGGCGCGGTTCGGGAAGAGGCGGCGAGCTAGGGCGGCGAGCCCCATCTTTGCCTTCGGTTTCGGTACACTCCCTTTTGGTTGGGCTTGTAGCTCAGTGGTAGAGCAGCGGCCTTTTAAGCCGTTAGTCGAGGGTTCGAATCCCTCCGGGCCCACTCCTCCCAACCTCCGGGCCTCCAGCGCCCAGGGCCATGACCGGGCGCCTTCCGAGGCGGTACGCTTTTCCCCTATGGCCGACTCTCCGCTCACCTACGCCGCCTCGGGCGTCGACATCGAAGAGGCCCAGCGTTCCCTGCGCGCGGTCACCGGCGACATTCGGTCCACCCACACGGGGGACGTGATCGGCGGGGTCGGCGGCTTCGGCGGACTTTTCCGCGCGAGCTTCCCCGGGATGGAGAATCCGGTGCTCGTGAGCAGCATCGACGGCGTCGGCACGAAGACGAAGATCGCCGCGATGGTGGGCCGCTACGACGGCCTGGGCGCGGACATCGTGAACCACTGCGCGAACGACATCCTCTGCCAGGGCGCGCGGCCCCTGTTCTTTCTGGACTACTTCGGGTGCTCGCGGCTCAACGGGACGCAGTTCGAGCCGCTTCTGCAGGGGATGAGCGCCGCGTGCCGCGAGGTCGGGGCGGCGCTGATCGGCGGGGAGACGGCGGAGATGCCGGGGGTGTACCACGAGGACGAGGTCGACGTGGTCGGCGCGATCGTGGGGGTGGTGGACGAGGCGAAGCGGCTGCCGAAGGACAAGATCCAGCCCGGCGACGCGGTGATCGGGATCGCGTCGGCAGGGCTGCACACGAACGGCTACAGCCTGGCGCGGCGAGCCCTGTTCGACATGGGAGGCTTGAGCGTGCGGGACACGGTTCCGGGGCTGAACACGACGGTGGGCGAGGAGCTGGTGCGGCCGCACCGGTGCTACGCGAACGCCCTGCTGCCGATCCTGGACGACACGGAGGGGATCCACGCGCTCGCCCATATCACGGGCGGCGGGCTGTACGACAACATCCCGCGCGTGCTGAGCAGCAACGTGCGGGTGATCCTGGAGAAGCGCACCTGGGCGCCGCCGCCCATCTTCGGCCTGATCCAGGAGGTCGGGAACGTGCCGGAGGTCGAGATGTACCGGGCGTTCAACATGGGGATCGGGATGGTGGTCGTCGCCGATCGCGCGGCCGCGCCGGGGATTATCCAGCGGCTGAACAACGCGGGCGAGCCTGCGGCGATCATCGGCGAGATCCAGGCCGGGGCGAAAGAAGTCCAACTGGTGTAAGGTTCTAGGGCTCCGTCCTGAAGAGCCTTTCCCCATGCCCTATCGCCTTCTCGTCTCGTGTCCCGACCGTCCGGGGATCGTCGCCGCCGTGTCGGGCTTTCTGGCCGAGCACGGCGCGAACATCGTCCACGCGGACCAGCACACGACCCACGCGGACCGGCGGTTCTTCCTGCGGGTGGAGTTCGACGGCGCGACGGGTTTGGAGGCGGCGTTCGCGCCGACGGCGGCCCGCTTCGAGATGGCGGCCCGGTTTATCGATCCCGCCCGCCGCAAGCGCATCGCGGTGTTCGTCTCGAAGGAGGACCACTGCCTGCTGGAGCTTCTGCTCCACCAGCGGGCGGGCGACCTGGAGGCGGAGATCGCGTGCGTGGTGTCGAACCATCCGGACCTCGCGGCGACGGTCGAGCCTTACGGGGTTCCGTTCCACCACGTGCCGATGGGGGACAAGGCGGCGGGGGAGGCGCGGCAGTTGGCGATCGTCGCGGGGCTCGACCTTCTGGTGCTCGCGAAGTACATGCAGATCGTCTCGCCCGCCTTGCTGGCGGCGTGGTCGGGGCGGGTGGTGAACATCCACCACTCGTTCCTGCCCGCGTTCGTCGGGGCGCGTCCGTACCATCAGGCGCACCAGCGGGGGGTGAAGCTGATCGGGGCGACGGCGCACTACGTGACGGAGGAGCTGGACGCGGGGCCGATCATCGAGCAGGACGTGCGCCGGGTGGACCACCGGGCCGACCCGCAGGAGCTTCGCCGTCTCGGGCGGCAGGTCGAGCGGGCGGTGCTGGCGCGGGCGGTCGAGTGGCACTGCGAGGACCGGGTGATGGTGCACGACGGTCGGACGGTCGTCTTCGCGTAAGCTACAGGGCGATGCTGGAGACGCCGCTCTACGGCAAGTACGCGAACGAGGACCGTCTGCTCGTGTTCTCGGCCCCGACCGCGTACCACGCGCTGATCCGGTTCTGCGTGATCGGGGGCGCGGTGGCGACGGTCTACGGCCTGATGGGATTCGTCGGGATCACCGACCCGCCGAACGGGGCGATGTGGTGGACCCTGACGAGCCTCGCGGTGGGCCTCGCCGGGGTGTTCGCGGCGTACTCGCTCGTGATGATCCGGCTCGACACGAAGTCGGGGACCTACCGACGTCGCGACGGGGGCGGGGCGTTCGGGCGGACGGTGGGCGGGTCGATGTCGGAGCTCGACGCGCTCGTCCTGATCGCGGAGCCCAACTCGCGGATGACGGCAGGCGGGGTCACGTACCACCTCGTCCTGCATTGGAAGGGCGCCGCGCAGCCGCCGATGGTGGTCCAGCAGGACACCCGCGCCATTCCGCCGGGCCAACCCCTGAACCTCGGCGCCCAGGCGCTGCGGGAACGCGGAATCCGGTACGCGCAGACGCTCCGGGTGCCGTTCTACGACAACGCGCACTTCGCTTCGGCGAACCCGGTGCGCATCCTCTAGGGCAAGAGCACGGTGACCGTCCCGCCCACCACGATCTCGCCCGTGGCGCGCTCCTTGGGGACGAAGCGCACCTCCTGCATCTCGATCGTCAGTTCGCGCCCCCGGATCGCCCGCACGCTCGCCGTGCCCGACGCCGCGCTCCACTGGTGCGATCCGTCCGCGCCGTAGGCGACGACCGAGCCGACGTTCTTGCCTCGCCCCAGGGTGAACGCGTCGCCGACGCGGACCGAGCGGGAAGGCGGGAACAACCAGAGTCGGACCTCCCGGCCTGTCCCGGCCTCGCCCGCGCTGATCTCGAGCGTGGACGCGGTCGAACGGGCCTCGAAGGCGCCGTTCTCCTTGCCGAGCGTCAAGGGCTCGAAGTTCGACTCGCCGACCGTCTCGAACCGGACCTGACCTCTGCCGACCGGGATGCGGGTCGAAAAGTCGAGAACGAAGGCGCCCCGGGCCGAGTTCTGGACGCAGCCGTAGTCATCGAGACACCGCTGGTCTTCTCCGGGAACCATCCGCGCGCCCTCGACGTGGGCGACGACCTCGGTCGCCGTGACCGAATCGAGAACGAGCGTGCCGGATTTCGCCGACCAAGTGCGGTACGCCCGGCCTTCGATCTCGTACCCCAGGCTCACGCCTTTCGCGTTCGCGAGGTCGAAGCTCGCCCCGGACGCCAGCGGCTCGCCCTGGCGGTTGACCTCGAGTTGGAATACCTGGGCGTCCGGGCCGAAGAACCGGACGCCCATCCAGCCGTTGCCGGCGGCCGAGCTCGCCCAGGCTTCGAAGCGGGCGGCGTCGGCGAGCCTCAAGGACGGAAGGGCCGCGTTCGAGCCCGGATCGAGGACCGCCGATCCTTCGAACGCGGCGCCGCCCGCCTCGGAAGCGACGAGAGCCATCGAGGCCGTGGGGCTTCTCCAGTCGGGCGGCGGCGTGCCGCCGCACCCGGCGAGGAGGATGAGGAGAGGGATAAAGCCGCGTAAACGCACGACGGCCTTACTCTACCTTTAGCGATCCAAAGGTTGGATCAGAAGGTTGGAACCTGTTCCCAGGGGTAGTTCTCGCGGCCGTAGTGGCCGTAGGTCGAGAGTTCCTCGTAGTTCCAGCCTTCGGGTTTCCAGAGGCCAAGCCGCTCGATCACGCTCCAGGGCGCGAAGGAGAAGTGTTCGCGGGCCCAGTCGCCCAGGTCCTCGCCCTTGTCGGTGATAGCGGTCACCATCTCCGGCTCGACGAGGCCGATGCCGTAGGCGATGTGGACGAGGCATTCCTTCGCGTCGCCGATCCCGTTCTTCACGATCGACTTCGCGACGTGGCGGGCCATGTAGGCGGCCGAGCGGTCGACCTTCGTCGGGTCCTTGCCCGAGTAGGCGCCGCCACCCACCGGGACGCGGGGGCCGTAGGCGTCGACGACGATCTTGCGTCCGACCTCGCCCGCGTCGCCGGGAGGGCCGCCGATGACGAAGCTTCCCGCGCCGTTCACGGAGACGCGGACGTCTTCGAGGGAGACGCCCTCGGGCAGGTGGTCCTTGATCACGGGGAAGACGATCTTGCGCTTGACGATCTCTTTCGCCTCTTCCCGCATGACGCGGATGTTGCCGAGGTCCTGCACGACCTCGGCGACATCCGCGTGCTGGACGGCGACGATCACGGAGCGGACCTTGCCGTTCGCGTCGAGGGTGACCTGGGTTTTCGCGTCCGAGCGGATCCAGTCGATGCGGTCCTCTTCCGGCGCGTCGGGGCCGCTTTCGCGGCAAAGCATCGCGCGGGCGATCATCTGGCGGGAGAGCAGGTACTCCAGGGGCAGGAAGGCGTCGGTCTCGTCCGTCGCGTAGCCCACCATAACGCCCTGGTCGCCCGCGCCGTTGAACTCGTTCTGGGCTTGGTTGAGCTCGATGGACTGGGTCTGGATGTGGTCCATCACGATGAGGTCGTTGCCGTCGCCGTAGCCCGTTTTGCGCCAGACCTCGCGCGCGATGTTGCGCACATCGATCTTGAGCTGGTCCTCGATGCCGCGCATCGAGAGCTCTCCCGCGAGGACGACGAGGTTGTCTTTCGCCACGCCTTCGATCGCCACGCGACACCCGGCCTTCTTGGCTTGCGCGAGGGTGAGGCTGGAATCCTCACGGATCACGCGGTCGAGAATGGCGTCGGCGAGACGATCCATGTACTTGTCCGGGTGACCGGGCGAGACGCATTCGGCGGTCCGAACGCGGTTGGAGAAGGCCATGTGCATCAATCGGTTGTCCTGTCGGTCGCGAAGGGGGCGAACGCTTCCATCGCAGGGGCTATTATGGCCGATTCGCCCCCCTCATCGCCCTTAGAGGCGGCGGTAGAACGTGTGGGCATTCCAGTGTGCGACCGCGACCGCGAAGACGATCCGTCGGTTTTCGGCCTGGAGCCCGTACACTTCGAGATAGCGAAACGGCCTCGTCACCGATTCGCCGAGCTGGATCCGTCCGCCCGACTCCTTCCACCACGGGTAGTCCCATCCGACGACTCCCGACTCGATCCCCGTCCGTTCGCCGGGATCGCCGCCGCCCGCGAGTTCCCAATCTTCCTTTCCCCTTTCTCGGTAGGTCGAGAACGTCATGGCTAGTCAGGCAAAGTGAAGGCGAACGTCGCGCCCTTGCCCGGCTCCGACTCGGCCCAGACGCGCCCGCCGTGGCGCTCGACGATCCGCCGCACGTTCGCGAGGCCGATGCCGGTGCCCGGAAACTGCCGTTCGGACACGAGCCTCTCGAAGGGCTGGAAGAGTTTGGCGGCGTAGGCCATGTCGAAGCCCACGCCCTCGTCGGCGACGAAGAACGCGCCTTGGGCGTTCTGGCCGACCCGGATCGTCCCTCCGGCGGGGGAGAACTTGCAGGCGTTCTCCAGCAGGTTCTGGAGAACGGAACGGACGAGGCGGCGGTCGCCGACGGCCTGGAGGCCGGGAGCGATCTCGATGCGGCACCTCGCCCCGGCCTCGCGCGCGAGGTAGTCGTCGCGCACGCTCGTGGCGAGGGCGGTCAGATCGAACGGGGCCTTGTTCAGCGGCTCGCGGCCCAGCCTTGCCAGTCCGAGCAAGGCGTCGACCATCGCCGCGAGGCGCATCGCGTTGTGAGACTGCCGATCGAGAAGGCGCCGGTCGCTCTCCGTCAGGCGATCGGCGGCGTCCTCGAGCAACATCCGGCCCAGGCTGTGGATGTTGCGTAGCGGTCCGCGAAGGTCGTGGGACACCGCGCTCGTGAAGGCCTGAAGCTCCTCGTTCGCCCGCTGGAGCTCGGCGGTGCGCTTTTGGACGCGGTCTTCGAGCTCAGCGTTCAGAGCCCGCAAGGCATCCTCGGCGCGGGCCCGTTCGAGAGCGTCCCACATCCGGCGGGCGACGTTCTCCACGAGTTCGCGCTCTTCCGGCGTCCACTCCCGAACGTTCCGGTCGTGGACGGTAAACATCGCGGTGGGGAGGCCGCCACGCTGGAGAGGGACGATCAGCATCGATCGGCTCTCACGGGCCTGGAAGCCCTCTTCGTAGCGGTCGCGCGTTCGGGGATCGGCGGCGGTGTCGGTGATCGCGAACGGACGCCCGGTCTCGACGTCGCGCAGCACCTCCGGACCGATGTCTTCGAAACGGTAGGTCCCTTCCAAGGGATGGACGCCGTCGGTGTAGGGGGTGGTGGTCGCGACGGTGCGCGCATCGAAGTCGACCGTTCCGTACGTCGTGCGCGAGGCGCTGAGGAACTCGCCCACCATCCGGCAGGCGACGCCCACGATCTCCTTCGCGTCGACGAGTCCGCGGAGGGCGTCCATAAACTCGACGCGAAAGCGCTGCCGGCGTTCGGCGGCGCGCAATCGTTCGGCGACGGCACGCTCCCGCTCCTGGGCCTCTTTGAGAACGGTCACGTCGACGGCGACGCCGGGAACGCGAAGCGGGCGTCCCTCGACGTCGAGCTCCGGGACACCCCGAGCGCTGATCCAGCGAACGCCATCGTCGCGCACGACGCGGTACTCCGAGATCCAAGGGCCACCCTGGGCGACCGCCTCCGCAAAGCTCTCGGCCATGGACGCTTGGTCTTCCGGCGGGATGTGGCTGCGGAAGACCTCTCCCGGAACGGTGTCGCCCCGCTCTTCGGTGAGGCCGAACATCGCGAACGTTTTGGCGTCGGCGCTGACGGTGTCGCTCTCGACGTCGACGATCCAGGACGAAATGTCGGCCGACGCGAGCACAGCCTCAAGGCGCACCTTGGCCTCACGCAGCTGACGCGCGGTCTCCTGGCGCACGGTGGCGTCGAGGGTGAACCCGTCGAACCTGAGGGGTCTTCCATCCGGGTCGTAGGTCGCTCCTCCGCGAGCGTGGATCGTGCGAACGCGGCCCTCTCGGCTTACCGTGCGGTAGACGGCGTCGTAGGGGATCCGATCCGCGATCGCCTGGCGGTAGATGGCGAGCACCCGATCCCGATCCTCCGGATGGACGCGCTCGTCGAAAGAGTCTTTGTGGACCCGTTCGTCGGGCGTGGCCCCGAAGTGCTCGCGCATGCGGGCGGACCAGAAGAGCGGCGCGCCCGAGACGAAATCCCGACTCCAGACGCCGATATCGGCCGCGACCAGGGCGCTCTCCAGCCGCTCTCGCTCCACGCGCGCGGCCTCTTCCCGACGAACGATCCCGGTCAGGTCGCGGAAGAAGACGGCGACGCCGCCCTGATGAGGATAGGCGTGGATCTCGTGCCACGTCTCGGGACCGACGTCGCCCAGGTAGTGGTGCTCGAAGACGGCGGGGGCGTTCGTCGCCCGAACCTGCCGGTAACGGCCCTCGACCTCCGGGTTGACGGCCTGAGGCCACACCTCGCTGTGGAGACGCCCGACGAGGGATTCGGAAACGGCGCCGTTAAGGTCGGCGACGCGTCGGTTCGCGTAGACGATCCGGAGGTCGGCGTCCAGGAGAAGGACGCAGTCGGTCGTCGCCTCCAGGGCCCAGAGGTCGTCCCTCTCCATGGTCTTAGATTGGACGATCCTTAGGGGCGCAACGCCCCGTACAAAGCGGAAAGAAGCGATTTTTCACCGGGCACGTCGGCATCGAGGGACCAGATCATGGCGCCGGCCAGCCCCTCTTCCTTGATGAGACGGCCCTTCGCCTTGATCGTGGGGATGCCGTTGTACCAGATGGCGTCGCCCACCTGATCGAGCGCCTCGGCTCCGGGGTAGGCGGCGAGGATGCTCGCGTAGGACCACTCGGTCCCCTTTCCGTCCTTGAAGCCGTAGCCGTAGAACGGAACCCCAAGGACGATCTTGGACTTGGGGAGCCCGCGCTTGGCCCAGTAGGCGACGTTCGACTTCGCGTAGGCGAACGAAGAGTGCTGGCCTGGCTCCTTCGGGTTCCAAGGTCCCGTGGCGTCGTAGGCCATGACGTTCACAAAGTCGAAAACCTTGAGCGTCTCCGTTGGGACCCTATCCCCACCGTAGCCTTGGGAAAGGGCGGCGGTAAGAAGCTTGCCATCGGCTTTGAGGGCCCGTCCCAGGTCGGCGATGAAGGGCGCGTAGTCGCCATTGATCGCCGGACCCTCAAGGTCGATGTCCAGACCGTCGAGGTCGTGCGCCTTGACGTAATCGCGGAGCTTGCCCACGAAGGTCCGCCGCTTCGTGGGAGAAACCAGAAGAAACGTGCGCTTCAACAGTTCCGCATCGCCCGAGGCGCCGCCGCCGCCGATGGAGACGAGAACCTTGACGCCCTTCGCGTGGGCTAGGGCGACCACGGCGTCGTTCGCCGGGTTGTAGGACAGGGCGCCCTCATCGTCCTGCGGGTTCTCGAAGGCGAGATCGATATGGGTCAGCCGCGCGTAGTCGATCTTCGGCGCGAGGGTCGCTAAGTCGCCCCAGTTGGGAAGGTACGCGACGACGAGCGGCGAAGCGAGGACGGCGGCGGCCACGAGCATGGGGCGACGTTACCCGCAAACGTCGCCTCTGGTGGCGTTCGGCCTCTCCTCCCGGGCTCGGGAAACGGGATCGCGGAGGGAGGGCGCGCCCGCTATAATCGGGCGGTGACCGCCGCCTTCGCGCTGCTCGCGCTCCTCCCCTCCGAGATCCGCTACCACATCAGCCTCGACGCGGCGAAGGACCGCCTTAACGTCGAGATGGCATTCGAGCCGAAAGCAGGACAGACGGTGCTCCAGATGCCGAGCTGGTCGCCAGGGTTGTACGTGCGGGAGGAGTACTGGCGAACGCTGGACGACGTCTCCGCGACGGACGAGACGGGCCGGGCGCTGGGCGTGACGCACACGCGGGGCGATAGTTGGGCCCTGAGCGTCGGCGGGGCCAAGACGGTGACGGTCCGTTACTCCCGACCGGTGGACCGCACGACGGCACGCCTCGGGATGTTCGCCTCGGCGGGGCCGGCGATCCATTTCACGGGCCCTTCGACCTACCTGTACGTCGTCGGGCGGACCCAGGAGCCCTGCTCCGTCGCCTTCGACGCGAAGCGGGTCGCCACCGGCCTCGTCAAGCAGGGAGACCGCTACCCCGCCAAGACGTACGACGAGCTGGCCGACGCGACGGTGACCTTCGGCGAGTTCACCGAGTCGACCTACAAGGTTCGGGGGAAAGACCACGTTCTGGCCCTGCGGGGCGACACGCTGGACGTGGGCCGCGCGACCCGGATCGCCCGCTTCGTCTCGACGGCGGAGACCGACTTCTTCGGCGGCGCGCCTTACGAGCGGTACGTGTGGCACGTCATGGTCGCGCCGATGGGCGACAACGCGGGCGGCGTGGAACATCTGAACGGGACCGACATCTTTCTGGGAAGCACGCCCGGTCCCAACGCGCTGCGCGGCATGGCCCACGAGTTCTTCCACCTCTGGAACGTGAAGCGTATTCGTTCCCGCGAGCTCGGCCCCTTCGACTACACGACCCTTCCCCGCTCCGGGGCGCTGTGGTGGCTGGAGGGGGTGACCGACTACTACGCCTCGCTTCTTCCCTTCCGGTATGGCGCGTGGGAGGCGGACCGTTTCCTCGGGGACGCCACAGGCGCGATTCGGCGGGTGCGCTCGAACGCGGCCCGCTTGGCGGTCAGCCCTTTCGAGTCCGGCGACCGGACGCCCGAGTCGACGAGCAACAGCAGCGGCTACCGGGTCGACTACTATCCGACCGGCTGGCTTCTGGGCCTGATGTTCGACGTCGAGCTTCGCTTCCGCACGAACGGCAAGCGGTCGCTGGACGACGTCGAGCTGGCCCTCTGGCGGCTTTGCCGCGACGGCAAGCCGGGGTTCGGGCCCGATGAGATCCGCAAGCAACTCGTCAAGGCGGGCGGGGACGAGATGGGCGATCTGTACGACGCCTGGGTCACGAAGCCGGGCGAGCTGCCCGTCGAGGCGACGATCTCCAAGCTCGGTTTGATCCTGCGGGAGGGCAGGGTGGCGCTCGACCCTTCCGCGAACGAGACGGGGCGACGGCTCAGGGACGCCTGGCTCCGGCAGAGGCCCCTGCCGGAGGCGTCGGGCCTCTTCCCGGGCTGAGCCTGCCCCAGGCGCGCAGGAGGGATATAGAATAGGGGGCGATGCTCTCCCTCCTTCTCGCGCAAGGCGCCGACGCCGCGCTGGACGCGCGCGTCGAAGCGCTTCTCCGACAGATGACCGTGGAGGAAAAGATCGCCCTGTGCCACGGCGACTCCAAGTTCACGACGGCGGCGATCCCGCGCCTGGGGATCGAGCGCCGTTGGCTTTCCGACGGGCCCCACGGCGTTCGCGAGGACGTTGGCCCCGACACCTGGAACCCGGCGGGCCACACGGACGACTTCGCGACGTATATGCCGGTCAACCTCTGCCTCGCCGCGACGTGGGACCCCGCCTTGGCGCGGGAGTACGGCGCGACGATCGGTCAGGAGGCGCGAGCTCGGGGCAAGCACATCATGCTCGGCCCCGGCGTGAACATCCTGCGGACGCCGCTCAACGGGCGCAACTTCGAGTACTTCGGCGAGGACCCGTTTCTCGCGGGACGGATGGCGGTGGGTTACATCCAGGGAGAGCAGGGCGAGGGCGTCGCCTCGTGCGTGAAGCACTTCGCGGGCAACGAACAGGAGACGCGGCGCAACGCGGTGGACGTGCGGATGGACGAACGGACCCTGCGCGAGATCTACCTGCCCCCTTTCCGCGCGGCGGTACAGGAGGGCGGCGCGATGACGGTGATGGCGGCCTACAACCGTTTTCGGGGCGCGTACTGCAGCGAGAACGAGGAGCTGTTGAACACGATCCTCAAGGGCGAGTGGGGCTTTCGGGGCCTCGTGATGAGCGACTGGGGCGGGGTGCACAGCACGGACGGGGCGGTGCGGCACGGGCTCGACCTGGAGATGGGATCGAACGGCGCGTACGACGACTGGTTTCTCGCCAAGCCCTTCCGGGACGGCGTCCGGAACGGAACCTACCCGGTGGCCCTTCTCGACGACAAGGCGCGGCGCAACCTGCGCGTGATCCTGGCGACCCAACACGCCGAGCGCGGCGGTTCGCTGAACACCGCCGCCCACCAGGCGACCGCCCGCCGGGTCGCGGAGGCGGGCATCGTTCTGCTGAAGAACGACCATTCGACGCTTCCCCTCAAGGCCGACGCGGTGCGGTCGATCGCGGTGATCGGCGACAACGCGGTGCGCCTGACGGCGCGCGGCGGCGGAAGCGCGGGGATCAAGGCCTTCTACGAGGTCACGCCGCTCCAGGGGTTGCTCGGTCGCGTGGGCTCGTCGGTCGACGTCACGTTCTCGCAGGGCTACCGGCAGCCGGAACGGCGTCCGCAAGGTCGCGCCGACGTCGCCGGGGTGCGGGCGACGGCCACCCAAGCCCCCCCTGCCGCCGATCCGAAGCTGATCGACCGGGCGGTGCGCGCGGCGAAGGCGGCGGACGTCGCGATCGTGGTCGGCGGGCTCTACCACGGGCGGGGCGGCGACGACGAGGGGGCGGACCGGACCGACCTCAGGCTTCCCTTCGGCCAGGACGAGCTGATCCGCCGGGTGTCGGCGGCGAACAAGCGCACCGTGGTCGTACTCCTGTCGGGCGGTCCGGTCGAGATGGAGCCGTGGCTGGCGAAGGTTCCGGCGGTGGTCCAGGCCTGGTACCCGGGGATGGAGGGCGGCGCCGCGCTGGCGTCGATCCTGTTCGGCGACGTGAACCCGTCGGGCAAGCTGCCGTACTCGTCTCCCAAGCGGCTCGCGGACTCGCCCGCCCACGCCCTCGGCGCCTATCCCGGCGAGGCGACGGAGGAGTACAAAGAGGGCCTTCTGGTGGGCTACCGCTGGTTCGACACGAAGGGCGTCGAGCCCCTCTTCCCCTTCGGCTACGGCCTTTCCTACACCACGTTCACCTACGCGAACCCTCGCTTGGAAGGGGACACGGTGCGGGTCGACGTCACGAACTCCGGATCGCGCGACGGGGCGGAGGTGGTGCAGCTCTACGTCGAGCCGGTCGCGCCGCGCCTACCCCGCCCGACCAAGGAGCTGAAGGGCTTCGCCAAGGTGGCGCTCAAGGCGGGCGAGACGAAGACGGTCGCGATTCCCCTCGACGCGCGGGCGTTCGCCTTCTACGACCCCGACCGGAAGGCGTGGCTCGCCGAGGCGGGCGCCTACCGCCTCCTCGTGGGCCCCTCGTCGCGCGATATCCGCGCCCGGCTGGAGACGCGGCGAACGGAGACGGTCACGGTGCCATAAATCGGGAGCGCTCAGAACCGCCCGGTGATTCCCAGGGTGATCCGGCGGCCCTGCTGGAAGCGGGTGCCGCTGAAAGCGGACTGGAAGTTGATCACCTGGCGGGAATCGAACAGGTTCTCGACACCGAGGGTAAGGCCCGCGCGGCCGTGGAAGAGGCGGTTGCCGGAAAACAGTTTGAGATCGAGCTGGCTGCGGGGGGTCCGATCGGCGTCGGGCGGCACGACGCTGCTGGCGAGGCCGCTGCCGAACTGGAAGGTGGCGGCGACGCTCGCGCCGCCCTTGAAGGTGTAGGCGAGGCCCGCGCCGACGGTCTGGCGCTGGTCGTGGTCGTTGTAGGGATCGACCGGCTCGCCCGCGTTGTCCGTCCCGGCGGGCTTGGCGGCGCTGTAGGCGTAGTTCAGGTAGCCGTCCCAGCCGAGCCCGCCGGGGGCGGCGATCTCGTAGGAGAACTCCACGCCGTGGACGCCCGCGCGCTCCAGGCTGACGGTGCTGAAGATGCCGATCTGGGAGCCCGGAATGAGGAGGGCGGTGTCGAACTGGCCGTCGATCTGCTTGTAGTAGTAACCGAGGGAGACGTTCTGCCCGTGCCCAAGGCTGCGGCTGAGCGCCGCGTCGTACTGGTCGAGGATCTCGGGTTTGATGACCTGGCCGAGGAGGGCTCCCTGGGCGATGGGAGGCGTGTTCAGAAGGTGGTTATAGGCGAGATGGAGTTGGGTACGGCGGTCGAGCGTGTAGGCGAAGTTCGCGCGGGGGCTCAGTTCGAACGTGTCGACCTTCGCCTCGCCGTCGTTCAGGTCTTGGCCGTACCAGTCGCCCCGTAGGCCGTAGTTCGCGACGAGCCGTCCGCGCGTCCAGGTGTCCTGCAGGTAGGCGGCGGCGTAGTATCCCGTGCGCTGGATGAGGACGGTCGGGACCGCGCCGGTGGCGGTGTAGACGGGATTGCCGTTCGCGTCGAGCGTACTCGACGCGGTTCCCGCCGGGGCGAGGCTCGGGGCGGTGGCGGCGAGGGCGTCCAGCGCGAGCTGGGAGCCGGGCGCGATCCGGTAGGACTCGACGCCGCTCTGGTCGTCGAGGAGGAAGCCCGCCTTCAGCCGGTGGGTTCCCCGGGACGCGCCCACGCTGCCGGTGAGCTGGACGTGGTGGACGTTGCGGTAGACGCTCGGGCTGTACTCGATGCTGCTGTCGACGGGCAGGTTCGCGAGATCGACGGACGGGTTGTCGTTCGTCACGTCCTGGCCGCTGTGTAGCAGGGTCAGGGCGAGCTGCGCGTCGGAGCCGGGGGCCAGACGCCGGGTGTAGGCGAGGGTCGAGAACTCGGTGACGTCCCGCTCGACGATATCCTGGCCCGCGTCCTGCTGGCTTGGGAGGAGGATCGTTCCGGAGCCGAGGGAGCCGGCGGGCGCGTCGGGGCGGGTGCCGTCGGCGTTGCGCAGGCCGAAGAGGCCGTAGCCTTGGCCGATGTTCTGGAACCGCGAACCCAGGCCGGTGCGGTTGGGGACGTCGATCTGGGCGGGGTTGCCGCTGAGGGTCAGCGAGAAGGCGTCCTTGGACGAAGGGGCGAAGCGGAAGCGGGCGAACGCGCTCTCGGTGGCCCCGGCGTTGTGGGCGTCCTGGTGGTCGGGCTGCTGGGGCTCCTGGAAGTTGCGGGTCCGGTTGGCGTTGAGATCGAGGACGTAACTCGCGCCTTTGCCGAGCGGGCCGACCGCCGTCACGTCGCCGGAGAAGGCGTCGTAGGAGCCGCCGAACAGGCTGTACTCCGTTCGGGGGCGGGCGACGTTCCCGAGGGTGGTCACGTTGAGGACGGCCGCGGTCTGGCCGCCGAACTCGGGGGCGAAACCGCCGGTGATGATCTCAAGACTCTGGATCGTGCTAGAGACGACGACGGAGCCCTGGCGTCCGCTGAGGGTGTCCGGGAGGGGGACGCCGTCCACGACGTAGCTGATGTCGCCGTGCTCGCCCCGGACGTGGGCCTGTCCGTTGGAGTCCTCGGCGACGCCCGCCTGGCCCTTGGTGAGAGCCTTCGCGTCCTGCTGTCCCGAGGGGGCGAACTTCTGGATATCGTCGCGGTCGCGCACGGTGGTCGCGGCGCCCGCCGGCGCCTGGTGCGGGGCGAGGCGGGTGGCGGTCACGCGGATCGTGATCTCCTTGGTCGGAAGCCCGTCCTTCTGGACGAGGGTGACGCTCGTGCCGATCGGGATGGTGATCGTCGTCGCGTCGGCGACGAGGACGCCCGAAAGGGTGCGACCGTCGACGGCCGCCGTCTCGCCGGGGCGCAGGGTTCCCGAGGCGAGGAGGGCCGTTTTGTCCGGTGCGCCTTCCACCCGCACGAAGCCGTTCGTCGGCTTGCCCGTCTCGGGATCGACGATCACGAAGCGGACGCGCTCCAGGCCCGTGGCGTGGGCCGAGGCGGCGATGGCGGTCAGGGCGAGCAAGCTCGCCGGACGAAAGCGGGAGCGAGCTCCCGCACTCCCAAACGAACTGGATCTTTTCATTCGACCTTGAAAACGATGCGGAAGCGGACGTGCTGCTCGACGGGCTCGTCGTCGATCGTCGCGGGTTTGAAGCGGTAGCGGCGGGCGGCGTCGAGGCCGGAGTCGTCGAGGGCCTTCACGCCGGTGGTCTGGGCGACGCGGACGTTCGTCGGACGGCCGCCGGCGTCCACGTCGGCCTCGACGACGAGGGTCTTTTCGAACGGCTCGGCGCGCAGTTCGTCGGGGATGGTGGGCGTGGGCGCTTCGAGGGTTTCGGCCTGCACGATCCGGCGGGGCTTGGGCGCGGGCGGGTCGGGCTTCTTGGGCTCGGCGGGGGGCGGCTCGGGTTTAGTCTCCGGCAGCTTGGGGGGCGGCTGGACGGGCGTCTCGGGCTTGGTCTCGGGAGGCGCGGGCGGCGTCTCCGGCGGCTTGGGGGCCGGAGTCGGTGAGCCGCCCACGCCGGAGGGCAGGACGCCCGCCTTGCCCGTCGCGTCGGCGTCCACCGTCGCCCCGCCGCCCGCGCCGTCAGCAGGGCCGGTCGAGGCGACGACCTTCGGCTGGGGCAGGCCCGCCTTCTGGGCGGCACTCGCCTTGGGCGCGCCGCCGGGCTTCTTCGCGGCGGCGGTCTTCGTCTTCTTCTCCGCCTTCGGGGCGACGTGGGGCTTTTCGGGCGGGACGGGCGGCAGGGTGACCATCACGACGCGCGAGGTCCCGAACTCCCGCTTGATCTTGTCGAAAGCCCCGAAGTGGGCGAGGATAGGAAGCGCGATCGCGTGGGCCGCCACCGAGACGACCACGATCTTCACGAGGAGCGGATTGCCTTTTCGCCGTCGTCTCGCCATCTTGCCTCTACCGGTTCGTCGCGAAGCCGAAGTTCTGCACGCCCGCCTTGCGCGCCTCGTCCATCACCGCCACCACGCTGCCGTAGGGGACGTGCTCGTCGGAGTTGAGGGTCACGAGGGTCGTGCTCTTGACGCCGACCGCCTTGAGGCCGTCGCCGAGCTTGTCGATCGTGGTCCGGCCCATGTTGAGGTACACGCTGCCGTCCTTGAGGAGGGTGATGGTGACGCTCTGCGAGCGCTGGTCCTTGCCCGTGCTGGCCTTCGGGAGGGCGACGGGGAGTCCGTTCTGGACCGCCATCGCGAGGCTCGCGACCATGAAGAAGAACAGGAGAAACATCATCACGTCGATCATCGGGATGACGACGATCTCCGGCTCTTCGACCACCCGGCGGCGACCGACCTTGACGCGCCTTCTCAATCGAGCCGTCCGGTCATGTGGTTGACCAGCTCCGCGCCGTAGTACTCGACGTCCTCGATCGTTTTGCGGACGAGGTTGGCGAAGTAGTTGTAGGCGAGGAAGCCGACCACGGCGAGGGTGATGCCGGTGGCGGTGGAGACGAGGGCCTCGGAGATGCCGCCGAGGACGGCGGTCGGGTTGCTCAGGCCGGCCTTGCTGGCGGCCTGGAACGAGGCGATCATGCCCGCGATGGTGCCAAGGAGGCCGAGGAGAGGCCCGATGTTGACGATCGTGCGGATGATGGGGAGGTTGGCCTCGAGGGCGGGCGTCTCGTTCGCCGCCTCCAGCTCCATCGCCATCTCGATGGCGTCCGCCGAGCGCCGGTGGTTCTTGAGCCCGCGGGCGAAGACGCGCCCGACCATGCCGCCGCCCTGGGCGATCTCGATCGCCTTGGCGGGATCGCCGCCTGGTTGGTAGGCGGCCTCGATCTCTTCGAGGAGACCTTCGGCGTCGGTCGTCGCCTTGCGGAGCGTGACGGCGCGCTCGACGATGAGGGCGAGCAGGAGCACGGAGCAGAAGATCAGCGGGTACATCATCACCCCGCCCTTCTGGATAAAGTCGACCACCGATCCCATGAACGGGTAAAGCTACCCTAGGGGGGTAGGATAAAGTTCCTTAAGGTAAGTCTTAACCCCCGTGCTTCCGTTAAGCTTCGGCACGCGCCGAGCGGCGTTCCGGTTCCTCCAGGCTGAGGGGGCCCTTCGAAGGCGGCTACAGCTTCGTTGGAGTTTCCTCGATCGTCACGGCGTGGGCACCGGGAACGGCGTCTTTCTTGGGGTCGCCGTGGGCGTTGCGACCCGTCGCCTTGCTCTCGAAGAGAAGGATCGTGCCCTTGGGCAGGTCGCCCTTGTAGTGGCCCGCTACCTTGTCGTTGAGGGCGTAGCCGTACCCTCCCTCGCCAACTCCGGGGCGCATGAGTTTCTTCATCGCCTCCTTCTTCGGCAGATCGTTGAGCACGAGCCGAGGGGTGAGCTGGTCCATCCACTTGGCCGCAGCCGGGTACTGCCCCTCGCTCGCCTCGTACTGCTTCAGCGCGAGGGCCAGCTCACGAAGATTCTCGTCCGTGTCCGAAGGATCGTAGGTCCGCCTTTCGGGCTTCGAGAGCACGTCTTGGATCGCCCCCGATCCGGCGATGTCCCGCACCGCCTTTCCACTCGGGAAGGCGAACAGCCAGACGAGGACGATCGCGACCAGGACAGCCGCGCCGATCAGGAGTCTTTTGCCCAACGAAGCCCGCGCCATTGCCATGATTGTAGACTCCTACCGCCATGCCGCCGTCGAAGGTTTCCCTTTGCCTCCTCCCCACCCCGATGCATCGTCTGGAAGCGATGTCGGCGCGCCTGGATCTCGATCTTTGGATCAAGCGCGACGACCTGACGGGGTTCGCGATGGGCGGCAACAAGGGGCGGAAGCTGGAGTACCTCCTGGCGGACGCCCTCGCCCAGCGGGCGGAGGTCGTCGTGTCGTGCGGAGCGGCGCAGTCGAACTTCGTCCGGCAGCTCGGCGCGGCCTGCGCCCTAGCGAACGTCGGCTGCGCGGCGGCGGCGATGGCGATGCCGTTCGAGGACGCGCCGCCCTCCGGTCCCCGCTTGCGGGAAGACGCGGGGAACGTCGTGCTCGACCGTCTACTCGGGGTCGATCTGCGGGTCTATCCGGACGGGACGTGGGAGGAGCTGTACGCCCAGGCCGAGACGCTGGCGCAGGAGTACGAGGCGAGGGGCAAGCGGGTCTACCGCGTCCCGATCGGCGGCTCCTCACCCCTTGGGGCGTCCGCCTTCTACGAGGCGGCGCGCGAGGTCGGGACCGACTTCGACTGGATCGTGACCGCCTCCTCCAGCGGATCCACCCAGACGGGCCTCGCCTACGCCTTCCACGGGACGGCGACGAAGGTGTTGGGAATCTGCGCCGATCCCGAGCCGGAGATCGCGGAGGACTTCGCCGAGCTGGGGGAAGGGCTCGCGCGGCTTCTCGGCCTTTCCTACGTCCTGCCCGCCGAGGCCTTCCGGCTGGATTTCGACTTCGTCGGTCCGGGCTACGGCATTCCCTCCTCCGAAGGCGACGCGGCGATCGAGCGGCTCGCCCGGACCGAAGGCGTGTTCCTCGACCCGATCTACTCCGGCAAGGCGTTCGCCGCCCTGCTCGCGCTAGCGGAGCGCGGCGCGATCGGGGGCAAGGTCCTGTTCTGGCACACCGGCGGCACGCCTACGCTTTTCGCGCGATAAGGGGTGGGGCGCCTACGATCGTTCGTTCCGATAGGGCTGGAGCCTCCGGTCCTTCCCTTTCGCGCCAAACCGTCCGTGTTCTCCCTGGTTGCCGGTATAAAGTAATCTCCCTTTTCGGCTCCTCAGCCGGAACACGACGCGGCGATGGCGACGCGAGCGTAAAGAGACGTTCCCGACGATGTACCCGGTCCAGCGCAACGGTCAGACCATTCTCGAAGCGGATGCTTGCGGCATCGGCTTCCTCGCCTCCCGCAAGGGCGTGGCCGATCGCGCCCTCGTCGAGCTTGGCCTTCGGATGACGAAGGACTTCGACCATCGCGGCGCTCCGGGCCACGGCGCGGGCGTCCAGATCGACATTCCGTGGGGGCTCCTCATCGACCGCTTCCCGCGCCACATCCGGGCCCTCGCCCAGCGGGACGTGGCCCTCGGGATGTTCTTCCTGCCCTACGACGCGGGCCATCGCGCCCACTGCGTCGAGCACGTCGAGCGGCTCGCCCGCCTCGCGGGGGCCGACGTGCTCCAGTGGGCCGACGTGGAGGTGGATCCGCGCGCCCTCGCGCCGGGCTCGCCCGCTCTGCGCACCCTGCCCGTCGTGCGGCAGGCCCTCTTCCGGCGCCCCGACGGACTGAGCGAGTCGGGCTGGTTCGCCTGCCGCTACCTTCTGCGCCTCGCGCTGAACGCCGAGCTGGGCGGACCGATGGGCGAGGAGTTCGCCCTCGTCTCGCTTTCGAACCGCACCGTCGTCTACAAGGGCCTCGCGGAGCTTTCGAAGATCGACGAGCTGTACCCCGACCTTCAGCAGTCGTCGGTCGCTAGCCGCTTCCTCCTTTTCCATTCGCGCTACTGTACGAACACGTCGACCGCCTGGATGCGCGCCCAGCCGTTCTGGGGGCTCGCCCACAACGGCGAGATCACCACGATCCGGGGCAACGTCGCGTGGATGGAGGCGATCGGCCAGGATCTCGTACGAGGCCTCGCCGAGCGGCACCCGTCCCTCGTTCCGATCGCCTCCCACGTCCGGAGCGTGATCTCCTCCCAGGGTTCGGACACCGCGAACCTGGACGACATGGCGATCGCCCTTATCGCGGGCGGCATGACGCTTCCGCAGGCGATCCTGGGCCTTCTGCCGGAGAGCCGCCAGGGCAAGACCGCGCACCCCGGTCTGGAGGCGTTCTACCGCCAGATGAGCGTCCACCTCGGCGCGTGCGACGGTCCCGCCGCCCTCGTGGCCTGCGACGGCACCCAGGCGGTCGCCCACCTCGACCGCAACGGCCTGCGTCCGCTCTGGATCTGGGCGGACGACGAGATCGTGTTCGCGGGCTCCGAGATGATCGAGCCGCTCATGGGCCGCAAGCCCTCCGTCCAGCGGTGCATGGGCCCCGGCGACGCCTTCGTCATCGACCTTCGCAACGGCTCGATGCTGTTCGACGACGAGTGCGCCGCCCTCGTCGCCATCGATCCGGACGAGGCCCCCGGCTTCGAGCCGGTCCAAGAGGCCGTGTCGGAGTCCGTCGAGGATCTCGCCACCCTCCAGCTCGCCTTCGGCATGACGAAGGAGGACCTGGAGGTCGTGATGGAGCCGCTCATGACCCAGGGCAAGCCCGCGCTGGGTTCGATGGGCGACGACACCCCACCCTCCGCGCTTCTCGACGTGCTACCCCGCCGCCTGGAGGACTACTTCGCCCTGCGGTTCGCCCAGGAGACCTCCCCGCCCATCGATCCTATCCGCGACGAGTGGGTGTTCGACGAGGGCGGCTGGCTCGGCGACCGGGGCGGCCTCTGGAGCCCGGCGGGCGGCGCGCTGTTCCGCCTCGACTCCCGCGTCCTCTCCGCCGGACAGCTCGCGTGGCTCAAGGAGCACTCCGACTCCGTCGTGATCGACCTCACCTACGGTCTGGAAGAGGACCCTGAGGAGGCCCTGGTTCGGATCGTCGAGGACGCGGTGGACGCGGCGGAGACCAAGTCGGTCGTGATCCTGAGCGACCGCGCCGTCGGGCCGAACCGTATCGCGGCCAGCGCCCTGCGCGCCACCAGCCTGCTGCACACCCGGCTCGCGACCTGGGGCACCCGGCACCGCGTGGGCATCGTCGCCGAGGCGGGCGTGTGGGACATCCAGCCCTGCGCCCTGCTCGTCTCGATGGGCGCGGACGCGGTCCAGCCGTGGCTCGGCAGCGCGACCGCCGCCGAGGACGAGAAGACCTACCTCAAGGGCGTCCGCACGGGATTTCTCGAGGTGATGTCGATGGTCGGCGTCACGCCGTCGTCGGCCTACTGCGGCGCGGCGCTGATCGAGGGGATCGGTCTTGACCGCGAGTTTCTGGAGCGGGAGTTCCCCAACGTTCCGAGCCACCTCGGCGGGGTCGGGCCGGAGATCCTGAACCGAGAGTGGGCCGCCCTCCACGCGAGCGCCTACGCGCGGGTCGCGGTCGGCGCGGGTGTCGCCGAGTCCCCCTCCCTGCCCGACGTGGGCGAATACCGCCAGAGCAAGGAAGGGCGGCCCCACTTCAACGATGCGAACATCGTCCGCGCGATCCAGCTCACCAGCGGCTACGCGAAAAAGATCCACGGCGCGACGCCCGGATCGTGGGACGCCTACCGCGCCTACGCCGACCTCGTCTCCGACCGCCGTCCGATCACCGTGCTCGACGTGCTGCGGGTCAAGGCGGGCGAGGCGATCCCGCTCGACGAGGTCGAGTCGGCCGCCCACATCGCTTGGCGCTTCATGGCTCCCGGCATGAGCGAAGGCGCGCTCAGCGAGCCCGCGCACCGCGCGGTCGCCAAGGCGTTCAACACGCTGTACCGTCTCTGCCGTCGCGAGCTTCGGGGCGCCCTGCCCTTCGGCATCGGCCCCATCGCCAACTCGGGCGAGGGCGGTTTCGACAAGGCGCGCATCGGCAAGGCCGACGGCAACCGCTCGATCCAGTACGCGGGCGGCCGCTTCACGATCACCCCGGCGACCGCCGCGAGCGCCGCCGAGGTCGAGGTGAAGTTCGCCCAGGGCGCGAAGCCCGGCAAAGGCGGCCAGCTTCCAGGCAAGAAGGTGACCCCGCTCGTCGCCCAGCGACGCGGCTGCGAGCCCGGCTTCGAGCTCGTCTCGCCTCCCGTCAACCACAACCTCTACTCGATCGAGGACGTGAAGCTGATGGTCGAAAGCTGGCGTACCCTCAACCCGGACGTCAACTGCTCGCTCAAGTACGTGGCGACCCACGGCATCGAGGCGGTCTGCGTCGGCGGCGTGAACGCGGGCGCGAACCGGCTCCACATCTCCGACGGTTGCGGCGGTACGGGCGCCGCGAAGCGGGTGGACCAGAAGCACGCGGGCGTTCCCGTCGCCGCCGTGCTGCCGCGCGTTCAGGACCGCCTGATCGAGGAGGGCCTGCGCGACGAGATCGAGCTGAGCGTGGACGGCGGCGTGCAGAACGGCGAGCAGTTCCTGAAGCTCGTCCTGCTCGGCGCGGACCGCGTAGGCTTCGGCACCAGCCTGCTCATGGCGATCGGTTGCTCGATGCTCCGCAAGTGCCACCTCGCGGGTCCCGATCCGAAGGATCCCACGGGCAAGCGCCGCCTCGGCTGCGCTCCCGGCATCGCGACCCAGGACCCGGCGCTCGTCGCCAAGTTCGCGGGCGACAGCAAGCACATCGTCCGGTTCCTCCTGTTCGTCGCCCAGGACGTGCGCGAGCGGATGGCCGCAGCGGGTATCCGCTCGCTCGACGAGGTGGTCGGCCGGCGCGACCTGCTGGAGAAGAAGCCGGGCCTGCAGGGTAAGGCGGAGGAGGTCGACGTGTCGACCCTCCTCAACGTGCCGCCCAAGGACGCCCTGCGACGCCGGGCCTGCGTGCCCAACCATCTGCCGCGCGAGGAGGAGGCCGACGCGGCGCGACGCGCTCTCGGCGGCGAGACGATCCTGATCGACAAAGCCCTCGACCACGACAACCGCGACCTGGGCCTGCGGGCGGCGGGCGTGATCGCCCGCGCCAACGGCGACCTCGGCCTCACGGACGGCGGTTCCGTCGATTTCCGGCATACCGGCGCGGCGGGCCACTTCTACGCCGCCTACGCGGTCGACGGCATGCGGTTCACGCTCGACGGCGTGGTCGCCGACTCCTGCTTCACCGCCTCCTACGGCGGCGAGCTGGTGATCCGTCCCGCCGAGGGGGTAGAGGGCCCGGCGACCCTCGTCGGCAACGCCTTCGGCTACGGCGCGCGGGGCGGACGGGCGTTCATCGCGGGCGCGGCGGGCAACCGCTTCGGCATCTGCCTCCGCAAGAACCACGAGGGCGGCGGCCCGAACATCGTCGTCGAGGGCGTCGCGGCGAACGGCTTCCAGTACATGACGGGCGGGCGGGCGGTCGTTCTCGGTCCGGTCAGGCGCAACCTCGGGGCGGGCATGACCGGCGGCGCGGTGTACCTCTTGGACGCCGACGAACGGATGCTGAACGCGAAGTACGTCCACGCCCTCCCGCTGGACGGCGAGGACGCGGACTTCGTGCGCTCGCTCATCGAGGAGCATCACGCCAAGACGGGAAGTCCCGTGGCGGCGGGCCTGCTCGAATCGTTCGATCCGTCGCGGTTCCGGAAGGTCGTGACCCGGCTTCTGCCGGAAACGATCGGTTAGTGATCTCGAGCCTCCTTCGGGAGGCTCGACGGAGGTTGAACGGCTTCTCAGCGGCCCTGGAGGTTCCGCACGGTACCTTTCCAGGCTCGATGCGTCGCGCTTTCACCCTCATCGAGCTCCTCGTCGTGCTCGCGATCGTCGCGATTCTCGCCGCCCTCCTCTTCCCCGTCCTCGCCCAGGCGAAGGCCGCCGCGAAGCGGACCCAATGCCTCTCGAACGTGCGTCAGGTCGGGCTTGCCAACGGACTCTACGCAGGCGACTCGGACGATACCTACGTCGGAGACGAGTTTCAGAAGGGGAACGAGACCCAATATTGGGGAGATCTGCTGGACCGGTACGTACGGGGTGGCGCGGCGGAGGGCAGAGGAGAGGCGACCGAAACCTGCCCCGCGGCGGGGGTCGACTTTTACGACTCGAAGCCTTGGACATACAGCTACGCGCTGAACAACGTGCGCGAGAAGGACGGCGATCAGATCGGAGCGGCCTGGGCAAGGGCGAGCGAGATCGCGAAGCCCGCTTCGATCGTGTTCGTCGTCGACGGTTGGCCCGTCTCGGCCAAGCCGTCGACAGGCTCCGACCGCGAGGAGATCGGCTGGACGCTCGGCAAGCGCGTGGCCCGCGCGAATCCGTTGGACGATGGCAATCCGCGCCATGCGGGGAACACGTTCACCATCGCTTTCTGCGACGGCCACGCCGCCGCCCGAAAACGAGAGCTTAGGGGCGGATCCTACGCGGGCGGCACTCTGGATTCCGAGTGGGCGGCCCGCAAAGACGACTGAGACCGCAGGGGCTTCCTCCGTCGCGTCAGCGCACCCATAATAAAGCGTATGCGCCCGCTCGCGACGCTCCTCTTCCTCGCGCCCGTCTTCGCCCTCGGGCAGATCACCTCGGAGTACGCCTACAACGGCGTTGGCCGTCCCTTTCCCGTGACGGTCGCGGGGTCGGGCAAGCTTGAGATCCGGCTCCTGACGGGCGGCACCGCCGAACCGATCGAGACCGTCCCGGTCCAGGCCGGAAAAGGTGACCTCTCAAAGATCGTTCCCGACCTCTGGACGTCCAAGCGTAGGTCCGTCCTTTATGCCCAACTCGTGGAAGACGGCAAGCCCAAGGGTCCCGCCTTGGTTCTGCGTCCGATGGCGGGGGCGGCGACGGCCGTCCTCAAGCCGGATCGAACGGTCGGGTTCCAAAACGAGGGCGGCGAGTATGCGGGCGTCGAGGCTTGGGTCGATCAGGACCTTGTCCTCGACACCACGCTGGGCCGGATGCGCTTCCGACTGCGGCCCGACTGCGCCCCGAACACCGTCCGCATCATCATGGGGCTGGCACGAGGCGGCTACTATCGCGATGTCGCTTGGCACCGGATCGTGCCGCTCGCAGGGGGCGCTCCTTTCGTGATCCAGGGCGGCGATCCGACCGGCACCGGTAGCGGGGGACCGGGCTTCGCGTTCGACCTGGAAGACTCGGCGCTTCCCCACGACTTCGGCGTCCTCTCGATGGCCCGCACCGGAGACCCGAACACCAACGGCTCCCAGTTCTTCGTCTGCCTCAGTCGAGAAGGCACCTCGCGACTCGATCACAGCTACGCCTCTTTCGCCCAGATCGTCGAAGGCGCGGACGTGGTGCGAAAAACCGCCGCCGTGCCCCTCGACGGCGAGAAACCGAAGAGTCCGGCGCCCGCGATCCAGAACGCTCTCCTGGTCGATGCCGCGCCGTACACGAAGCCTTAGAAAATCTATCGAGGATCCAGGGGAACGCCCGTTAGGTCGACCGTCCGCATAAAAGAGCCGTTGAGGCGGGCGGTCTTAACGAGTTTCGGGTTGGTGTTCAGAACGATCGTTAACATTCCGTCCCTTCCTATGCCATAGCCCGACACATGGACAGGCTGGAAGGGCGACTTCGAAAAGTCCCATACGCCTTTCCGTTGGGCCTCCTGCGTCCATTTCCGGTAGGTTTCGGGAGCGACCAACGCGCCTTTCGCGTCACGGTAGAGAGGACGATCGTTCTGAACGGAGAACGAGGCGGGCCGCGAAGGCGATCCAGCCTGGGCGAGGCGAACCGTCCAGCCTTCGCCCTTTCCAGAGTTGAACATCGGGCCGGTTCGCGCGGAGCCCTTCTCGACGGCAGCGACGGTGAAGCGACATCCGGCGAACGAGACGGACGCGCCTTTCCGGAGGGCGATCTCTGGGGAACCTGGGATCGGTTCGGAGACCATGACGCGCATCTGAGTCTCTTTCGCATCCTTATCGAATGCTTGTATCCGGGCTTCGTGGCCGACTATCGGCTTGTTCGAATCGAAGTTCGGAGTCTCAGACTGAAGGTTGAGGTACCCGCTTCCTTGACGGGGATCGGTCCCGATCGATTGGAGGTTCAAGCTCGTCATCGGTTCCCCTCGGAACACCGCCTGTTCCCGACGAACCACGACGATCCGATTTTTTCGTCCGAACCGGACGGTCAAGCCATCCGAGCCCCCGTTAGGCTGGTTAAGGGCGTTCTCGATCTGGGCCTTAAGGCCGGGAAGATCCTTGCCGGTCGAATCCCAGCACGCCACCTCGGACTCGCTGAAGCGGCAGACTCCCTCAAGTTCCAGGGCTCCGCTTCCTTCGACCCGGTAGCCGAGGCGACGCGTCTCATCGGCCTTGGGCATCGTCGGCAACTCAACCGAGCCGGTATGCGCCACGACCGCCGCAGTCGGCTTCGTGGACGGCTCCGGAAGTCGCGATGGGGTAGCTGAGCGAGACGGGATGGACTGCGAAGAGTCGGAAACCGCCTTGCCGGGACGTGCAGCGAGAGGCTTGGGCTCGGTGGTCTGCACCTTGCCGCCTTCGACCTCCGGCGCATGCCTCACGGAAGGGCGAGCTAGGCCAGTGGGCAAGGTAACGAGCTTCGGATCGGAAGACTTCGCGCAGCCGACAAGGACGAACGGGACCAGGGACAGGAGGCGTCTTCGCACGGTGTAAGATGCCATAAGTTCGCGGTCGGTAGGGATCCAGACCGGCGACGGCCCGCCATCCGCCTCGAACCCAAAATCGAGAGAAACCGCCGTTACAAGTTGGCCTATCGGCTTACTTCGGTTCGAGTGGAATATCGCTCAGCGTGATCGTTCGCTCCTGATCCGCTCCGATTCGCAGGGGCGCCGACGTTGCGGGATCGCGGTCGATCAGCATCGCGACGATGTCCTTCGCGAGTCGACTATCCCCGTAAAGCGAGACGCGCGGCACATTGTCCGGAGCGTAGTCCGGCTTACCGGACTTGCCGATGAACCTCATCCGCCGACCGTCGGCCATCATGCCGGGATAAAGGTCGATCGGAAGGAACGTGGGCGGACGAGCGCCGCCGCCTGTCCTCCTCACGACGACCTTCCAGCCAGGACCGCCCCGAAAAAGGAACGCCATCTCGTCCCGAGACCCAAGCTTCTCGACCGACTCAACGGTCAGCGTACATCCCGCGAGCTTCGCGGTCGCGCCTTTTTTCACGGCGAGGGAAACCGTTTGGAGGAGCCTTCGTGATTGTACGAGCCGGACCGTGGTCGTGGGAGCGCGCATCCCTTCGGCAACGAAGACGAGCTGCCTTCCAGTCACTCCAGAGATCGCCGTCTCCCCAGAGCCAAACGGCGCCTTGGTGACGACACGGTAGTTCAGGTCTCCCAGCGGATTGGGAAGGACCGCGACGATGATCCGATTGCGGCGACCGAACGTCGTCGGAACGGAATCCCGCCGTTCTTCTAAAAGACTCTTGACCACCCCGGACAGTTTTCGATCCCTTTCGCCTTCGACGTTCCAGCATTCGACGGTGGCTTCTCCGTAGGCGCAGACGCCTTCGATCAAGGGCTCCTGTCCGTTCCGGCGAGACGGCGCGGTCGGGATCGCCACCGCTCCATCCTCGGTCGCCGAAACGGGCGCAGCAAAGGGCTTTGGGTCCGGTCGGAGCCCTTTCGGCTTTTCCAGACCTTGTGGAAGTTCGACGCGGGCCGTCCGCCGAGGGGCGGCGGGCGCGCCGCAACCCAACAGAATCAAAGGAGAGAAGAGGAGGATGCCGCGTCGCATCATCGAAAGGACGCGGCTAGCGCTCCGGGTAGTTCGGCACGAACTCGGTGGGATCCACCTGGGTAAAGCCGACCTCGTCCTCATGGCGCTTGATCCGTCCGAAGAGCTGCCGAACCTTCTGCTCGATCGACGGGTAGTCGATGCCTTCGAAGATCTGCGAGTCCACGAAGTTGCCGTTCTCGTCCGGCACCTGGCGGATGCGCTTGATCCCGTTCTCGATCGCCTTGCGGTTCGCGAAGCCGAGATTGTCCAGGGCGTGCTGGACGACGTCGCGAGCGTGCTCGCGCGGGCCGTAGATGGCGGCTTTGTAGACGGTCTCCTCGAACTTCGGATAGTCCGGAATGTGGACGCGGGCGCCGGGCATCGCGAAGTTCTGCAACACGTCGACCATCGCCTCGATCGCCTGGGCGGGATAGTAGTACAGGTAAAGGCGAGCTCCTTCGAGGAAGAAGTTGTAGTGGGCGGCCTCGTCCACCGCGATGACCTGCGCGGCCTTCGCCAGCACCGGGTCGGTGTCGTTGGCGAACTGCGGCTTGTTCGAGAGTCCCTTGGCGATCAGCGCCGTGTTCAGATAGTTGACCTGGGTGGCCCGTTCCTGGAAGACGGTGTAGAAGATCATGTACATGGGGTCCTGCCAAGGCAGGGTCCATTGATCCTGCCGCAGGGCGCCCATGTAGTCCTTGAGGTCGTTCGGCTTCACCTGACCGCTGAAAAGGGTGGCGTTGTACCAGAGATCGGCGTGCCGCTCCTCTTCGGAGCCCCAACGGATGTGGAAGTGGCTGCGCCCGTGGCTCGTCCGGATGACGTGCAGAAGCGAGGTGACGTAGTCGGGAACGTACTGCTCGACCGCGAAGAAACCCTTGAGGATCTGGATCATCTCGGGCGAGTGGTCCTTGCGGAACGACTTCCAGTCGAAATCCTTGTCCGGGTTCCAGTTGCGATGCTCCTGGGAGCGGGCCACGTACCAGCGGTACAGACCGAGCATCCCCCGCTCGATCAGACGATCCTTTTCTTCGCGCGTCAGGAGCCCGGCGGGGATCTTGGGACGATCCTCCTCGATCTTGCGGATGATTTCGTCTTCGTTCGGCTCCATTCGACAAAGAGAGCCTACCTGCGATCCGCCCTCTTAAAGGGTCCTAGGAAAGTAGGACCCTCGGGGACCGAGACCGCCGACGGGACGTATAATCCACTGGAGGGAACGACGACATCCCCGTCCCGCTTCTGGGACCGTCCTCCTTCCCCGGCGCACGGCGCGCCCCTGAAAATATGTACCAGGCTCCTCTCCCTCCTGAGTACGCGGATCTCGGCCCTGACGAGACCCGCGCCCGCATCCAGGCGGCCAAGGCCGCCCTCGGCGACCGGCTGGTCATCCTCGGCCACCACTACCAGCGGGACGAGATCATCGAGCACGCCGACTTTCGGGGCGACTCCTACAAGCTCGCGAAGGATGCCGCCGCCCATCCCGATGCCGACTACATCGTGTTCTGCGGCGTCCACTTCATGGCCGAGAGCGCGGACGTTCTCACGCCGGACCACCAGACGGTGATCCTGCCCAACCTGGCCGCCGGCTGCTCGATGGCGGACATGGCGAACCTGTTCCAGGTTCGAAACGCCTGGAAGGGGCTCACGCAAGACGCGGGTATCGCTCCCGAGGCGATCATCCCCGTCACCTACATCAACTCCGCCGCGAACCTCAAGGCGTTCGTCGGCGAGAAGGGCGGCACCGTCTGCACCAGCACGAACGCGCCCACCGCCGTTCGCTGGGCCTTGGAGCAAGGTCAGAAGGTGCTGTTCTTTCCCGACCAGCACCTGGGTCGAAACACGGGCGTGAAGCTCGGCTTCGATCCCGAGCGGGACATGGTCGTGTGGGACCCCTTCAAGCCGCTCGGCGGCAACACGATCGAAGATCTCCAGCGAGCGACGTTCATCCTCTGGAAGGGCCACTGCTCCGTCCACGGCCGCTTCACGGTGGAGCAGATCGAAGCGGCGCGTCTCGCGCATCCGGGCGTGAACGTCCTCGTCCATCCCGAGTGTCCCTTGGAGGTCGTCGCGGCTTCGGACTTCAACGGCTCGACGGAGTACATCATCAAGCAGGTCGAAGCCGCCGCGCCCGGCTCGGCCTGGGCCATCGGAACGGAGATCAACCTCGTGAATCGTCTGGCGAAGGAGCATCCGGACAAGACGGTGTTCTGCCTCGACCCACAGATCTGCCCCTGCTCCACGATGTACCGTATCCACCCGAGCTTCCTGCTCTGGGCTCTGGAAGAGCTGGTGAAGGGCAACGTGGTCAACCCCATCGTCGTGCCCCCCAAGGTCAAGCACTTCGCGGGGGTGGCCTTGAGCCGGATGCTGACGGTCTGCGCCTAGACGAGCCCGGGGCGCGCGCGCGCCCCGAGGGGGCCCCCTACTGACCGCCGACGAGGGGGTCGAGCCACGGGGTGTTCGGGTAGTACCAGCGGTTCGGATCGAGCACCTTGACGTGGCCGTCCACGAAGCCCGTGGCGGTTTTGCCCGCATGGCGAGGCGAAGGCCCGGCCCAGTCGGGATTCGAAGCGTCCGCGACGGCGGTAAGCGACGCGCAACAGGCCATGTTCGCGAAGGCGTTCTTCACGGGATCGTTAAGCAGCCAAGCGCGATCCTTGTTCTCCGACCGGTCGGTGATCGACGGTTTCGAACTGAGCGCACGGGAGCCACCGTCCGCCAGGAGGACGGTGGCGCTGGACTGGGCCACCTGACCGAAGTTCGTGGCCACACCGCCGGTCACGAGCGGCGTCTGCCCGTCTCCCATGATGTGCATGTTCGCGACATAGCTCACGGCGAACGGTCTAGCGACACCCGCCGGAGGATTCTGAGACACCCAACCCGTGATGCCGGGCTTCGACTGAGCCGGGCAACGAAACACATCCGTGTTCTTGATGTAGGGCTGGAAAAGCTGGTTCCAAAGCACGTTCGGATTCGAGGTGTACGCTGGCATGAACATGTCGTCGTAGTCGTTCGCGTACATCTGGAAGCCGAGGAGGAACTGTTTCTCGTTCGACACGCAAGCCGACGTCTTGGCGGCGTTCTTCGCCTGCGCGAAGACGGGGAACAGGATGGCGGCCAATATCGCGATGATGGCGATGACGACGAGAAGCTCGATGAGGGTGAAGGCGCGTTTCATGGGGTCCAAAACCCTCGGCTCGTCAGGGCGGAGCACGGCTGGGCTGGAAGGCTTGTTCCATGAAACCGAAGCGAGCCGCGGTCAGAGGGTCGCGGCATTCGCGCGCCGGCGCTCGGCTTGGCGCACGGTGCGGGCGGCGCGTTCCAGGTGCTTACAGAGCGGCCCCGAGAAGAGCGTCGGGTTCAGAGGAGCCTTCCGGAATTCGAAGTCGCGACAGCCGCACCACACATGGCCGGTCTGGGGATTGATCCGGCATCGGTAGACGCGGCCCCGCTCGCGGCTGAACGAGCGGGCGCGGAAAGTGTACGTCCCATCGGGGTCCGGTTCCATGCGGACCCGACGGACGCACCGTTTGATCGGCTCGCGATCGTTCGCGTGAAGGCGGGGAGGAGCCATGTGAGGGAGGCTCGGTTGGAGAAGAGAATGCACTCTTTTCCTACGAAACAGTAGACGCCGTCGCTCCCTTTTCCACAAAGTTTTCCACCACATTTTAGGCTCCTTTCCCTCTAAAAAGCGGAAAGTTGGCGTAGAATAGAGTGCAGAGGCGTCTACTAGTTTCGCCCGAGTCGAGAGTCACCATGAGTCAAACCGCCGAGATCCTCCGCCTCACCCCCGCCGCCGCCGAGCTGCCCGAGTGGGAGTCGAAGATCGACCTTATCCGCCGCACCGTCGCCGCGGGCGCGACCGCCGACGAGTTGGAGCTTTTCTTCCACCAAGCGCGTCGCGCGGGCCTCGATCCCCTCGCGAAACAGATCTACTTCGTCAAGCGCCAAGGCAAGGGCGTCATCCAGGTCGGCATCGACGGTCTGCGCCTGATCGCCGACCGCACGGGGCAGTACGCCGGGTCCGACGACGCCGACTTTTCCGCCACGAACGACCGGGGCTTCCCCAGCGCGGCCAAGGTGGTGGTGTACAAGATGGTCGCCGGTCAGCGATGTCCTTTCAGCGCGACGGCGCGATGGGACGAGTACTACCCCGGCGACAGCCAGGGCTTCCAGTGGAAGCGGATGCCCCACGCGATGCTGAGCAAGTGCGCCGAGGCCCTCGCCTTGCGCAAGGCGTTCCCTGCCGACATGTCGGGCCTCTACGTGCACGAGGAGATGGAACAGGCGGGTTCGAACGAGATCCCTTCCTCGCTCCAAGTCGCGGCGCCCGCACCGATGGCTCCGGTCCCATCCGTGACGGTCGTTTCCGTCCCGGCCGCGCCGATGCCCGTAGCGGAGCCCGTGCGCGCCCCGGAGCCCGTTCTCCAGGGGCAGGACCTCGTCCAGGCCGCCCAGGAGGCTTTCGCAGACCGGGGCAACATCCCGACGAGCGGCGACGGCAAGCAGGCGTTCGGCTACGTCCCGATGCGCTGGCCCCTGCCCAAGATGTTTGCGGAGCCCGCGACGGAGTCCCAGAACAAGATGTCGCGCGGCAAGGCCCGAGAGCGGATGCTCGACCTCGACGAGCTCGACATCGTCCGAAAGCTCGTCCTAGAGGCGTACGGCCTCGAGGACGAACGCTCGAAGGCTTCGATGAGCCTGTTCATCGACTGGCTCATGAACGCCGACGACGACACCCTGGACCGCGCGAGCGCCGCCGCCGAGGCTCAGCCCCGGCCCGAGCTCGAACTGAACTAAGGCCCATGTTCCTTTCTTCTTAACTTGTTTTTTCCTTAGGGCCTTCGTGGCCTGGTCCTCGCGTGGCGTTCCCTCCCGGATCCGGCCCTCCCTTTCAAAAGGGAGGGCTTTCCGGCGTCTCGTTTTTGCCCCATACTTTCGGACAGTGTCCAAGCTCGTCATCGCCATCGACGGCCCCGCCGGGGCCGGCAAGAGCACCATCGCCAAGCTTCTCGCCACCCGTCTTGGGCTGCGCTATCTCGACACGGGGGCGATGTACCGCGCTCTCGCGCTCAAGGCGACGCGAAGCGGGGTGGAAGGAGCCGCCGCCGCCGACCTGATGCGCGACACCACGATCGACTTTGGGGCGGACCAAACGGTCTTCCTCGACGGTGAGGACGTATCCGCCGCCATCCGTACCCCCGAGATCGGCGAGGCCGCGAGCGCGCTCAGCAGCCACCCGCCGGTGCGTCGGGCGATGGTCGCCCTTCAGAAGGCGTTCGTCGCCGAAGGCGGCGTCGTTTTGGAAGGCCGCGACACCACCACCGTCGTCGCGCCGGACGCTGGCCTCAAACTCTATATGACGGCGAGCCTCGAGGAGCGGGCTCGTCGGCGCACCATCGAGCGTGGGCCTTCTGGCACGGCGGGGTCGGTCTTCGAGCGCACGCGAGCGGAGATCGAGCAACGCGACCATCGCGACATCACCCGCGACGACTCGCCCCTGAGCGTGGCTTCGGACGCGCACGTCGTCGAGACGGCGACCCTTACGGTCGACGAGGTTTTAGCACGGTGTTTGGCGCTGGTGCCCCTTTAAGGAACCGAGCGTTGTTCGGATCGTACTCCTTGCCTTTCGGCCGAAGGTTCCAGTCCACCTGGACCCAACGGGAAAAGTCTTTGCCGATCGTGTTCGTGATCGTTACGGGCACATCGCCCCGCGGGTCCACCACGATCTCGTAACGCGCCGGGCCTTTAGACAGGGTGAGCCGGTGGGAGACGAACGTCCGGCCTTGGTAGGGGAACGAGCGGGTTTCCGCGACCGTCCGGAATCCTTGTCGCCGCGCGTCGGCAACGAGACTCTGGAGCGGCTTGGTCGGTCTTCCCACGCCCGCGAGGATCACCTTGGAGAAGTTGGTGAACCACGCACTCAGCGCCTTGGCAGGAACCTTGGGTCGGTTCGCCATCGGCCCCGGAACGGCATCTTTGGGGAGTACCGCCTTGCCGAAGTTCTTTCCGTCCGCCACCCACGTCTCGTTCTCGATCCCTTCCGACTCCTTGGCCGGATCCAGCTTGGGGACCATGATCCAGAACCGGTTAGGATCGACGAAGGTGCAATCACAGACCGACTCACCGTGACCGAACGTGGCTTTCTGGTAGATGAAGTGGTACTTCAGCGTCGCCTTTTTAAGGGTCGCCAGTCGGTCGTCGACCCTTTTCGCGAGGACCTCAGGGGTGAATCTCGCGGGCGTCCAGTCACTCTGGAAGGAAGGAGCGGCGAGCGCGAGGCCCGCCACGAGGGTCGTGATCACGAGACTACTATACGCCCGCGTGGGCGTCCGTCGCCCAGAGACTAAGGTCGAGATCGGGGAAAGGCGCGTCCTTCTCCTCGCAGTCGCGCAGGAACAGCCGCTCGTCGGGCGTCATAGCGCTCCCGGTGTGCACCCGATCGGCGATGGCGGCGAGCCGTTCGAAGCGGTCGATGTGATCGTTGAACCGGACCTCCGCGTAGTCGCGCGCCGAGTGGGTGGAAATCAGGAACTGCCAGTCGCTCGCCTCCGCGAGCAGCACCTCGCGCGCCGCCTGCTCGACGATCGTTTTCGCGGGTCCCTGAGCGTATTCCCGGCACATCTGACGAAGCTTGCGCTCCGCCGGATACAGCTTCTTCCAGGTCCACTGGTTGTCCTCGTTGATCCAGATGTAGTGGTAGCCGCCTTCGCCCCAGGAGCCTTCGGGCAGGGTGATCAGGTGGCGAGCGGGATCCTCGTCGATCAGGTCGCCGCCGCTCACCATCTCGATCGAGCCGTCGGCGTGGAGCGCGCGGCCCAGCTCGTAGAGGAACTCCGGCCCTTCCCACCACCAATGGCCGAAAAGCTCCGTGTCGTACATCGCCACGAGGGTGCCGGTTCGGTCGGCGAGCCCCTTGTACTGGGCGAGCACACCCTTGAGGGTCGTTACCATGTCGGCGGCGTGGGCTCCGATCTTTTCGAAGGCCGCCCAAGGATCGTAGGGCCGCTTCTGGCCAAGGTCGGCCTTGTTCTGGGAGATGCGCCAGTACTTCAGACGTCCCGGATAGAGCTGCTTGTGGAACTCCAGGTAGTGCTCGTCGCCGGGATAGCCCGACTCGCCGGACCAGACCTTGACCGTCGTCTGCGGATCGCGCGCCATCGTGGTCACACCGGTCGGGAGGACGTAATGCTCGTACTCGCTGCGGTACTCCTCCGAAGGTGTGAAGTAGCGGCTAGAGCGGGCGAACATCTCCGCGAGCTGGGGGAAGTTGGCCGCGTAGGTTCCGAGCGGCTCACCGCCCCGGATCATGTGGGAGTCGGTGAAGAAGTACTCGATCCCCTCTTCCTTGAGGATCTCGTCCGTGCCCATCCGGTTCCACGGAACGGCGTCCTCCTCGACGGGGCTCTTCCAGGCGTAGCGCGGGCGGTAGGCGCACTCGGGAAGCCAGATGCCGCGCGGCTTTCGGCCGTAGCGTTTCTCGAACGTCTGGATGCCGAGCTTCACCTGGGCGCGGCACGCCTCGTCGGTTCCGAGAAGAGGCTGGTAGCCGTGGGTCGCCCCGCTCGTGATCAGCTCGACGGATCCGTTCTCGTCGAAGAACCGGAACGCCTCGTTGATGGAGCGGCCCCATTGATGCTTGAACTGCACGAGGGCGCGCGTGTACTGGTTCTGCCAGAACTGGGCGAGTCCGACCATCCAGAGTTCCCCTTCCTGTTGGAACCGCTTCCCATCCGCGATCGCCGCGTCGATCTTCTCCTGGCAGTACGTCTCGAAGCCGTCCTTGAACTGGGGATCGTCGAGCTGCTCCGCGAGGATCGGGGTCATGTTGACCGTCCACCGGGGCCGGATGCCTTCGTTCTTCAGGCGGTCGAGGGCGTGGAGCAGGGGAAGGTAGCACTCCGCCGTCGCCTCGAAAAGCCAGTCCGTGCCGTGCGGACTCTTACCGTGCGAGAGGACGTACGGCATGTGCGTGTGGAGGCAGAGGAGAAAGCGTCCGATCGGCATAGGGACAGTTTAGACGCGAAGTATCCTTCGGGGCTCCGGAGAAGACCGACCGCTTGGCCCACTCAGGTTCCTATAACAGATCACAAGGGAAGCCGCTACTCGCTTTCCTACTGAAGATGACTCTTCCCTTGACAATCCAGCGAAACCCGCATATGATGATGATTGCAACTGTTCTTTCCGTCCTCGCCGCCCCATCTCTGCAGTCGGGCTTCCTCCCTTACAGCTGGAGTCCCGTCATGGGCTACTCGGCTCCTGCATATATGTCCATCGTCTCCGAAGCCGTACACACCATCGAAGCGACTGTGACCGATACGACACCTACCAGCGTGCGATCGCTCCTAACGACTTTCAGACGATCCCGAACTCCCTGACCGACATTATCGGACAGATCGGAAGCGGAAGCGTTCTCGCGGTTACACCGAGCTACGAGACTACAACCGGAAAGCGAACGAAAACATGGGTGATCAAGGCCCCAACGGTCGGAGTGGATCAGACCCTCATCACGTACGACTACTTTGTCGCGAAGGATAACGGCTCTGGGATCACTCACGATAACGACTCACCGCAACAGACGACGGTCGTCCAGGTCAACGGCCCGAAATCGGCAGGTGGAGCAGGTTAGTCCCGCAACTGCCGACCCGGCTTTCTCTTAGACTATAAGATGCTTACCTCCCTTCTGGCGCTTCAGAGTTCCAACTTCTCGTTCGGAGGCGGCAACGCCGAGCAGTTCGTCCGGGCGCTCACTCGGCAGCACGTCGCTCCTGCCGTGATCTTCGCCGATCCGGCGTATCGGTTCAAGCCGACGCAGGATGTTCCACGCTCTCTCCTCAAAGGGAAGGCACTGTCCGAAGCGGCGGGAGCGCTGTCGTACGGCTCGACCTTGGCCCTAAGCGCGAAGGAGCTTCCATCCGGCTTCCTCGTCCGGCTCGGCTACAACGATTACGAAGACGCGATTCCGGGTCGGGCTTCGGTCCGTCACGAGAAAGGGCGTGTGATCGTGGAAGGACGTTCCTGCTGGGTCAAGGTCAATGACCTTCTCAGCCTCTCCTATGACCATCCGGTGAGTTGCCACTGGCTCTACCGGACCGCTTACGTAGCGATCACGCCCGGCTCCTTCCAGGAGGAGCCTCTCCTCCACGCGGTCGCCGACGCGCTCGGGGCGGACTGGTCTTCGACTCCGACGGGGTACCGCATCGGCTTCAACGCAAAGAACCATCGCGAACGCGCGCTCGAAACCTACCGAAGCGCCCGCTGGCAGATGCCAGAAGCCGAGATTCCTGGGCGTAAAGCGACCTTCCTCCTAGCGGCTGAAAGCACCAGTGACGAGGTTTGGGCAAAGACCTACGTCACGCCGGACGGTTCCGCGGTGCAGGGGCGCATCAGTCCCCAAAGCGCCGTCGCCGTTTCGGGGATGAAACTTCTCGAATACCTGGCGAACAATGCGAAGCGAACGCATCAGAAATATTCTTACGCGACTATCCAAAACGTTCTCGACCTTATCGATCGCGAGAAGAATATCCGAATCCGCGCGAAGGCGGACGGGATCTTAAGCGTAGACTTCCCGCTGTTCGATGGTCGAACCTGGACGGGAGTCTAGTTTGGGAAGGTCGAACTTCCCAAACTAGAAGTCTCGGTCTTTAGCGGAGCGACGCGCCGTTGCCGACGGCGGCGGGATTGACCTCTTCCTCCGCGATCTCGGTGAGGAGGTCGTCGGTCTCCTCCTCTTCCTGAAGGGTCTGCTCCAAGAGGTCGATCACCTCGTCGTCGAGTCCGAGCTGCTCGGCCCAGGTGATGACGGTGCCGTAGTTCGAGATCTCGTAGTGCTCGTTCTTCTGGGCGCAGGCGATGATCGCCGCGTCGCCCGCCGGGCTTCCGGCGAACTCCTCGATGTGCTCCTGCGCCTCTTTCACGAGACCGACCGTCGCTTGGCAGACGACGCCGTTCGGGTCGAAGCCGAGCTTCTGGGCGACCTGCTCGACGCGCCGGACCTGCTCCTGGGTCTGGGTGATGTGCTTGCCGATCGCTTCTTTCAGGCGCGGGTTCTGGGCCGCCTCCTGCATCTTCGGCATGGCCTTGAGGAGCTGCTGCTCCGAATTGTAGATGTCTTTGATCGTGTCCTGCAACACGTCGTTAAGCGTCTTCTCTGCCATGGTGTTATGCGACTCCTACCGTCTTCGCGGGCGGCTGGTAGCTTGGCCCGGCCTGCTTCTTGTCCTCGACGCTCGTTTCCGCCTCCCGATCCGCGTCGTCCTTGACCTCTTGGGGGATCATGAGCATCGACGCGGCGATGACGCCCGGCAGAACCGCCGCCTCGTCCAAAAGGCCGAGGCCAGGGATCCACTCGGGAAGCCAGTCGTCCGGGATCAGCGTGAACGCGATCCCGCCGTAGATGATATAGCGCACCGCCGCCGGGGTTCGGGGGTCGTGGGCCATCCTCCAATACCGCTGAACGGTACGTACCATCGAGAACCAGCGCATTGCCCGTCTAGGACGCGGCGCCGGTGGGCAGAGTTCACACGACTTAAGATGGATTCTCCTCTGGAGAACGCGGAGCGTGTGGTCGGAGGCGAAGCCTTCGGATGGCGCGAGGCTCTCGCGAAGGCTTCGCCTCCGACCACACGCCTGCGGCGTCCGCTCGCTTAGGTCAGTCTAGCGAACTGGTGCTTGCCCACGCGCAGGGTCTTGGCGACGAGGTCGGCCCTCACCACCTTGAGCATCGGGTCGGTCACCTTCTCGCCGTCGAGCGACACGCCTCCCTGCTTGATGAGGTCACGGGCGGCGGAGTTGCTTTTCGCCATACCCAGCGTACCGATGAGGTTCGCGAGGGCGAACTCGTCCCCGAGATCCGCCGGGATCGCCCGCTCGGGCGCCTCGACGGGCTGCTGCCGCTTGGAGAAGGTCTCGACGAAGTACGCCACCGCCGCGTCGGCGGCCTCCTCGCCGTGGTAGAGGGCGACGATCTCGCGACCCAGGCGTATCTTCGCGTCGCGCGGGTTCTTCCCTTCCCCGAGCAAGCCGTCCACCTCGGTCATCGGAACGTCGGTGCAGAGTTCGAACCAGTTGCGGATGAGGCCGTCTGGGATCGACATCGTCTTGCCGAACACGTCGTTGGGCGCGTCTTGGATCGACACGTAGTTGCCCAGGCTCTGGCTCATCTTCTCCTTGCCGTCCGTGCCCACGAGAAGCGGGGAGAGGACGACGCACTGAGGCTCCTGCCCCTCGGCCTCCTGAAGCTGGCGTCCCATGAGGTTGTTGAACTTCTGGTCGTTGCCGCCGAGCTCGACGTCCGCCTTCAGGGCGACGGAGTCGGTCGCCTGGCACAGGGGGTACATCAGCTCGTGCATGGAGATGGGCTGGTGCGCCTCCCAGCGCTTGGTGAAGTCGTCGCGTTCCATGATCCGCGCGACGGTCGTCTTCGCGACCATGCGGATCACGTCCGCGAAGTCCATCCTTCCCAGCCACTCGGAGTTGGGGCGGATCTCCAGGGTCGAGAGGTCGAGGATCTTGCCGAACTGGGTCAGGACCGCGTCGACGTTCGTCTGGACCTCCTCCTTTGAGAGCTGCTTGCGGGTCTTGCTCTTGCCGCTCGGATCGCCGATCTGGGCGGTGAAGTCGCCGACGACGAGCACGGCTTGGTGGCCACATCGCTGGAAATCGCGGAGCTTGCGCAGAACGACCGCCCAGCCGAGAGTGACGTCCTTCGCGGTCGGATCGACGCCCAGCTTCACCCGGAGCTTACGACCGCTCTCGAGCTTTTTGCGGAGGTCGGCCTCGCTAATGATCTCCGTCGTGGCGCGGCGGAGGATGGCGAGCTGTTCGTCGACGGTCATGGGTCTATTGTGGCGCGGGCGTCCCCGCCCGCGTCGGACCGCACCTCGGGTTCACGGTCCGACGATCGCCGAGTCCAACGGTCCATCCAGGACGAAGCGGCCCATCGCCGGATTGCCGTCGCTCCGAGCGACGAATCGCAGATTCGTCAAGCGCAACGTCAGGAACGTCGGCGAGACGCGGGTCGCTTCGATCTCGCCGCCCGTCGCGTCCCAGACGGAGGTCGCGGCGACGCCGACCTCGCTGTAGGTGACGACGGAGGTCGTCACAAGAGGATCGATGACGAACCGGTCGCCGGGACGGAGATTCGCCGAGTTCAGCTTGATCGTCAGCGTGCGATTGCCCGAGCGGAGGGTGAACGTCGTACCGCCGTCGGCCACCGCCTCGCCCTTCCCCGTCAGCCGAAGGATCGAGCCGTTATAACCGTCGATGCCCCGCAGGGCGAGACCGCCGATCGAGCCCCCGCCACCCCCGCAGCCGGCGATCAGAGCGACGAGGGCGAGGAAGCGTGCCGAACGCCTCACTTGGACCGACGACCTCGCTTCGAAGAGACCCGGCGCAGAAGGGCGAGGGAGCCCAGTCCCAGTGCGGCGATCGAGGCCGGCTCGGGAACCGCCTGCGCCGCCACGCGCCCCAACGCCGCGTATCCGGCCTCGTTGGGGTGGATGTCCCCGGGGGCAAGAAGGGTGTCCTGGTGGCCTTCTATAGGCGAGTAGAAGTCCACGTAACGCCCATTGAAACTCACCGCGTAGCCCTGGATCAGGGTGTTGAGCTGGCGGATCACCCCGTCGGCCGGAGCGTGGCGGGCGTCCGTGGCAAGATACGGGTTATAGTAGCCCGGCAGGATCAAACGGGCGTTGGGAAGCTCCGTGCGCAGGGTTGTAAGGAACGTGGCGTAGCGGCCTCCGATGCTTAGGAACGCGTTCTGGACCGCGGTCGGATCGGCTTGGAGATCGCCGCTGAGGGCAAGGAAGTCGTTCGCACCGAGGGCGAACGAGACGGTGTGGATCGAGGAGCCCAAAGCCGCGATCTTTTCCTGAGCGAAGTCGAACTGGCTGATCTGACGCGGAAGGAACACGTTGGCGCCGTAGCTGGTGTTCGCGCCTCGGAAGAGGTTCGAGACGTCTCCGAAGCTTTTCGACGTCTCGCCCGGAATCGCCAGGTCGATCACCGTCGGCGCGCTTCCCTCTAGGGTTCCGACGGCGTTCGCGACGTTCGCCACGTAGTAGCGGTTCCCGTCCGAGGGGGCGTTGTAACCGAAGAGGCCGGTCGCGTCGGGGGTGAGCCCGTAGGAGAGGGAATCGCCCAGCGCGAGGTAGGTGGATCCCGCCTGGGCGACGACGGAGAGACTCAAAGCGGCGATGAGCACGAGGGCGCGCGACTTCACACACCCAGCTTACCGAAACGCCGGAACGGTGCTACATCGTGAAAGCGACCGGAGCGCGGACGATCCGACCGTTGGCGGCAAACGGGCCTGCCGCGACGTCTCCCGAGTTCTCCTGGATCGGGGTGAAGGTTAGGCCTTCGATCCGTGCGTCCAGGGTGCCCCCTCCGATTCTCGTGTAGGTGACCGTTCCGGGGGTCGCTTCCCAACGTCTCAAATCCGTGCCGCCGGAGATCGTCTCCGCATAGCGGATATCGACGCCCGCGTCCGTTGCCGCAACGGTCTGCCCCGGCGCGACGGAGGCCAAGGGGACGGTCGCGTTGAGCGTCCGCGAGCCGTCGGTCAGCGACACCGTCACTTGGCCGGAGCCGGTCGCCACCGACGTGGGCGTTCCCACCAGGTCGGTCTCGGCGCCGTTGTAGCCCTCCGTCGTAATGAAGGTCAGGCGCGTCCCGGAGGAGGAATGGCCGTCGCCGCCCCACCCGGCAGCGGACACAGCGAGAACGGCGAGCAGCCAAGGCAAGCCGCGCGTGCGATCGGTTTCACGGTCGTCTTTCCCCAGCCCTACGCCGGAGTCAGGATCACTTTGGAACGACCACCGTGACAAGGGCGTGACAGAACGGACGAAGGCCTTTAGCAGAACTGAAACTCGGGTGAGGCGAACATCAGGTGCGACACGGTCGCCGCCACCTTCCCGGCGTTCGCCGCCGTCACTGCGCCTTCCGAGACTTTCGCCGCCGCCGAAACCAGGAGCGCCCGCCGCGCGGGCGCGAGCCGGACGTCGAAGACGCTCGCCAGCTTGTGGACGATCGCGTCGGGCGTGGTCGCGTCGACGAGGAGGCCGAAAGCCGGATAACGGAGCGGGGCCCGTCCTTTCGCCTGGCCCTGGCCGAACAGTCGCTCGCCCCAGGCGATCCGCTCCGTCATCGTCGCGGACGAGATCCAAGCCTTTCCGTTCTTCCAGCCCGAGACGTCCGGCGGATACAGAAGCCATTGGCCCATCGCCTTCATCGCGAGCTGGGCCGTGTAGGCGGGTTGGAGGGCCGCCTTGCTCCCGGCGACCTGAGCCGCGTCGGCGTTTCGCAGGGTCTCCCCGACGCCAAGCTGACGCATGGTGACGATCACGACGTCCACCGGGCTCTTCACGATGGCACGCACCGCTTTGTCGGAGTAGAACTCGTCGGAGCGCATGATGTCCCGTAGGAGGGCCTTGGTGTCCATGCCGCTCGCCCGATAGCGGGCGGCGAATGGCGCGATCGTCTTGGGATCGGGATCGGGCCAGACGAACCAGTCCCACAACTTCGCGACGAGGAACTCCGCGGTGCGGGGCTGGGCGCACAGGATGCGCAGGACGTCGTCGCCGTTGAAGGGTCCCGTCTGCCCAAGGAAGGTCTTGGAGCCATCGTCGTGCTGGGCCGGTCGGTAGAGGAATCGGGGGCCTGCCCCGCCCGCCTTGCCACCGCCCCGGCGGAAGGCCCAACCGGTAAAGGCCCGCGCGCCCTCCTGCACGTCTCGCTCGGTGTAGTGGCCGATACCCAGTGTGAAAAGCTCCATCACCTCGCGGGCGAAGTTCTCGTTGGGCTTGCCGCGTACGTTCTCCTGGTTGTCCAGCCAGAACAGCATCGCCGGGTCTTTGCTCACCGCGTCGAGGAGTCGAGGAAAGGGCGCCAGGGCGTTCTTGCGCAGGGTGTCGACCTGCTGGACCATCAGCGGCGACTGGGCCACCTTGCTCGCGCTGGTGGCGAAATGGTTGTGCCAGAAGAGGGTCATGCGCTCCTCGAGGGGACGGCGCGTCATCAGCATCCGCAAGGTCCAGGCGTTCACCACCTGGGGCATCGGTAGGTTGCCTTTGTCGTTGCGCAGGAGGTCGACGTCGACCACGGAGCCGGGATCTTCGGGTGGATCGAGCAGTTTGTCGACGAAGCCCGGGAGTCCGTCTTGGAGGTAGTAGTCGAGTTCCGCCTCGCTGGCGCCCAGGCCGAATCGGCGCAACAGGTGGGCTCCCCGGTCGCGATCGCTGGCAAACGGCATAGGGGAGAGAACGGCGCCTTCGCAGGAAAGTTCAGCGCACGAGGGCTCCCCGGCGAAAAGCCGGGGAGCCCTCGTGCGTGGGAAAGCCGTCGTTTCTCAGACCGCCGGGAGGCTCCTCTCCGAGCGACCTAAGGAGCCAGGAAGGCCTTAGCCTTCCTTGACGTCTTTGAGAGCTTCGTAGTCCTTCTGGCTGACGAACTTGGTGAGGGGGGTGCCCTCGTGGGTGGCCTTGACGGCGTAGCGAGTCTGCTCGCCGGTCTTCGTGGCGCGGACCATCTTGTGCTTCGTGATGTCCTTCTCGGCGATTTCGACGTGGGACCGGGTTTTCAGGTTGTAAAATTTCAAAGCTTGCTCCCCGGTTGGGGGCCGCAGCCCTCTAACCGTTCGTGAGAGGTTATATCACGAAACCGCCCGCATGAGGCGACGATCCGGCACGTTTGTGCCTCGGTAGGCTCGATTTAGGCTAAATCCGGCCTTTTCGTCGCCGCAAGGTACAAAAGGCCCTTCTTTGTCGTCTTGAAGGATTGTCCTTTCGTGGTCCCCCCTTATTTGTACGTGAATTGGCGAAAAGTACGCGTCATGGAAATAACGCTTCACATATCGCCGGAGTACAATAGAGAAGAGACACGTTTTTCGAACGTCCTCCGAATGTCTGGAACCTGGACAGTGTTCCAAGGTTCAAAAAACAAAGACCATGAGACAGAGAAGCTCCCGCTCCCAGACCGTCAAGCCTGTCGTCGAGATGAACGAGGCGAAGGCTTACGAAGAGCATTCGTTGAAAGAACTGCGCAACGCCGGCTATCGCATCACGATGCCGCGCGTGCAGGTTATTCGCGCCCTCGCCGACACGACCAAAGCGCTTAGCGCCTACGCGATCCACGAGAAGATCATCAACGGCAGCGGCAAGATCGACGTCGTTAGCGTGTATCGCATCCTTGCCACCCTTCACGAGGTCGGCCTGATCCACCACATCGGAGTCGTTGACGGCTACTTCCCCTGCCGCATCGGCACCTCCGGCGGTCGCCGCTCCGAGGTCGTGGTGTTCGACGAGACCAACGACGTCGAAGAGCTCGCCCTTCCGGACGACCTCGTCGCGATCATCGAGAAGCAGGCCAAAGAGCGTGGCTTCGAGGTCACGTCGCTGAAGGTCGAGATCACCGGCAAGAAGGCGTAAGACCTTCGTCCGAGTGCGAACGCGGGGCTCCCGGAGAACCTTCTCCGGGAGCCCCGCGTCGTTTTTCGGACAAGGTTCGACGGCACGAACCGCAGGCGTGGGATGCCTCTGCGCGCAAGGATCCACAGGGTGTAACCCTCTCTAACCCCGGAAATCCCCGTCCGGGTAGCCGTCGAGCAACCCCAAGACGCGCAGATCCCCGACCGCCTTCGCCGCCCAATGATCGGCGGGGACACCATGGAACGATCGCGAACGAGGCGGACAGGCTTTCGCGAGTCGCGCGCCTAGCGTCTCCAAGCGCAGTAGGCTCGCGCGCTCGTCCACGCCGAGCGTTTCCAGCTCCGGGGCGAACTCCCGGGCGGCATGCCGGTAGAAACCGAGGAGTTCACGCGAGCGAAGGAGCGACGCCCACTCCAGATCGGTCGCCCCGTTCCGAAGCGCCGTTTCCGACTTCGCGATCTGGTCTTCCAGCGCGTTGTGGGTCAACCCCGCAAGCCGCCACCGGTCCTTGAGCGTTCGGAGGCTTAGCGTGGGAACGTGGCCGATGAGGGTGTCCTGATGGTCGGACATCCGTCCCTCACGGACGGCGAGAGCCACCCCGGCGTAAACCCAGCCTCGGTCGTTCTGACGATAGGCGGGAAAGCCCGCCACGAGCGCGGCAAAGGCGGCAAAAACCATCACGAACCCATGATAACGCACTCTTGTGGAGGGTCGATTCCACCGCTCCCCTGCACGTTCGGGCCGCCAAAGCCTAGAATGTTTGACAGGTCCGCATGAAGCATCCCAAGTTCTCCCACGCGTTCGAGGTCGCCGTCGACCTTCCCGAGGCCCTCGCGCCCCTCAAGAAGCTCGCCGGCAATTTTCATTGGACCTGGGACCACGACGCCCGGGACGTGTTCCGATCCATCGACAAGGACGCTTGGGACCGCGCCGAGCACAACCCGGTCGCCTTCGTGAACGGTCTCTCCAAGGAGCGGCTGGACAAGCTCGCGAGCGACTCGTTCTTCGTCACCCGCCTGAACGAGGCGGTCGCCAAGCTTGAGACCTACCTCGGCGCGGAGACCTGGTTCGATCGCGCCTATCCCGGAGCGCGCGAGACCACCAAGGTGGCCTACTTCTGTTTCGAGTTCGGCGTCAGCGAAGGGCTCCCCATCTACTCGGGCGGCCTCGGCATCCTCGCGGGCGACCACGTCAAGGCGGCGAGCGATCTCGGCGTGCCCCTTGTCGGCGTCGGTCTGCTCTACAACCGGGGTTACTTCCGGCAGCGGCTCACGCACGACGGTTGGCAGCAGGAGGTCTACCCGACCTACGACTTCTATCAGATGCCCCTGACGCTCGCTCACGACGCGGCCGGGAAGCCGCTGCGCATCGAAGTCGAGTTTCCCGACCGCGTCGTCACCTGCCAGATCTGGCGGGCCGACGTGGGCCGCGTTCCCGTCTATCTACTCGACTCCAACGTTCTGGAGAACCAGCCCACCGACCAGAGCATCACCGACGCCCTCTACGGCGGCGACGAGGACATGCGTATCCGCCAGGAGATGATCCTGGGCATCGGCGGCATGAAAGCCCTTCAGGCGCTCGGCATCAAGCCGAGCGTGTGCCACCTCAACGAGGGTCACGCCGCGTTCCTTTCCCTGGAGCGCATACGGCAGTTTATGAAGGAGAAGGGCGCGGATTTCCGCACCGCCCGCCAGGCCACCGTCGGCGCGAACGTCTTTACCACCCACACCCCGGTTCCGGCGGGGTTCGACCTGTTCCAGCCGCCCAAGATGGAGTGGTACCTGGGACGCATGGCGACGGAATTGGGTCTTCCCTTCCCCGAGTTCGTCGGCCTCGGACGGCTCGACCCGCAGAATTCGGGCGAGGCGTTCAACATGGCCCGTCTCGCGATGAGCACGAGCAACCGGGTGAACGGCGTCGCGAAGCTCCATGGCGCGGTGTCGCGCGAGATGTTCGCCTCGCGCTGGCCCAACTTCCCTGAGGACGAGGTGCCCATCGACTCGGTCACGAACGGTATCCATACCGGTACCTGGACCTCGCGCCGGATGTCCGATCTGTACGACCGTTACCTCGGCCCCGCTTGGCGGGAGCGGCCCGAAGAGCCTGAAAGCTGGGCCGGCGTCGCGGAGATCCCGGACGACGAGCTGTGGCAAGAGCTGGACGCGCAGCGCGGCGACCTCGTGCGCTATGCGAGACGCCGTCTCGGCGGCGAGTTGGAGCGCCAAGGTGGCGGACGCATCGATCCCGCCGAACTGGCGAAGGTCCTCGATCCGCACGTCCTTACCATCGGCTTCGCCCGTCGCTTCGCCACGTACAAGCGCGGCTCTCTGATGCTCAAGGACAAGGAGCGATTGAAATCGATCCTCTTCCACGCCGAGCGGCCGATCCAGATTCTGATCGCCGGCAAGGCGCACCCACGCGACGAAGCGGGAAAGAAGGTGATCCAGGACCTCGTTCAGTTCATGGGTGAGAGCGCCCGCTCGCGAATGGTGTTCCTCGAGGACTACGATATGAGGATCGCGCGCCAGCTCGTCCAAGGCGTCGACCTCTGGCTGAACAACCCGCGCCGCCCCCACGAGGCGAGCGGCACGAGCGGCATGAAGGTCGTGCCGAACGGCGGTCTCAACTGCTCCATTCTCGACGGCTGGTGGGACGAAGGCTACGATCCCGCCCTGGGCTGGGCCATCGGTGGCCGAGCCGACCTCGGCGACGAAGGGCACCAGGATTGGCTCGACTCGCGCGCCTTCTACCACCTGCTCGAAACGCAGATCGCGCCGACCTTCTACCACCGCATCGACGGCGGCGTTCCGCGCGACTGGATCAAGATGGTCAAGCGCTCGATCATGGACCACGCGCCGCGGTTCTCGACCGCCCGCATGGTCGCCGAGTACACCCAGCGGTTCTACATGCCCGCCGCCGCCCGCTACGACACGATGGCGGCCGGAAGCCTGGATCGCGCTAAGGCCGCTCTCGTCTGGCGCGACCGAGTCGTCGCCGCGTGGAGCGGAGTAAAGGTCGTGGAGGCCTCGGACGACGCCGGCCGCACGCGCGGCCTCGGAATGACGTTCCGGATCGTCGCGAAGGTCGCGCTTGGATCACTAAGCCCTGACGACGTGCGCGTCGAGGCGCTCGTCGGCAAAGCAGGCTCGAACCGCGAGCTCGTCTCGACGCGTGTCGAGACGCTCACCCCGGTAGGCCAGGAAGGATCGGTCTGGAGCTTCGCGACGGACGTCGCCGCCGACGTCCCAGGGCATCAGGGCTACACGGTCCGCGTCGTCCCGTTCCATCCGGACGTGGACGTCCCGGCGGAGCTTCAGCTCGTCGCCTGGGAATAAGGGCGGGCAGAGGACGAGCGATGGAGAGAAGGGTTTCTTCCACCGCTCGTCCCTCCTCGTCTCCAACGTTGAAAGCGAGTCAGATACGAAGGAGTCTGAGGAAGCTTCCCCTACGGCATACGTCCAAAGATCGCGCTTCCGCTACCAGCGGTTTCCGTCGCCACGACCACCGCTTCCGCCCCCACCGAAGCGATCGCTCCCGTAGCCACCGGAGCGACCACCGCCTCCTCCGTAGCCGCCACCGCCGCCGTGACCTCCGCCACCCGGGCGGTCGCCGCCGCTTTCGCGGGGACGCGCTTCGTTGACGGTCAGCCGACGGTTGCCCATCTCGGAGTCGTGCTTGTCCTCGATCGCCGAGTCGAGCCGATCGGCATCGACGTCGATAAACGCGAACCCGCGTCCTTCGATAACGCGCGGATTCTGCCCACCGTAGGCCGCGAACTGAGCGATCAGTTCGTCCTCGGTCGCCGAATAGGGAATGTTGCCCACGTAGAGGGTCTTGATCGCCATGTCCTTACCTTTCGTATCCTTGCCTGCGTAACCGGTTGAGGCTCGACCCTCGGTAAGACCAAGGCTCCCGAGGGTCGCGCTTCCGCCGAAGGGTCGATACCGGCAACATTATAACCGAGGTTCGACGCTAGGCAAGCACCGCACCATCGGGCACGAGAAGCTCGATCTCCTCGCCAACGAAGCGCATCGTGAGCCCTTCCAGGTTAGCCAGCGGCGCACGACCGACCGCCACCGGCATCGCTCCAGCGGCGCGGACGGACGCGAGGCCGGCGTCCGTATCCTCGAAGCCGACGCACGACTCCGGCGGGAAACCGAGCAGACTCGCCCCAAGCAGGAAAGGGTCCGGGTGGGGCTTGCCCCGGTTCACGTCCTCCCCGAACACCGCGAACCGGGGGAGCGGAAGACCGACCGCCGCGAGGCGGGCGCGGGCGACGTCCGAGGTGCCCGATGTCACGAGGCACCAGCGATCGAGCGGCAAAGACTCTAGGAGCGCCTTCGATCCCGGCAGAGCCACGACCCCCCCCGTGTCCGAGCTTTCTAGCCCTCGCATCCAAGCGTCCTCTTCCAGAGGATCGACGTGAGGCACGAGTTCGCGGATGGAGTCGATCGAGCGCCGACCGTGGATGCGCGCGCGCACGAAATCCGGCTCGAAGCCGTGCTTGGTCGCGAACTGGCCCCAGGCGCGATCGACGGCGGGGAGCGAGTCGATGAGGGTGCCGTCGAGGTCGAACAGCAGCCCCTTGGCTCGAACGATCATCGTTAGAGGGTACTTGGTCGGCGCGGCTTGGGGTCGGCTACACGATCAGCGCGCCGACCAGATCGTCGTGTCCGACGTAAAAGTGCTGGCTCAGTTCGCCCGGCTTGAGCCAGACGAGGGCGGTCGGAACGCCCGCGAGAACGAACGAGGCGACGCGCTGTCCCTGGGCCACGCTCACCGACGCGCCGTCGGCGGTCACGATAAGGTGGAGCAGATCCTCCTCGCCTTCGAACTGGTAGCGCAGGCTTCCTAGGGTTCCCGAGAACTCATTCGGTTCCAAGCCGACGTTGACGAGGGCGAAACGATCGTTCGGTCGGGCGGTCGCCGAGTCGAAGGGCGGAAGCGCGATCCGACGGTTCTTCGCGATGTGTTCTAAAATTCGCCGCGCGATCTCGTCGCGCCGCGCCCGTTCGGCATCCGTGGGGCGCACGTCCGGGGGACTCATCGTGATAAAGGATGGCGGAGTCGGAGAGATTCGAACTCTCGAGCCATTGCTGACTACACACTTTCCAGGCGTGCTCCTTCGACCACTCGGACACGACTCCTCGCCAAGGGCTAGTATAGCCTACTTAGACGAGGCGCGATCAAGCCCGATGGGATCTCGGCTCGCTGACCCCGCCGTGCCCCGGATCCTCGTCCAGCGGCTCCGCGCCCCCCGCGAGCAGTTCGTCCCGGCCCGAGACCGCAGTGCCCACCCGCACCCGCCGCCCCGCCTTCAGGGCGAGGCGCGCGAGGCGGGCCATGTTGCCCCCCTCGGCGGCGCTCACGAAGTCGATCCGTCGTGCGAGGGACGCCACCAGCCGGTCCCGGACGCGGTTGTTCGCGCCGATAAAGTCGGCCTCGGGCCGGAAAGGGGAGATCGCGAGGTCGGTGCCGGGATCGAACTCGTAGCGCCAGAGACGCGCCGCTCGGAACGCTTCGTCCTTCAGGTCGGGCCCGAGCACCTGGAAGAGCCCCCGGTCGAGGGCGAGGATGCGCGGCGCGCCCCAGCGCAGGGGAACGATCGCGGAACGCTGATACTCAGGTCGATCGTGACCGGTGACGAGGGTTTCGCCGTTCAGGACGCTCTCCTCGGTAAGCCGGTCGATCTGTTCCAGCCCCTCGGGGGCGGTGTTGCGAGAGGCGAGCACGGCGAAGGTCGGGGCGGAAAGGAGCCGAACGTTGCCATGGAGGAAGAGGACGCCGGGCGGGTCGGGATCGAACTCCTCGACGAGCGCGGGGTAGCCCGCGTCGACGGCGGTCAGGAGCCGGACGCCCAGGGCGTCGAGCCGCCGTTCCAGCTGGGCGGTCGCCTCGACGCTTCCGCCCGCGAGGTTCGCCGCCTGCTTCACATTCAGCCGGTACTCCTCGCGGAGCGACTCCGGCGAGAGCCGGAGAAACGCCTCGGCAGAGCGCCCCAGGAGGTCGTTGCGCGCGAGGATGCGGACCACCGACCGACCCCCGATTCCCGGCGTCATCGCAAGATGCAGCGCGAACGAGCGGCGGGTCAGGCTCATGCGGCGAGGCGCGCGGCCGCCTCCAGAAGGATCTCGACTGCCCGCGCTCCGCTCCGCTTCATCTCGTCCACGACCTCCTCGTGGTTGGGCGGCGTCTCCGAGAGCCCTTCCGCAAGGTTGGTGACGATGGCGAGCAGGCCGTAGGGAACGCCGATCTCCCGGAAGGCGATCGCCTCGGAGGAGGCGGTCATGCCGACGAGGTCGGCTCCGAGCGCGCGATAGGTGGCCACCTCGGTCGGCGTCTCGTAGCGCGGCCCGTTCAGCCCCATGTAGACGCCGCCGTCTACCACCCCGTCCTGAAGGAGAGCGGCGCGGGCGGGAAAAGGCAGGGAGAAGTCGGTGTGGACCACCTCGCGGTCGTAGGCGGTGACGTTGCGGTAGGTCAGGTCGAGGAAGTCTTTCGCGGCGACGAGCGTGCCCGGCGTCCAGTCCGCGTTGAGCGAGCCGACCGCCGCCGTCGCGAGGCACGCCTTGACCCCCAAGACGCGGGCGGCCCGCGCCATCGCGACGTAGGGCACCCGGTGGGGCGGCACCTTGTGGCCCGCGCTGTGACGCGAGAGGGCGAGAAGCCGGAGACCGCCGTGCTCGACGATCCGCCCGCGCACGAGCCCGTCGGGCGTCGGGACGTGGATCGGCGTTCCGCCGAGGGCGGCGAGCCGCTCGCCGATGCCGGTTCCGCCGATCAGGGCCACGTCGAGGTTCACGCGAGTATTGTGGCCGCTGGGCTTTTCGAAGCGCTCCCGGGCGCCACGCTTCGCGACGACCTTCCACAATAGAGCGGTGACTCTGCGCGAGGTGCTCCACGCCCACATCCCGACCCTGACTCCCGAGAGCACGGTGCGGGACGCGGTGGACAAGATGGACGTCTACCAGTTCCCCGCCCTGGTGATCGTCGATGGCGAGGCGGTCCCCGTCGGCGTAGTGACGGAGGGCGACCTGTGCCGTGCGGCGACCCGTCGCGACAGCCTCGTGGCGATGGCGACCGATCCCGTTCTGCTCCACGCCTCCAAAGACCCGACCGTCGTCCCCGCCGACCTGGAGATCGGCGAGGCGTTCCACCGGATGCTCGCCAGCGGCCTGACGCTCCTTCCGGTCGTCGACGACGGACGGCTGATGGGGATCGTCCTGCGGGTCGACCTTATGCAGGCGATGATGATGGACGCGGGCGCGGCGTAAGCCGCCGCGCGAGCCCGTCGACCGCGGCTCCGCACGCGATCCCGACCGCGAAGCCCAGCAGGACCTGGGACGGATAGTGCGCGCCGACGTAGACGCGCGAGAGACCGACGAGCAGGGCGACGACGATCCAGGGCGCACCCCACCTTAGACCAAGCCCGAGGGTCATCACGGTCGCCACCGCCGCGAGGTTCGCGGCGTGGGAGGAGGCGGTGCCCATGGAATCGGAAAGGCCGACGCGGCTGATCACGTCGCCGATCTCCTGATAGGGGCGGCGCATCGGTTCCGCGTTCTTAAGGAAGCTACAGAGCGCGTCGGCCAGGGGGAAGGCGACGAGCGAGAGGAGAGCGGCGCGGCGCGCCCTCCCGCCCCGAATCGTCATCCCCAGCACGATGAGCAGGATCGCGCCCCGGAAGAGAAGGGTGTCGTGGCCGGTGCTGAAGGGGACCAGCCAAGGAGCGAGACCGTCGGGCCATCGGTTCAGCGACCGGAACAGCGCCACGTCGAGTCCCGCCATGCGCGCTCAGCCTACCTGCCTTCGTAGAAGGGACCGTGCAACGGTTGGCGCGGTGGATCGCGAGGCGGCTCTGGTGGGGGTCGCTCTGGCTCATGCGTCGTCCGGGCATGCGGCGCCTTCAGAGCGCCTCGATCCGCTGGATGAGCCCCGAAAGGGCGGAGCGGGCCCGGCGGTCCCTCGTCCGCCAGAACGCCCTCGCCCGCCGGATCGGGCTCCCGCTGATCACGTTCCTCCTGACGCTGCTGGTCGCGAGCCTCGCGATCCAGGCGGTGTACTCGGCGGCGATCTATCTGGTGGAGTCCGGGGTGCTGCGTTCCCGACGCCCTCCGGAAGAAGGCTAGGCCGGGAAGCCTAGCGGAGGCGCTCGACCGAGAAGCGCGCGAGGTCGCGAAGGAACCCGGTCTCGCCCGGCAGGCTGTCGAGGCAGGCGGAACCCGCCTCTGCGAGGCTGAGAGCCTTTTCGCGAGACGCATCCAGCCCCAGGAGGGCGGGATAGGTCGCCTTGCCGCGTGCCCGGTCGGAACCCGCCGCCTTGCCCAGTTGCTCGGCGGTGGCGGTCTCGTTCAGCACGTCGTCCGCGATCTGGAAGGCGAGGCCGACGTGCGCGCCGTAGCTTCCCAGGGCTTCGACCATCGTCGGATCGCCCCCGCCGGCGAGGGCTCCCATGCGGGCGCTCCCGGCGATCAGGGCTCCGGTCTTGCGGGCGTGGATCGACTCCAACTGCGCCGCATCCACCTCGCGACCTTCCGCCAGGACGTCCGCCGTCTCGCCCGCGACGACGCCGTCCACGCCGACCGCGCGGGCCAACTCGGCCACGAGGCTCGCGGCCAGGACGGTCGTGCCGATCGGCGGCAGGACCAACACCGCGAACGCGTGGGCGAAGAGAGCGTCGCCCGCAAGGATGGCGACCGCCTCGCCGAACGCACGATGGACGGTCGGACGGCCCCGACGAAGGTCGTCGTCGTCGAGAGCGGGGAGATCGTCGTGAACGAGCGAGAAGGCGTGGACCATCTCCAGGGCGCAGGCCGGGTTCAAGGCCATCTCCTCGTCCCCGCCGACGGCGGCGCAGGCGGCGAGACAGAGGGCCGGGCGGAGCCGTTTGGCGGGAGCCAAGGCGGCGTAGCGCATCGCCTCGAAGAGGGGGCTCGGATCCTTTTCGACCGGGGGCAGGAGAGCGTCGAGTCGGGCGTCGATGCGCTCCGCGTAGGACTTTAGGCGAGCTTCGACACGCACAGGGGGCGAGTGTACCGCCCGGGGCTCCGAAAGGGAGGTATCCTGCCGTCCCATGGCGGCGCTCAGACCGTTCCGGGGACTTCGATACGCGGACGCGGCGGGTCCGCTCGCCTCACTGATCTCGCCGCCGGTCGAAGGGCTCGACGGGACGCAGCGCGAAGCCTACGCGGCGCGCCACGCGCACAACGCGGTCGCCCTCGCCCAACCCGAAGGTCACGCGGACGATCGAAGCAAGTTCATCCGCTACGCCCGCGCCGCCGCGCGCCTCGCCGAATGGCGGCGCGAGGGCATCCTGGTGGCGGAGGCGGCGCCCGCCTTCTACCGTCTGACCCAACGCGTCGGCGAGCAGGCCGCCCGCACGGTCCTTCTCGCGGTCGCCGCCCTCGACGACCTTTCTTCGGCGGAAACCCCGGACGTCCGGGGGCGCGAGGACCGGCTCCGTCTTATGGAGGCGACCCGGACCGTCTTCGCGCCCGCGCTGGCCTACTACGAAGACCCTCAGGGCGCGGCCCTCGCCGCCATCCGCGCCGCTCCCGCCTCATCCGAGGTGTCGGAAGACGTGGAGGCGTTCGGCGGGCGGTTGGAGCGGATCGACGACCCGGAGGCGGTCGAGGTCTTGGCCGAGGCGTTCCGAGGCAAGCGGCTCCTCGTCGCGGACGGCGTGGACGCCGTCGAGGCGGCGCGGGCTTTCCCGGGGGCGACGGGCGCTTTCGTAGCCCTCGCGTCGCTTGACGATCCGGCCTACGCGCGGCTCGCCGTCCACCGCGTCGTGCGCCGGATTCCCGGCTCACCGACGCCCGACGCCCTTCTCGCCCAGCTTTCCACCCGCTTCGTCGCCGAGCCGCACCATAACCGAAACCTGATCCTGCTTATGGATCGGGAAACGACGCCGACGTTCGGCCTCGCCACTCCGACCGGGCACGGCTACCTCCTGCGCCCGATCGCTCCCGTCGAGGGCTCGGGGGCTCTCTGGCTTCAACGTGAGATCCTGTCCGGCCTCCTTGGAATCTCGGATTCGGAGAACTCCGCGCTCTACACGGACCCCATCCAGGCCACCCGCGCGGTCGAGGAGGGCGCGGCGGCGGCCTTCCTCCTGCCGCGCCCAGGTCGGCACGAACTGCAGGAAGGAACGCTCCTTCCCCATCGAAGCTCCATCGCCTACCCCCCGATCCCGACCGGCTTCGTCTTCTGGTCTATAGGAGACGACGTTTGACCATCCGGCTCCTGGGTACCGGCGGGGCGGACGGGATCCCCGCCCTCTTCGGCGACGATCCCGTCTCCACCTGGTCCCGGGAGCACGGCGGATCCGAGATTCGCACCCGCGCCGCGGCCCTTGTGGACGACGGCCTGAAGATCGACCTCCCGCCGGAAAACTCCGCTCAGCTTCTCCGCAACAACCTTCAGGCTTGTGACTGGGACCTTCTCCTCTTTACCCACAGCGACGACGACCACCTCACCCTCTCGGAGCTGCAATACGCGCTCTTCCCCTTTACCGAGTCGTTCGAGTCTCCCTTCCCGATCTTCGCCAATCCGACCGTGCTCGACGAGATCCGCCGCCGCTATCCCGATTGGCCGCTCGAGCTTCACGAGATCCGCTCCTTCTGCCCCTTCGAGTCGGCGGGCTATCGGATCAACCCTCTGCGCGCCCGCCACACGCCCGGCGAGGACTGCTTCAACTTCCTGATCGAACGCGGCGGTCGCCGCCTCGTCTACGCCACCGACACGGGCGTCTGGTCCGACGAGACCTTCGAAGCCCTGAAAGGCGCCGCCCTTCACCTACTGGTGATCGAGTGCACGAACGCCTTCCAACCGTCCTCCTACCTCGGCCACCTCGATCTGGACGGGCTCGGCTACGTCCTGAACCGTCTGCGCGCGACCGGCGCGGTCACGGCGGACACGCGCGTGGTCACCACCCACCACGCGGCGCAGGGCGGCGCACGCCACTGCGACCTTCATGCCGCCCTGGCTCCGCTCGACGCGGAGCCCGGCTTCGACGGCATGCTGATCGAGGTCTAGGGAGCCGCGAGGCGCGAGACGCGGCCCGCGTTCAACTCCGTAACGACCACGTTCCCGTTCGCGTCCGGATCGATCGAGACGATTCCGTTCCAGGCTTCGGCCGTTTTCAGTTCGGTGGTCGCCGCCATCGACGTCCGGACCGCTTCGCCGGAGGCTAACCGGATCGGAACCGCCCAGAGACGATTGTCGACATAGTCGGCGAAGAGGTACCGCCCGTCGAACCCGAGCCCCGCGTGCCGGGCGATGAAGCCGCCGGTGATCGAGCGACCGATCGCGTGGTCGTACTCGAGAAAGGGATCGGTGAGGCTTCCCGAACGGAGCGGACCGGCGTTGCCGGAAGGATGGAGCCCTTCGCGCACCCGCCAGCCGTAGTTTCGCCCACCCGTTCCCGCCGGCTCGTAGTCGACCTCCTCGTAGGCATCCTGTCCGACGTCCGCGAAGATCAGCGCCTTCGTCGCGTCGTCCACGCACCACCGGAAGGGATTGCGGAACCCGAAGTCCCAGATCTCGCCGCGCGTCCCCGATTCCGCGACGGAAGGATTGGTGGCGGGAACGCGGTAGTTCTGATCGGGATCGGTCGGGAAGCCGTCGCCGCTCGGATCGATCCGCAGCACCTTTCCGAGAAGCGAATCCCCGCTCTGGGCTCGATTCTCAGGATCGTTCCCGCTCCCACCATCGCCGAGGGCGAGGTAGAGCAGGCCGTCGCCGCCAAAGTGGATCGTCCCGCCCTTGTGATTCTCGTAAGGCTGATCCACCCGGATCACGGGCTGGGCGACCGGATTCGCCGTGGTCCCATCGGGCGAGAGCGTGAAGCGCGAGACGCGCGTCCGCAAGACCCCACCCTCTTGGGTGTTGTACTGCAGGTAGAAGAGCCGGCTCGTTGCGAAATCAGGCGCGAACGCCATTCCCTGTAACCCGCACTCGCCCTGGGTGACCACCGTTCCGGTCAGGTCGAGGACGACGGTCGGGGCGAGGGCATCGTTTGAGATCAGGCGGACCTTCCCGGCTCGCTCCAGAACGTACGCCCGCCGTCCGTCGCTCGGGTCGGCGACGTACTGCATCGGCTGGTCGAGGCCGGTCGCGATCGTCGAGCGTCTTAGGACAAGAGGCCCGTTCTGTCCCGAGGAACCCTGGTGCGAGTCTCCGCCACACCCCGCGACAACGAGAAAAAGGGCGAGCGCGATGCGTCGTCTCACCCTTTGACTATGGGAGCTTGCGGCTCCCTGGCGCAACCCCTAAGGCCGATCCTTACTTGTGGCGATGGAAGAGGTGGTGCTTCGACACCTTGTACGCTCCGAGGCCGGTGAGGACCGGATGGCGCTGAAGGAAGTTGCGGTGTCCGCCCGCCGCCGCGCGGCGGTTTCCGGTGTGCTTCGCGACTTCGTAAGCGCCGACGCCGGCAGCGGCGCGATGGAGGAAGCCGTGATGGTGGGTCGTCGCGCTCGGGTGGCGGTGGAACAGCTGAGCGGAAGCGGGGCTGACCAGCCCGAGGGCGAGCGGTGCGGCGACCAAGGCGAAAGCGATCTGCTTCATAGATCCTTCGACCCCAAGCGGGAGGCCTATGTTGCGGAGTTTGCTTTAAGCTATCGAGCTTTACGGCGAACCGTAAATTTGCCGGTTTATAAGCCGCACGTATCGTACACCAAGGGGAAAAAGAGACAATGATCCGGGCCGTTCGATGTCGTCGGTCCCTTTTAATGCCATGACGCTGTCTCGTATCTCTCTCGCTCTGCTCGCCCTCGCGAGCCTCTCCTCGTTCGCCGCCGCAACCGACTACACCGTGACCGCCCTCAATGGGAGCCAGGGATGGTACGTCGACGCCAACACCGGCACGAACCCCATCTCGATCACCTCGCCGACGAACGACGGCGACGGCGCCCTTCGGTTCTCGGGCACCGGAAACGAAAAGCAGTACGTCTCCTTCGGCGCAGGCCAGGGCTTCGGCGGCGGCTCGAACTCCGGGAACGCCGCCTTCCTCGGTACCCTCGGCCAGCTCGCAACGGGAAGCGTGAGCGCCGACCTGTTCCGCACCTCGACCAACGCGTCCCACCCGACGCTCCAGGTCGCGGTCAAGATCATCTTCGCGGGCAATCGCCAGCTCACCTGGGAGAGCGCCTACAACGATCAGACCAACGCCGCGACGACCGGAAGCTGGGTGAGCCAGATGATGGGTGGCTCGGGCAACTGGTGGCTTCGCGGAGCTTCCACCGCCGGCAGCTATAACTTCGACCAGATCGCCAACCTGCATTCGCTGAGCGACTGGGCTTCGGGGGCCGTCACGCCGTCGTACAACGGAGTCACCTACACCGGACTCGGACTGAACGCCAGCAGCGAGATTCTCGGCTTCTCAGTGGGTTACGGCAGCTTCGTCGGAGCGTTCGATGGCAGCATCGACCACCTGAAGTACTCGTTCACGGGCGGATCGACCTACAACTTCAACTTCCGCGATCCGAACGCGACCTCCGCCGTTCCGGGACCGGCCGCCGCCCTCGCATTCGGTCTGGGCTTCTTTCGGCGCCGCAACAAGCGCGCGTAAAGGGAACCCGCGCTCGACAGGGGCGGTTGCATCCGGGTGGATGCGCCGCCCCCTTTTCGTTTCCCTCCTCGCGGCGGCCCTCACCTTCTGGATCGACGGGCTCGTAACCTTCGGCGGGGACGCGGGGCCGGTCGGCTGGGGGCTCTCGATGGCGATCCCGCAGCTCTTCCTCCTGCCCGGACTGCTCGCCGCGCTGTGGGCTCTTCGCAAGAGGGACCGAATCGCGGCGGCGGTCGGAGGCGGCGTCGCCCTTAGCCAGATCTTGGGTCCGATGGGCCTGTGCTTCGGACGCGCCGCGAGCGGCCCCGCCGACCTGAGGGTCGTCAGCTACAACATCGGTCAGTTCGAGTCTGGCCGGTGGCCCGAACCGACGGTGACGGCGGTCGCGGAGACTCTCAAAGGACTCGATCCCGACGTCGCGTGCCTCCAGGAGGCGCACTACCACGGGCGCGATCGCTTCGGCGACATGCTCGCGGCCCAGATGCCGGGCTACCACGCGCTGCGCGAGGGCGGCATGCTCCTCCTCTCGAAAAGGCCCTTTCTCCGTCACGAGACCCACGTCTTCCCCTCTCACCTCGGCGGCCATTGGAACGTCCAGGAGGTCGCCCTTGGGGTCGACGAGCGCGAGATGCGATTCCTCAACGTCCATATGCTCCCGGACGCCTACGAGCCAGGCTGGTGGCCCAAGCTCTCGTTCCTCGACGCGGTCGAGCGCAAGCGGCGGCTTCGGAACGAGGAGATGGACGAGGTCGTTCGCCGCGTCGGAGCGAAGGCGGGTCCGATCGTGGTCTGCGGCGACTTCAACTCCCAGCCGTTCGATCCCCGCGTCCGCCGACTCGCGGGGATCATGACCGACGCTTTCCGCGCGACCTCGACGGGGTTCGGCTACACCCTCACGTCCAAGGCTCCGACAAAACGGATCGACTACGTCTGGACGCGCGGCCTTCGACCTCTACGGACGCGGGTCGTCGATTCCCCTCACAGCGACCACCTTCCTCTGCTCGCCGAGCTGGCCTTTCCCCGATAAGCCCCTGTCACAATAGGAACCATGCCCGACAGTCTCGGAAGCCGGGGCCTCGACGCCACGCGCCGCCTCCTCGCCCACTTCCCCGATGCCCCGCTGAAGGTGGACGACCGGGGCACCTCCATCGAGCTGACGCCGACCGATCCCGACGGCTTCGCGGTGACGATCTACGATCAGGACGACGACACGATGATCGCCGCCGGTCGCTGGCATACCCACTACGACGACCCTGAGCAGCTCGCCTGGTGCGCCCTCTGGCTCCTGACGCCGTTCTATCGGCTCGTCGAGGAGCATAAGGGCGGGGTGCTCGTCGCGGTGTGGGTCGAGCGCTACGAAGCGGACGGCTGGGTGGGTTCCGACCCGGTGTTCTACATGAATCCCGAAGACCCGATCAGTTGGCAGGCCAAGGGCGACGAGACGTTCGCCCGCCGCTACCAGCAGCAGCGGATCGTCGACCTCCCAATGCCCTACACCCAGTTCGAGCCGGAGGCGGCCCTCGACGCGGATGGTCTGCCGCCCGACTTCCAAGCGGGCAAGCGCGTGGTCCACGACCGCGAGTCGGAAGCGATCACCCTCGTCTAGCGCAAGCCCTACTCATAGGACGGCGTCCTCAGGGCGCTCCGAATTCCCACCGATACCGAACGGACCCGGACGCCCTTGAAGATGGCGTAGCCGCCTCCCACGACCGGGATCTCGACGTCGAGCGTTCGGAGCGGTCCCTTCGTCTCGAACACGGTCGCGACCACCTTGGGCGGGATCGACTTCATCGTCGTCAGCCCTCCGCCTTCAAGGCCCCTCGCTCGTGCGAGTCCTGCCCCTTCGTAAGCGACGTAGACGCGCTGTCCGGGGGCGCAGATCTCCTGGAAGACGCCGACCAGCTTCACCTTGCGTCCGGCGACCGTCTGCGTGCGGTCTCCCTCACGGTTCAGGCGATCCATCTCCGCTCGTTCCTGATCCAGATCGAAGCGTGGCAGAGAACCGGGAGGCGGCACGTCGATGAGGGAGGGATCGGGCTGAAGGGGGTAGGTGTACTCGCGCCGAACCACCTTGATCCGCCCGTTGCCCTCGTCGATGCGATCGCTGTCCGAATCGATCAGGCGTCCCGAGGGCATCTCGACCGTCCAGGTACCTGTCTCCGCTTTCGACGGGCTATCCGATACCATCCGATAGCGGACCCAGGCTTGCCCGTTCGGCTGAAGGACCTCTCCGGGAAGCCGCTGGAGTCGGACGTTGTCACCGATCGCCTTCCGAAGATCGTCGAAGCGGGTGTACGTCTTCTGCTCCGTGCCATAGAATCTCTCCTTTGAGCGACGGGTCGTCTCGTACGGTTTCCATCCCCGCTTGGCGTAAGACACGTCCGGAATAAGCCGCTCGAAGACGAGTCCGGGAAGGTGGCGGATTTCCCGGCCCGACTGGCCATCCTCATGGAAGAAGAGTCGTTCGACCAACCGACGCGGACCGAAGCGCGTTTCCTCCCTGAGAGTCCGGCGGCCGTCCGCCTCGACGACGAAATCTCGCACGAAGACGTAGGGCGCCTCAAGGCTGGCCTGGGTGACCCTTTGCACCGTGAGCGCCGACGCCTCGGAGCCACGCGTCTTCAGCGCGACGGGAAGAAGGAGCAAGGCGAGGGCGCCCGTTACCGTCGCGAGCCGCCACGCGGGCCGGGATCGACGCTGGAGGGCGCGGCGCGCGCGCAGGCGTGCCGCAGGCGGGGGATCCTCCTGACGGAGTTCGGCGAGGGCGGCGTCGAGATCAAAGGGGTTCGGGGACATAAGGGTTCTCCATCTGGGGTTCGGCAAGGAGCCCGCGCAGGCGGGTGCGGGCTTCGTGGAGGCGGGACTTGACCGTCCCGACGGGAATCTTAAGGATCGTGGCGGCCTCTTCGAGCGACAGTTCCTGAACGTCGACGAGCGCGAAGGCGGCGCCCAGCTTGGGCGAAAGGCTTCCGATCGCGCCGCGCAGCCGTTCGCGGTCGAGCGTCGCCTCCAGCCGCGCGTCGGGTCCTCCCTGGCGGGGATCGAGGGCGGCGAACAGCCGTCGCCCCCGCCGCCAGTTCAGGAATTCCCGGTAGGCGACGCCGTGGAGCCACGTCCGCAGGCTCGACCGTCCGTCGAACGAACCGTAGCTGCGAAAGGCGCGCACCAGGGTGCGTTGGGCGAGATCCTCCGCGTCCTGCGTGTGGCGCGTCAAGCCCCGGAGGAAGCGGTAGAGGTCGTCGAAATGGTCCTCGACGAGGCGATCGGCGTTGGGTCGTTCCACGAGCGTTCGGAGAGCATAGAAACGTAGGAAAGGGTGGAGGTTCGATCCCGTCGTCGAAAGCCCGTTCTCGTATACTCGAAGCCGGATCATGCCCGTCTTCGAGTACCGATGCGCCAGTTGCGGCCGGAAATTCTCCGCCCTCGTCGGCATGACCGCCCAGGCCGACGACTCGCGATGCCCCCATTGCGGAAGTCTCGCCACCTCGAAACTCGTCAGCCGGCCTGGTCGCTACCGGGTCGAGGACGACCGCATCGACGAGATCGCCGACCGTTTGGAAACGATGGACGAGTCGGGCAGCCCGTCCGCGATGCGCGAGACGATGCGCGAGGTCGGCAAGGCCCTCGATGAGGACGCCTCAGACGAGATGGAGGCGATGTTCGAGGCGGACATGAGCGAGGGGGGAGAGTAGAGTGGGGAGGATGGCTTCCTTTGCCCAACCCAGCAAAGACCTCGAAGTCCGGAAAAGCGGGCTCTCGGCGGCGACGCGAGTCTTCGATCCAGCCAAAGGCTTTCCTTCGGCTGGGCGCCGCGCGCTTTCGAATCAGACCTGTCGCTCTTCGAGCGACCACTCTGAAAGACGGTTCATCAAGTGAAACCTCCCTCCACTCCTGGAAAGATCACCGTCGTCTGCGGGTCGATGTTCGCCGGGAAGAGCGAAGAGCTGATCCGGCTCGCGCGGCGGGCGCTGTACGCCAAGCGGCGAGTCGAGGTGTTCAAGCCCAAGATCGACGATCGCTACGACCAGTCGATGGTCGTCACCCACATGGGCGTTCGGCACGAGGCGGTGGCGGTAGACGGCGTGGCGGACCTTCGGACCAAGATCGATCCTAAGGCGCAGGTCGTGCTCATCGAGGAGGCCCAGTTCTTCGACGATTCGATCGTCGACCTCGCGGTGGAGTTGGCCGACCGAGGCGTCGAGGTCGTGCTGGCAGGGCTCGACCAGGACTTCCGTCGCAAGCCGTTCGGCCCCATGGGACCGCTGATGGCGGTGGCCGACGACGTGGTGAAGCTCCGGGCGATCTGTATGCGGTGCGGGGCTCCTGCGAGCCACACGTACCGCGCCGTCGACGGACAGCCCGCGCGGGAGAACGACCCGATCGTCCTTATCGGCGCCACGGAAAGCTACGAGGCGCGCTGTCGCGCCTGCTACCGGCTCCGTCCCGCGAGGAAACGGGCCGGCCTCAAGGGTAAGTAGGTTCCTTCAGTCCGTTCGAGAAAGCTCGATACGCGCGCTCATCGGCGGCGTGGAAGCGTTGGGAACAAAGCCCGTCACCGTCCATTGGCCGCGCACCAGCGAGCCGTCCTTCCTGTCGAGCCAAAGCATGCCTTTGACGTGGACCGGCGCGTCGGTGTCCACCTCGGTCGCGTCTACCGACGTGCGCCAAGCGTCGTGCTCGCCGATCTTCTCCTCACCCTCCAGCTTGAGGTACGAGGCGTAAGGCGGAGCTTTGATCGCGACCTGCGAGGGTTCGGTGTGCCACCAGCCCGCACCGACCTCGATGGGAGCGGACGGATAGACGAACGCGCGGAGCCGATCGACGCGGGGAACGGCGAATAGGAGCGTGCTGTCGAACCGCTCGCCTTGAACGAGGCTCCCGTCGACTCGCTCGATCCGCTCGGAGGCGACCGGACGACCTTGGCGAGCGACGCCCATCACGTCGACCGTGATCTGGCTCTGGGCGGCCATCGTCACCGTGCCGTTTACCACCGATTTGACACGGTAGGAGAGCGTCCCTTCAAACCGAACGTCGTCCCGGCCTCCAAGGTCGATGAGGGCTTTGACGCTGTAGGCGGCCTTCTCGTCCGGGCCCGCCGTCCGCTTGAGGGTCACGGGTGCGAACGAGAGCAGAGCGGCGGAAACGAGCATGGTGTTCGGTCCTTCGAGATCGAGCGCGGTAGCGACGCGAGTCGCGTCGCTACCAAAAACCGTCAGGGCTGGCGGACGACGTCCATCTTGCCGGTGAGCGGCGGGAACTTGGGATCGAACACGGCGTCGGTCAGTTCGGCCAGGCTTCGGACGGTGGCGCCCGTCGACTTCTCGATCCAGTAGGTCGCTTTCACCTTCGTGGGACTCGCGCCCTCGGTCTCTCCGCCCTCAGCGGTGATCTTGTAGGTGTCCCAGTCGCCGACCTTCTCCTCACCCACGAGCTTGTAGTTGATCTTGTAGCCAGGAACGTCCTTCTTCTCGTCCTTCTTGCCCTCGGCGGTCCACGTGCCGTTCATCTCGACGGGGGTGGCCGGCAGGTACAGCAGGTTGATGTTCGCCAGCCGCAGACCGGGACCGGACACGGTATCGCCCGCCTTGATCTCGACGGGGGTGCCGTCGAGCTTGGCCGTCGTCGTCTCGGTCGCGTCGGGCATCTCGTTATCGGTACCCATCACGGTCGCGACCGCCTTGGCGACGGACTTGGTCGTGACGGTATCGTTATCGACCTTGAGGACCTCTTCGGTGGTCGTCCCTTTGAGAGTGACGTCGACGCCTTGGAGTTCGAACGTGCCGGTCACCTTGTAGCTCGCCTTGTCACCCACCTTGGGGGTTCGCTTGAGCGTAATGCCCTGCGCGGCGAGCGCGAGGGCGGAAAGGGCCAGAAGACCGAGGGGAAGGGACGCGCGGAGCCTCATATGTCCTTAAGCATACGCCCCATTCCCCGGCGACGTGTTCGTTAGGGCTGACGAATCAGCTCGATCTTTCCGCTGAGGGGTGGGACGCCCGGTCCGAACTCCACATCGGTCACGTCGGAGACGGAGCGCAGAAGAGTCCCGGTCGTCTTCTCGATCCAGATCGTCGACTTCCAAGAGGTCGGCGCTTCGCCTTCCGTCTCCTTGCCGTCGGCGGTGATCTTGTAGGCGTCCCAGTCGCCGACCTTCTCCTCACCGACTAGCCTATAGTCGACCTTGTAGCCCGGAACGGCCCTCTTGTCGTCCTTCTTGGCCTGGGTGGACCACGTGCCGTTCATCTCGATGGGCGTCGTCGGCAACATCAGGAGGCTGAGGTTCGCGACGCGGTAGAGGTTGCCTCCGGCATCCTCGGCGGCGGCGCCCTTAATCTCGACGATCGTGCCGTCGAGCTTCGAGGTCGTCGTCGCGACGCGCTCGGGCACGTCCTGGTCGTTGCCCATGACGCTCACCGTGCCCTTGGTGGAGGACTCCGTCACGTAGACATCGCCCTCCACCTTCTTGATCTCGTCGGTCACGGTGGAGTTCAGGACGACGTCGGCCCCCTGCACCTGAAAGTTGCCGGTCATCTTGTACTTGAGCTTGTCGCCCGCCTTCGGCGCGCGCTTCAGAACGACGCCCTGGGCGGCGAGGGCGAAGACGGAGAGGGCGAGCAGGCCAAGGGGAAGAGAGGCGCGAAGCTTCATCACGACGAAAAGGATACGCCGTCCGTCCTCTCTGGGAACGTCGAAAGGCCTAAAGCCTCGTCCGGGTCATCTTTCCACTTACCGGGCCCGGCGCTCCGGGCACGACGAGGCTCGTCAGGGTCAGTTCGGACTTCACAAGGATCCCGTCCTTCCCAACCCAGAGGTTTCCGACCGCTTTGCCGGGGTCGTTCCCCTCGGTCTCTCGCGCCGTCACGTCCAGTTTGAGGGCGGGGTAAGCCCCGACGGTCTCCTCGGCCACGACCTTGTAGTCCGTCTTCCAGCCCACGGATCCCATCTTGGGATCGGCCTTGCCCTCTACCGACCAAGCGTCCCCGACCACGACCGCCTTCGTCGGAGCGTGGAACTCCGTGAGGTTCGCCATCCGATAGGAGCCCGCGTCGCTCTTGTCGCTCCGGATCTCCTTGATCTCGCCACCGGGCCCGCAAGTCGTGAGGGTCGTGACCCCGCGCATCGCCATCTCCTGCCCGCCGAAGGTCACCTTTCCTTCGCCCGGCGTCGCCTGGATCGTGTAGCTTCCGTCGGGATCGACCCGGATCACCTTCTGAGAATTGACGGCGGTGATCGTCGCGGTGCCGCCCTGGATCGTCATTTCGGCCACCGTCCGGTACTTGATCTCGTCGCCTTCCTTGGGCGTCCACCGCAGGGCGGCGCCTTGGAGAACGAGGGGGAGGGCGAAGAGGGCGAGGGCACGCATGGCTTCCTCTACTGTACGCTTTTCTCCCGATGCCTATCCGTCTCGTGACGCTCGATTGCGCGAACACTCTCTTGCGAGGGCGCTGGGACCCCGTCGGCTTCGCCCTCTGGGCCGCGCGAGAGGCCGGCCTGTGCCTTCCCCAGCGGGCCGCCGAGCGCTACGGGGTCCTGCTGCAGAGCCACTACCCTGCGATCCTTGAGGCGAACCGGACGGGCGACCGGGCGAGCGTCCGGGCGGCGTACGTCCGCTTGGGCGAGGAGTGGCTCGGCGAGTTGGGCGTCGCCCCCGCGATCGCCCCGGAGGTGGTAACGGCCAGCGAACGGCTTCTCGTCTCGAAAGAGCTTTTCGAGCCCTTTCCGGAGACGATCCCCTTCCTCCGGGAGGCGCGGGCGCGAGGCGTCCGTTTGGCCGTCGTCTCGAACTGGGACGTCTCTCTGAACGCCGTCTTGGCCGCGCACGGCCTGGACACGCTCGTCGACGAGACCTACGCCAGCCTCGTGGTCGGCGCGGAGAAGCCCGGTCCGACGATGCTCCGTCTCGCGATGGCTTCGGCGGGCGCCTCGCCCGACGAGACGATCCACATCGGCGACGACCCGATCGACGATCTCGGCGCGGCGGCGAACGCGGGCGTCCAGGGCCTCCTGATCGACCGCTCTCCTCGGGCCGAGCCGCCTTCGATCCGTTCTCTTACGGAGGCTCTCGAATGGATCGGCTGAGCGACTACGACTACGAGCTGCCCGAGCGGCTGATCGCCCAGACCCCGCTGGAAGATCGCACCGCCTCGCGCCTTCTGCTCCTGCCGCGCACCGGGGGCAAGGCGCAACACCGACGCTTCACGGACGTGCCTTCTTTGCTACGAGAAGGCGACCTGCTGGTTCTCAACGACACTCGTGTCTCCGCCCTGCGCCTGATGGGTCACAAGCCGACGGGGGCAGGCGTCGAGGCCCTCCTTCTGTCGGAAGAGGAGCCTGGGACGTACATCGCCCTGATGCGGCCGGGCCGTCGTCTGCGGGTAGGCGCGCGGGTCGTGTTCGAAGATTTGGAGGCGACGGTCGAAGCCCAGCTTTCCGACGGCCAGAGACGGCTCGTCTTCGATCATCACCCCATGCTATCGAAACGATTGCGCGAGATTGGGACCGTTCCGCTTCCGCCTTACATCCACGCCGCGCTCGCGGACGCCGAACGCTATCAGACCGTTATCGCCTGCCAGCCGGGTAGCGCCGCCGCTCCGACCGCCGCCCTCCACTTCACCCCGGCCCTTCTCGACGCTCTGAAGGGCCAGGGCGTCGAGGTGGCGACGGTCACCCTCAGCGTCGGGCTCGACACCTTCAAGCCGGTCGAGTCGGAGGATCTCGACGCCCACGCGATGCACGGCGAGGTCTGCGAGGTTCCTGAGGCGACGGCGGAGGCGGTCGCCCGCTGCCGGGGCCGGATCGTCGCGGTCGGAACCACGAGCGTCCGCACCCTGGAGACGTTCGCCGAAGGACCGCGCCGGCTTGCGACCGGGCGGCGGACCTCGCGCCTCTTCATCCGTCCCGGCTACCGTTGGCAGGTCGTCGACGGCATGTTCACCAATTTCCATCTGCCGAAGACCACGATGCTGATGATGCTCTCCGCCTTGGTCGGGCGCGAGCGGCTTCTAGACGCCTATGCGGAGGCGGTGCGAGAGGAGTACCGGTTCCTGAGCTTCGGCGACTCGATGCTGGTGATCTAGCGTCCGTCGTCCCTCTTCGCCCGTTTTCTTGCCAAAAAAATCGCCATACGGTCCCGTTCGGGACGATGGATGTACAATCGGCTCAGAGGAAGAAGAGGGACCTGACGATTGAGAACCGATAACTTTGAACCGCTGGCCTTAACCGAAAGCCCCGAAGCGACGACGCCGGACGGGCCGCTCAGCGAGGATCAGGCTTTCATCGCCGACTACCTCGGCTTGCGTGCCGCCCCCGCCGAGGAGGATCCCGACGGTCCTAAGGCCCGATTTCGGAAGACCGTGATGAGCGCCCCCCGGCCCCGTCGGGTGAAGCAACGGCCCAGCGCCGCCGCGCTCGACCCCGAGCTCCAGCAGGTGTGGACCAACCTCCCGAAGAACGTGGCCTTCCTATGCCGCTTCTACGACGACGGCGTGACCGCCAACTACTACCGGGGTGAGTTCAAGGAGACGCGCCAGGAGCTGATCCGGCGCCTGCTCGATCCCGAGCTCTCGTTGGAGGAGACCTCTCGCCTCCTGGGCGTCTGCCCGGCGACCGTCCGCCGCTACACGAATCGCGGCTGGCTTGAGCACCACCGCACCACCGGCGGCCAACGCCGCTTCCGGCTGAGCAACGTCGTCAAGTTCCTCGACGAGCACGGTCGATTCCCCGAAGACTGAAGACCGTGGAGCGACTCCGCATCGCCATGTTCTCGGACAGCGCTCTCCCCATCCTTAATGGGGTGAGCATCTCCGTCGATGCGCTGATCCGAGAGTTGAGGGACCGGGGCCATTCGGTCCACCTCTACGCTCCTCGCATTCCGGGACACCGGGACGAGGACGCCAACACCTTCCGCTCCCGCGCGATCCGTTCGCCCTGGGCTCCGCAGTATCCCCTGCCGATCCCGCCGTTCTACCGGACCCTGCGGCAGTTCAGGAGGCACGAGTACGATCTCGTCCATACCCACACGCCCTTTCTGCTGGGCATGGTCGGCCTGCGCTGGGCCGAGTCGCACGAGTTGCCGCTCGTCTCGACCTACCACACGCTCTACGACCGGTACGCGCACTATCTGGCCGCCTTTCCACGCCGCTACGCGCGCTTCCGCATCGCCAAGCACACCAACTTCTACTACAACCGCGCCGACCAAGTGATCACCCCCAGCGAGGCGTCGTTCAAGTGGCTCCGTCGACACAGCGTCACGACCGACATCACCGTCGTTCCGACGGGCACGCCCCGCCGCGCGTTTCTCGACCGGGCCGAGTGCCGCGCCAACCTCGGTCTTCCGCCCGATCTGCGAACGATGCTCTACGTCGGTCGGCTCGCCCACGAGAAAAACCTCGGCGTGCTGTTCGAGATGGCCGCCCGGAGCTTCGCCGTCGATCCGTCGCTTCGCCTCTGGCTCGTCGGCGACGGCCCGTACCGTGGCGAGTGCGCCCGGGTCGTCCGTCGGCTCGGCATCGGCGACCGGGTTCGCTTCGTCGGGGCGGTGCCGCGCGCGGAGGTCGACCGCTACTACGCCGCCGCCGACCTTTTCGTGTTCCCCAGCATCACCGAGACCCAGGGCCTCGTGGTCCAAGAGGCGATGGCCTACGGTCTCCCGGCGGTCGTGGTCGTCGGCGGCGGCGCGAGCGCGGGCATCGAGCCGGGCGAGAACGGGCTTTTGGTCCGCAACGATCCCGACGAGTTCGCCCGCGCCGTTCTGCGCGTCTTCGCCGACGAGGCCATGCACTCCACCATGTCGGCGGCCGCCGCCCGTTCGGTGCGAGGGAACGGCCTGGACGGGATGGTGGAGGGCGTGCTGGAGGTCTACCGCAGCGCCATCCACAGCCGAAACCTGGAGGCGCGGCCTGATCGCTTCGCCTGGATCTAACCCGGTCCGCCTTCGGCTTTTCGCCTTCGTGCTCGTCCTGCTGGCCGCGCTTCGGATCGCCGTCGGCTACGTGGCGGTGCCGCTCGCCTTCGAGGCGCCGGCGAGCGCCGCCGTCACCGTCCTCTTTATGGTCTTGCCGATCGCAGCCCTTTTCCTGGGAGCCGGCCACCGCTGGGATCTGAGACAGGCGATTCCCATCGTCGTCCTCGGCGTGATCGTCCACGCCGGAAGCTCCGAGCTCATCAGGATGGCGACCGGCCCCGCCGCCGCCGGGATCTTCCGCGCCACGGGCCAAGCCGGGCTTGTGGTGTGGTGCATGGGCGTCGGGGCCGCCCTCGCGTGCCTGCTGAAGGACAGGAACATGCTGCTGCCCATCGCGGCGTTCCTAGCCCTCTTCGACACCTGGCTCGTCTTCGCGCCGGAAGGACTGGTCAGTCAAGCCCTTACCAAGGGCCACGCACCCATCGCCCTGTCGAGCGTCGCTCTGGCCATCCCTAAGATCGCCGCCCAGGACACGCCGCCCACGAACGGCTACGCGCAGGACCTCGCCTACATCGGCCCGGCGGACCTCCTTTTCCTGGCGATGTTCTTCACCGCCCTCTACCGTTTTGGGATGCGCCCCCGAGCCACCCTGAAGGCAGTCGCGCCGGTGCTCGTGGCCTACCTCTTCGTCGTTCTGCGATTCCCGGACGCCTCGGTGGGCCCCATTCGGCTAGGAGCGCTGCCCGCCCTCCTTCCGATAGGCCTGACCGTCCTTTGGGTCAACCGAAAGGAGTTCAAGCTGGTTCGCGACGAGCGGATCATCACCTGGGCCCTGATCCTTATCGGAATCCCTCTGGTCGCGTGGCGTATCGTCGTCACCCAGCCTACGGTCGATCCCTATCCCGATTGGACCCCGCCCCTGGAGCGTTCGGACGAGGATCTGCTCAAGACCTATAAGTTCTAGGGCCTCTTGCCTCCCGGTACGCGGCCGCCGCCGTGACGAAACGCTTGAAGAGACGGCGCGTCGCCGGGTCGTCCGGGGTGCGCTCCGGGTGCCATTGGACGCCCACGAGCCAAGGTCGATCCGTCGCCTCGACCGCCTCGATCGTCCCGTCCTCAGCCCGAGCGACCACCTTCAGGCCTTCGGCGACCCGACCGACCGCCTGGTGATGGAAGCTCTTGCCCTCGATCGTCAGCGTCTCGGCGCTCTGGGCGAGCAAACTCCCGGCGTCGATCGCGTAGGACTGCACCGTGCCGCCGGCATGCGCCTCGTGCCCGACCGTGTCGGGCACGTGCTGGTCGAGCGTCCCTCCCTTGAGGACGTTCAGCGCCTGGCACCCGTAACAGATGCCGAGAACGGGCGCCGCCGTCGGAAGGGCCTCGAACAGCCTTCGCTCGGCGTCGTAGCGAGTTCCGTCCTGGATGCTCGCCTTGGAATGCAACTCTTCTCCCCAGAGAGCCGCGTCGAGGTCGTCGCCCCCCGGGAGCAACCAGCCATCGACCAAGGTTGCGATGGCCGCCATGTCCGCCACCGGCGGCACGACGATCGGCACCCCACCCGCGTCGGCGACCATCTGGGCGTAGTTCCAGTTCAGCTCGATCTTGCCCCCCGTCCGGGCGTTCTCCGGCTCGCGGTTGCTCTCGACGGTGATGGCGATAAGGGGCTTGGAATTTAGGGGCACGGGCTTTTTCCGTCTTTAGGATGGCACTCGGGAGACCGGTTCCGAAACCAAGTCCTCCCCCACGACGTTACGCCCGTATCCCTCGAAGATACTCATGGACGAAGGAGACCGCCGTCCCCCCTTGGCCCACCGCCGAGGCGACGCGCTTGAGGGAGCCCGCACGGACGTCGCCCGCCGCGAAGACGCCGGGGATGCACGTCTCCAGGCTCATGGGAGGACGCTTCAATCGCCAGCGACATTTCGAATCCCTTGCGTCCCGAGCCGCCTCCCCCGTAAGGAGAAAGCCGTCTTCGTCGCGGGCGAGCGTGTCGGCGAGCCACTCCGTATGAGGCTCGGAACCGATGAACACGAAAAGGCCGTCGAGCGGGATCGTCGAGACTCCTTCGCCGCACCGAACCCGCGCCGACTGGAGATGATCCTCTCCGCAGAGTTCCTCGATCTCCATCCCCGTCTGCACGTCGATGTTATGCGCCGTCTCGATCCGCTCCCTCAGGTAGTCGCTCATCGTGTCCTTCAGATCGTCCCCACGCACGATCATCGTCACGCGCTTCGCGTAACGAGCAAGATGAAGGGCGGCCTGACCCGCCGAGTTCGCCCCGCCGACCACCGCGACCTCCTCGTCTCGGCACAGGATCGCCTCGCTCGTCGCCGAGCCGTAGTAGACGCCCCGACCGTAGAGGCGGTCTTCGCCCGGCGCATCGAGCCGACGCCACTCCACCCCCGTCGCGATCAGCGTGGCGAGGCACCGGATCTCTCGCCCGTCCTCGAGCGCGATCGTTCGGTACTTCCCTTTCGTCGAGAACCTCGTCGCGGACGCGGGCGAGACGATCTCCACCCCGAACTTCTTGGCCTGGGCGACCGCCCGCCGGGTCAGGTCCTCGCCGCTCAGCCCGTCGGGAAAGCCGAGGTAGTTCTCGATCCGTGCGCTATAGCCCGCCTGTCCACCCGGCGCGCACTTCTCCAACACCACGGTCGAAAGCCCTTCGCTCGCCGCGTACACCGCAGCCGCGAGCCCGGCCGGACCGCCGCCGACCACGACGAAGTCGTAATAGTCGTTCTTCGGATCGAACTGGAGTCCGACCGCCTCCGCGAGAGCCGTCCGGTCGGGCCGCTCCAGACGCCGCCCGTCCGGAAACTCGACCGTCGGCGCTCCGTCGGCCTCTTGCCACTCGTAGGCGACCCCCTGCCTTTTCAGGAAGCTCTTCGCCTCGTGGACCTCGGGGGACCAGCGCGGTCCGACGATCTTGACCTCCGTGACCGACGACTGGGCCGCGAAATAGGACGCGACCAGATCGTCCAACGGCGGGTACAGGCCTTCGGCGGCGTCGTGGTACGGATAGGGGATCGTCGCGTCCGCCACGGGGCACACGCCCTCGCCCGTCAGGAAGACGACCTTCGCCGCATCGGGGAACGATTCGAGGACGCGGGCCGCCAAGTCCGCCTGGGTTCGGTCGAACGCGAAGATCGCGAGCGTACCGCCCTCGGTCAGCCGGTCGGCGAGCCGCGCCGCCCGGGCGGGCCCCGCCACGACGACGCGGAACCGGTCGGCGTAGCGCGCCGCAAGGTCGCGCGCGAGGTCCTGACGGACGGCGCGCGCCTGGATCGCCACTAGAAGGACGGGAAGGGGCACGAAGGCTTTAGGCGTCTCCCCCCGACGCTTGTTCCCCGCGCCACCCGCGCGCGGAGCCCGGTACCCTAAGGGTTCGATGCGGCTTCTGCTCGTCCGTCACGGCCAGACCTCCTGGAACATCCTAGGCCGCGCTCAGGGACACACGGACATTCCGCTCGACGCGACCGGCGAAGCCCAAGCGGCGGCCTTTGCAGCGGGACTGGCGGACGTGGGGATCGAACGCGTTCTTTCCAGCGACCTAGCGCGCGCCCGGCAGACGGCCGAAGCCCTAGGGCGGCCCGTCGAGACGCGTTCCGACTTGCGCGAGCGGGCTTTTGGCGAGTGGGAGGGGCGGCACTACCTCCAGGTGACGCAAGACCTCGAGGACAAGGCGGAGGCGGAAGGAACCGACCGGCTTCGGGTCCGACCGCCCGGCGGCGAGTCGTTCGCCGACGTCTGGGAGCGGGTCGGCGACGTCGTAAAGGAGTTGAAGGCGGAAGAGAGGAGCACCGTCGTCGTCTGTCACGGCGGCACGAAGGCCGTTCTGCTGGCCCGTCTGCTCGACGGCACGCTCGAAACCTGCCGGGGCTTCCGCTTCCCGAACTGCGCGGTGACGGAGTTCGAACGTCGCCACGACGGGAGCCTCGTCATGGCCCGCTACGCCGGAACGTACGCGTGAGGCTTGAACCCTGCGCCTTCTCGGAGGCACCCAACCTTTGGCGCCTTCTCGGGGAGAAGCCCTGGCTCGGCCCTCTGCTCTCCGCCATCCTGCTCGCCCTCGCCTTCGCGGGCCTGTGGCCGCTCGTCTTCATCGCTCTCGTCCCTTGGCTGCTCTCCCTGCGCGAGGTGACGCCTCGGCAGGCCTGGAACAGAGGCTACGCTTTCGGGCTGCTCTTCTCCCTGAGCCAGCTCTGGTGGCTGGGACAGCTCGCCTATACCTGGACCGGCAGCGCGCTCCTCGGCCTCGTGCCGTGGATCCTCGCCGCCCTCCTGAGCGCGGTCTACTACGGCCTGTTGGGCCGCCTCGTTCGCTCGTGCGGTCTTCTGGGAGCGGCGTGGGCGATCCCTCTGGTCTGGGCCGGGATGGAGGTCTTCCGCTCGTACCTTCCCGTGTTCGCCTTTCCGTGGGCCCTCCTCGCGGAGCCGCTCGTCGGGACGCCGCTTCGAGGACTTGCCTGGTTCGGGACGATCTATCTCGTTTCGGCGGCGGTCGTGGCGGTCAACCTGGCCGTCGCCGCCCGGAGCGTCCGCCGACTCGCCGCCCTCGCGGCGGGCGGCGCCTTCCTTCTGACGCTTTGGGCGGGCGTGTTCCGGCGGACGATCGATCCTCTCGGCCGGCGGGACGTCGTCGCCGCCGGGCAACCCGGCGTGGACATGGCGGTTCCCGATGAAGGGGTGGAAGAGCGGATCGCCCCATCGGTGGACGCGCTCGTCCGAGATGCGACCCAGAGGGGAGCCGACGTGCTGGTTCTGCCGGAGGGCATCACGCTCGGCGGCCCCGCCATTCCACCCCACACCGGCTTCCGAATTCCCGCGAAACCCGCTCTCGTGTTCGGTGGGCAGCGGGGCTCCGGTCCCGTCTACCAGTCGGCGTACGCCCACGCGAACGGCCGGTGGTCCTACGCCGATAAGACGCGCCTCGTGATCTTCGGCGAGTTCGTGCCGGGGCGCGACGTCCTTCCCTTTCTCCAGGCGTTCCACCTCCCTTCCGGCGACCTTTCGGCGGGCGACAAGCTGAAAGGGCTCGACGTGGGCGGTCTGCGCGTCGGCCCGCTGATCTGCTTCGAGGCCCTCTTTCCCGACCTCGCGTTCCGGCAGGCGGCGCTCCATCCTGATTTCCTGGCGGTGATGAGCATCGACGACTGGTTTAGGGGCAGTCCGGCGCCCGCCCGGCTTGCGGACGCCTCCCGCTGGCGCGCGACCGAAACCGGCCTGCCGCTCGTGCGGGCAGGCTCTCTCGGACGGACGATGATCCTGAACGCCCAAGGCGCCGTTCTTCAGGACGCGCCCTATGGCGGACGTCGGCTCGTCGTCGCCGCCTTGGAGAAGGGTCACGGACCGTTTCCGATCGCTTGGCTTTTCCCCGCCGCGGCCCTCGGTTCCCTGATCGCCGTCCCCTTCGCGGCAAGGCGTCGGCGCACCCTTCCGAGAGGCCACAATAGTGCCCATGAGCAAACTTCGATTGGGCGACCCGATTAACGGCACCGTCGGCAAACCCCTGGGCGGTCGCCGCTACGCCCTCGAGTCGCGCGACGCGCCTAAAGGCTGGACCGTCGAGCTGCACGTCCGCGATCCGCTAGAGACCGGCCTGCACACCACTTTCTGGGTTTCCCGCATCGTGCCGGTCAAGTCGGCGATCACGGTCCGACACGGCGACTATGGCCGCCTTCCCGTCTCCGAGGCGATGAGCGTCCGCTACGTCGCCTCGATCGACGCGCTCCTGGGCGACACCCTCGACGGCAACACGCTCGCAGACCTTCGGGCCATGGCGACCCACGTCGACACCCAGGACTCCGCCGACTGGCTGACCGTCTGGCGCCTGCTGGGCGAGCCGGAGGCGGGGCCCTTGAAAGAATTGGCCGCGATGCTGGGCGAGCTGCGCGACGCGCGCAAGACCGATCCCGAGCGCGCCGCCGCCGTGCGCGAGTCGGTGGTCGCCCTTTGGGGGGACCGGCTTCGAGCCGCACGAAGCCGATTGGCCTGAAGGGGAACCGGTTATTCTTAGAAATAGTTAAGAATAACGTGACCGCCTCTCTCGACCTCGTTCCCTCGGCCGTCCGAAGCGTCCGGACGATCTTCGAAGTCTCCGACCATGTCGGAGGCCGGCCCCTTCGCGCGGAGGCCGCGCGCACGGTCAAAGGCCTGTTCGACCTGCTCGCCTGGAGCGACGGGCGGCTCGACCATGCCGAACTGGTGTTGCTCGATCGGCTCTGCACCGACCTGCCCGGATTCGGCGAGCTCTGCAGCGACCTTTGCGAGTACGTGCCGACCGATCCGACGTTCGGCGAGATCCCCGCGCTGCTGACCGCCGTCGTGGCCCACGACCGACGCACGGGCGAACGGCTGACGCCGTTGCTCGTCACCTCGTTGGAAGCCCTCGGCTACGCGGTCATCGGAGCGGGCAGCGTTCCCATCGACGTGGAGAAGTCGGAGCTGCGCGTCTACGTCGATGGTCTGCGAAACATCGCACGGCTGCTCGCCACGGCGCCGACGGACGCCGAGCCCGTAGGCCTAAAGGCCTGACTTTCTCGAACCGGAACCCCAGGAGCGACTCCTCTCGCTAGTAAAGACATGCCCCGCACTTCTCTCGATCTCGTTCCGACGGCGGCACGGAGCCTTCACTCGATCCTAGAGATCGCCGACCACGTCGCGCCGGGCGGCCTCCGTCGCGAGGTCGCGACGACCGTCAAGGGCCTTTTCGATCTTCTCGCCTGGAGCGACGGTTCGCTCGACGCCGATGAGATCGCGCTCCTCGACCGTCTCTGCGAGGAGGTTCCCGACTTCCGGGAACTGTGCGAGGCGCACGACATCTACGAGCCGACCGACCCGACGTTCGGCGAGATTCCCGCGTTGCTCACCGCCGTCGTGGCCCACGACCGTCACTCGGGAGAACGGCTCACGCCCGTTCTCGTCGCTTCGCTCGAGTCGATGGGCTACGCCATCATCGGAGCCGGCGGCATTCCCGCCGAGATCCAGCGAGCCGAGCTTCGCACCTACGTGGACGGCCTGCGCGGCCTCTCCCGCGACCTTGCCCGCGCGACGCCCGTCGCCCTGTTCTGACCGAAGACGCTCTTATTTTATAAAAGGGGCTTGGAACGATGGTCGTTCCAAGCCCCTTTTCGCCATTCCTATACGGACGATCGCCGGACTACAGCTTCGGCTTGATGTCCTCGACGCCCTTCTTGAGCTCACCGATGCCCTGACCGACGCCGCGCATCAGTTCGGGGATCTTCTGCCCACCGAATAGTACGAGGACGGCGACGAGGACGAGGAGAGCCGGTTCGGCTCCGATGAAGGCGAGAGTGTGGATCATGTTCTCCGTCTATCTTAGCGCACGTCCCGCGAGGCTGCGAAGCTTGGCGTCCTGCGAGGCCGTGAGCGCCTTCGCCAGGGCGGCGCGGGTGGTCTTCTGGAGTTCTACGAGGGCTTGGGGGTTGGAGACGGCCTTCTTCGCGATTTGAAGGTTCGACGTGAGCGCGGTGACGCTCGTCGCCTGCTCGGTGGTGAGTTCGAGTTGAGCCCGAACGCTCGATAACGAAAGGGCGGCGTAGCCGAGGTCTTGCACCAGAAGCTCTCGAAGGCGCGTGGTCTGCGCCTCGGTGAGGATCTTCCCCACGGCGGTGAACGCCGCGTCCTCCGTCAGGGTGGCGGTTCCGTTCGTCCGGGCGAAGGCGCTCAAGGCGGTCCATTCGTTGAGGGTCAGTCCTAGGTCGGTCTGCACCGCCTTCAGCCCAAGCAGACGCATCGTTTCGGTGGTGGTCTGCGATGATTGGTTCGAACGCGAAGACGCGCTCCCTCGCATCGAAAGACCTCCGCCTCCGGGGACGCCCTGTCCCGGCGCTCCTTGTCCCAGTCGGGCCCCCGGTCCGCCGGGAGGCGGACCGGCTTGGCAGAAGGCGATAGGGGCAAGGGCCACGAGGGCGAGAGTCGTGAACGGCTTCATGCCTCTCGTTATAAGATCCCGACGTGAAGGGGGAATGAAGAGGCTTTGGGTTTTAGAGAGTTCGGGGGATCGAGCCTTCGCCCAAGGACCCGACGCCCCTAGCCGAGCGTCACCGTGTACCGGAGCTTCGTCTCGCCGCCCGCCGGAACCTTCAGCCGCCACTCGGCGGAAGCGGCGTTCGGACGGAGGCTCTTGGCCGTCTCGCCCGTGATCTTCCAGGCGCCGCCGAAGCCCTCCACCATCCGAACCTCGACCGGCTTCGCCTTCTCGTTGCTCACCACAACCTCGACGGTGCGACTCGTGCGTTTCTTGTCGATCTTGTGCGCCTCGACCTGCTTCGCGCGGGCGTAGACGTCGAACACGCTCGTCAGCTCCAGGCTGACCCGCGCGTCCTTGGGCGTGTCGCCGAGCGAGGCGGCCCCGACGTACCGCGCCCCACCGGCGGGATCCGGCTCGTAGACGCGCACCGCCCCGGCGGGCAGCGGTAGGCCCAGCCCATCGCCCTTGCCGTTGGCGAAGTTGATGCCGAGGGTCGCGCCGATCCTTTGGTCCGGGTTCGCGTTGAGGCCGGAGTACCAGGGCGAAACCTCGGGAAGGCCGATCGTGTAGACCCGCCTGACCCGAACCGTCTCGCTCCCCATCATGCGGACGCGGTTCATCCGGTCCTGCCGGATCGTGGCGGTCGATTTGTAGGGGTAGGCGTACAGTTCGCCCATGGCCTGAGGCGCGTTGAAGGCGTTGTTCATCTCGAACTTTCGAGCTCGCAGGGCCACCCCTCCCCTGGACTGCGGGAGCGTCGTGTCGGACATCCGATCCTCGTCCTGGTGCTGCACCGCCCGGTTCGGGGAGCCTGCGACGAAGCTGATCTTCGCGTCGGGATAGTCGGTCCCGGTCCGGTTGGTGACGGTCGCCCAGCACTCCAAGCCCAAGGTGTCCCGGTCCGGCGCAAGGGTGAGCGTGTAGTCGGCGGACCAGGAGAGGCCGCCCGTCATGTAGGTCATCCGCAGATCGGTCGGTCCGCCCGATCCGCTGTCGACCTCGGCGGAGAGTTGGGGGATCGCGACGATGCCCTGGTCCGCCGGGGCCTCGAGGGTCGCCTCCGGGTTCACGATGTACCGGCCATCGGCGCGCACGACGACGTTGCCGGGGTCGGCCACCTCCAGGATGCCTTTGACCCGGTCGCCGGGCCGGCCGTCCTGGCCCCGGTAGACCAGCTCGACCTCGCGCCCCAGGAACCGCTTGAGCAGCCGCCCGCTGTCCCCGACGCCCAGGTCGTACGCGCTGGACACGACCTTCGCGTCCTTCGCCTTCGGCCAGTCGAAAAGGACCGAGTTCTGATCCAGGCTCTTGCTCACGTCCTGAAGGCCGACCCGACCCCTTCCCGTCTTCAGGTCGACGCGCCGCGTCTCGCGCACCATCGCGAAGTCGCCCGCGTAGACGACGAGGTCGATGGGACCCCGCCCGACCGTTCCTCCCGCCGGGAGCGTGGCGGCGGTCTGGGCCTCGGCGCGGGCGCAGCCCCAGACGACGGGAACCGCGGCGAGAGGAGCGAGGAGAAGGGAGAGGTGTTTCATCGCAGGACCTTTGCGTGAGTGCCAGAAAAGGTGCTCTGGGTTCAGCGACGTTTAAGGGCGTAGGGCGTTACACTCTATCCCTGATGGGAACCGTCACGACCGAGAGCCTGGCCGCGATGCTCGCCCTGATCGGCGCCGTCATCGCGGTGTCGGCCCTTCTTTCCGGCTTCGTGGAGCGGAGCAACTTCCCGCAGGTGGCGGTGTTCCTCCTGCTCGGCGCCGTCCTGGGACCGACGGGCGTGAACGTCCTGAACGTCGGCCTCGACTCGCCCGTCCTGCGCGTGGTGGCGACGCTCAGCCTCGCCCTCGTGCTGTTCACCGACGCCCTAAGCCTAAACCTGCCGCAGGTCAGGAAGAACGCGAAGCTCGCGGGCGTGATCCTCGGGCCGGGCACGATCCTCGCGGTCGGAGCCATCGGCATCGGCGCGCACTGGATCCTCGGGTTGCCCGCGACCCACGCGGCGATCCTCGCGGCGGCCCTCGCCTCCACCGACCCGGTGCTCCTGCGCGGCCTCTTGCGCCGTCCCGACCTGCCAGGGCGGGCGCGGCTGTCGCTGCAGCTGGAGAGCGGCCTGAACGACGTCGTCCTCCTGCCGATCGTGCTCGTCGCCATGGCCCTCGCCGCGCCCGGCGAGGGGAGCCCAAACATCGCCCGCCTCCTGCTCCAGATGCTGGTGCTCGGGCCGGGCGCGGGCGCCCTCGTCGCGGCGGTCGGCGTAGGCGCGCTGGAACTGGTGCGCCGACGTGCGGCGCCCCGGCGGGACTACGAGAGCATCTTCTCCCTGGGTATCTGCTTCGCCGCCTTCGCGGCGGCGGAGTCCCTGCACGGCAGCGGCTATCTCGCCGCCTTCGCGGCGGGCCTCACCATCTCCGCGCTGGACGTCGAGCTGTGCGACTGCTTCACGGAGTACGGCGAGACCACGGCGGAGATGCTCCTGATGTTCACCTTCGTCCTGATGGGCGGCTCCCTGATCTGGAGCGGCCTGGGTCTGCTGGATGTCGCCCTCGGCGGCTTTATCGCCCTCGCCCTCGCCGCCCGCCCCTTGAGCCTGCTCGCCACCCTGCGCCCGCTGGGTCTCGACCGCGAGTCGCGGCGCATCATCGCCTGGTTCGGCCCGCGCGGGCTCTCGACCCTACTGTTGGTCCTCGTGCCCGTCTTCGCGAAGGTGCCGGGAACGGAGCGGCTGTTCGCCATCGCCTCGGTGGTGGTGCTCTTCTCGGTGGCGATCCACGGCCTGTCGATCATGGCCTTCGGTCGAAAACGCGACACGGCGGCGAGTGAGGAGGCGGCTTCGGACGCCGCGATCTCGGAGAAGACGGCGGTGGTGTCGCTTCCCGCGTCGCCTCCTCCTTCCGAATCGATGACGTCCGACCCGGTGATCGCGCTCGAACCCTTCGGCGCGGAGACGATCGACGCCTCTGCGGTACGCGCTCTCGATCCGGTTCGGCTCGCCGACGTACGCTCGGAACGCGCCTTCCTCAACTCTGAAGAGATGCTAGCGGGCTCGGTCCGGCTCGACCTCGACCGCCCCGTCCGCGATGCGGAGCGCAAGGAACTTCCGAAGGGCGCTTGGATCGCCCTCTACTGCACCTGCCCGAGCGAACAGACCAGCCTGCGCGTGGCGAAGGAGCTTCGCGCGGCGGGCTGGAGCCGCGCGGTCGCGGTCGTCGGCGGCTGGGACGCGATGCTCGCGGCGGGCTTCGCGCCGGAACCCAAGCGAGCAGCCCGAAAGTAGGGCCATCTTAGAGGGTCAGGGACGATCTTTGTCGCCCGATGGCCTCTAAGGCCCTTTGAGTCGGGCTCCTTGAGACGCGAGCTGCTTTCCGAGGTTCTCCATGGTCTTTCCGATCTCCTTCGTCGCGTCGCCGACCATCGCGCCAAGATCGATCTCCTCGACCTTCGCGCCTGCGGGGACGGGCGATCGGAGCAGGCGACTTTCGACTCGCGCGCCGAACCGCATCTCCATGCGGAGCGCGCGCTTCCATCGACCGCCTTCTTGCGTCGCAACCTCCAGCGTCTCCGGAAGGTCGGTGGCGGCGTCGACCGTCATCTCGACTCGTTCCGGTTCGCTTGGGGAGGCGAGGAGAACGTGGTAGACGTCTCGTCCATCCTCACGCTCGACGGGCGAGACGTGGACGCCCGAAGCGGCGTACTTGCGGCGATACTCCTCCAACACCTTCTTCAGGTCCATCTCCTTCAGCCCTGCGGCCAACTCCGACTGGACCGCTCCGGCCATCTGGGCGGCGGTCGCCGGGTCGACCAGGTTGCCGAACTTGAAGCGCGTCAGTTTGTTCGCCTTCCGGTCGTAGGCACTGATCCCGTTCGGCCCGATCTCCATCGAGCCGTCGCCGTCGGTCTGCAGGTAGACGTGGCCGTCGCTTCCGGCGATGGTCAAGGCTTCGCGCTTCGGACTCTCGTCGGTGAGGATGGAAAACTGGAAGGCGTTGATCCGCTGGGCGGCCCTGACGACCATGTCGAAGCTTTTCGCGCTCGCCTTCGCCGGGATCATCGTCGTGGCGAAGACCACGGCGACGGTCCCGGCGACCATCGCGAACGGCAAGGCTCGACCCGACCGCCACCACGTTCGTCGGGGCTTCTCGCGGGCCATCGTCCGCAGGCGGCGCATCAGTTCGTCGGAAGGCTCCCGCTCTACGGGCGAGGGCGCGAGGGCGTTTTCCATCGTCTTGTCAGAATCGGGGTTCATCGCTTTTCTCCGGTGGGGTTAGATTCGGGAAGGTCGTCGAGGCCGAGGTCCTTGCGGAGGCCCTTTCGGCCGCGCTGGAGGAGGCTGTTGGTCGCGGCAGGCGAGCGGCGGATAACGAGGCCGATCTCCTCGACGCTCAGGCCGCTTACGTACTTGAGGGTGAGAACCTCGCGCTGGGGATCGGGAAGTCGGCCCAACGCCTCGCGGGCAGCAAGGCCAAGGGGGCTCGGGGCCGGGGCCGACGCGGAGTCTGCCTCCGACAGCGGCCTTTCCGCCCTCCGGTATCGCTTGCGGTGGCAATCGGCGACCCGCTTGCGGGCGACGTCCAAAAGCCAATAGCGCTGGTTGTCGACGCGTCGAAGGCCATCGAAGTCGCGGAACGCGGCGGCGAACGTTTCCATCACCACGTCCTCGGCATCCTCGCGGCAACGGACGGACGCTGAGGCGAACCGCCAGACGTCGCCCGCGAAAAGGGTGACCAGTTCATCACGGTCGCGGGCGACAGGAGTTCCGTCGGATGGGGCGCTCTCCATGTTAGGTTCCCGAGGGCGCTCCGGAGCGGGGCGCGTGAGTAAGGTCATGCTCTTGCGTGCGGCTTCGTCCTCTTGCGAGGCGAAGCCGAAGATTCCTCCGTGGGCAAGAGTCGCTCAAGGCGACCGGAATCTATCGCAAGGATTTCGGCAGGGGCCGAAAGACCTACCGACGCCTACGCCCCGACGAGGCTCATGACTTCCCGCAGTTCCTTTGTGAAGATCGCCATCTCCTCGTCGGTCCCCACGCTGACCCGCAGGCAGGTCGGGTTACCGAGCACGTCGCCGGGGCGGGTGATCACGCCGCGGCGCAGGAGCGCGTCGAAAACGGGGCGGGCGGGCTGACCCAAGTCGGCGTACACGAAGTTGGCGAAGCTCTCCAGAGGTCGCGCGCCGACGGCCTCGAACGCCTCGGCGAGGGCCTTAAGTCCGCGCCCGTTCGTCTCGACCGTGTTCCTCAGGTGTTCATCGTCGTCGAGGGCGGCGACGGCGGCCACCTGGGCGAGGGCGTTGACGTCGAAAGGCTCGCGCGCCCGCTCGATCGCGTCGGCGATGGCGGGCGGCGCGAATCCGTAGCCCACCCGGATTCCCGCGAGACCGTACGCCTTGCTGAAGGTGCGCAGGCCGACCACGTTCGGCCGTCCGGCCTGCACGTAGTCGATCGAGTTGGGAAAGTCGTCGATCCCTTCCGCGAATTCGAAATAGGCCTCGTCGAGCGCCACGACGACGTCCTCGGGAACCTCGTCCAGGAAGCGGTCGACCTCGCCTTTGCGCACGACGGTGCCGGTGGGATTGTTGGGGTTGGCGACCCAGACGAGCCGGGTCTGCGGCGTGATCGCGCGGGCCATCGCAGGCAGGTCGTGTCGATAGTCCGCGTCGAGCGGCACCTTCACGAGGTTCGCGGGCGCGAGGTAGGCGGCGGCGTCGTACCGGCTGAAGCTCGGGTCGCCCATCATCATCTCGTCGCCCTGATCCAGCAGAACGAGGCCGAGAAGGTGGATCAGCTCGTCGCTGCCGTTACCGACGAGGACCTGTTTGGGACCGACGCCGAACTTCTCCGACAGCTTGACGCGGAGGGTGTGCGCCGCGCCGTCGGGATAGACGTGCATCTTCGCCGCCGCCGTCTGGACCGCCGCGACCGCCTTGGGAGAAGGACCGAGGGGGTTCTCGTTGGAGGCGAGCTTGACGACGCGCTCCAATCCGAGTTCGCGCTTAACCTCGTCGACGGGCTTGCCGGGGGAATAGGGAGTCATCCCGAGCACGTTGGGGCGGATTCGCGCGGCCATCGTGGAAAGCGTACCCAGGGCCGGAAAGAGCCCGTCCCGCGCTTCAGTCCGGAACCGGGCGAAACCGCTCGCGGACGGCGATCTCGCCGTCCGAAAGATCGACGAAGACCTCGAGGACCGTCGCCGGTCCGTCGATCGGTTCGTAGAGATTGGGCACGTCGCCCCAGTAGGAGACGGTGTCGCCCTCGATCAGGATCTGGGAGTCGTCGTCTAAGGTCAGGCGGATCGTTCCCCGCAAGACCAGGAGGAACATCTGTCCTGGAAAGGTGACCGGCTCTTGCTCCTTGCGGTAGGTCTCGACCACGAGGGCGTGAAGGCGGCCTCCCGGGAGGTCGTTGTTCAAGACCCGCACGAAGGCGTTCGCAAGGCCGAGCGAGCCTAAGCGCGCGCGCTCCTCCGGATCGCGAAGCGCCTCCACCGAGGTCAGCCCTTTCTTGCGTACGAAACTCGGCCCCGTCGCGACCCATTGCGCCTCGCGCGATCGGTCCGTCCGGTAGGGCGCAGAGTTGAGGAACGGGCGGCGCAACCAGGTGAGGGTCACGCCGAGAGCCGCCGCGATCCGCTTGAGCGAGCTGTCCCGGACCCGCCCGGCCGCCTCGGTCCGCGCGACGACGGTGCGGTGGACTCCCGCTTGCTCGGCGAGCTCCGACTGCCCCAGCCCCCGGGCGAGGCGACCGCTGAGGATCCGCGCTGCGACGTGTCGTTCCATCCGATCATTAAGCTTCAAGCGACAAGAAGTCTGCTTCGTGTCGCCCTTCAGGCGGAACCGCCTCAGGGACCTTCCCGAATCCGACCTATCCTAAGGGAGTGAGTCGGCGCGCCTTCACCCTTATCGAGCTTCTGGTCGTGATCGCCATCATCGCGATCCTCGCCGCCATTCTCTTCCCGGTGTTCGCCCAGGCAAAGGCGGCGGCTCTGAAGACGCAGGCCATCAGCAACATGAAGCAACAGGGAACGGCGTCGATCCTCTACGCGGGCGACTACGAGGACCTTCTCCCGATGGCGTTTCCGAAGGCGGGCGGCGACTACCCGTTCTACATGTACAACCTCTGGATTCCCGTGCCGCAGGACGTCCAGCGGGGCGACCTGCCGGAGAACGTCGAGATGTGGAGCAACGTCTGGATCAACTCGACCGCGCCCTACCGGAAGAGCACGGACCTCGTCGCGGCCCCGGGCGTCTCCCCCGAGCCCGCGATCTTTCGGGAGGAGGACTTCGTCAAGAAGCCGACCAACGTCGGCCTCACGTTCAACGGTCTGCTGAACGACTACCCGCTTTCCGCCGTCGCCTCGCCGAGCGCGCTTCCCATGTACACGCAGGTTCTAGGTCGGGCGAACCTGAAGGGCGCGTCGCTCGCCACGCCGACCCTCGTCTGCTTCGATGGCGACCAGCCCTGCCGCTACCAGCGGATCGCCAACCCTGCCGACTGCCAGAACTCGAACGGCGGCTTCAGCCAGTTCATCTTTCTCAACGACCAGCCCGAGACGGTGAGCCGGACGATGTGGGTCTACGGCCATGGCCAGATCTGGGTCGCTTCGGACACCTCGGCCCGCTACCGGCGGATGGGGGCGAACATCAAGGGACTCACAGACTACCGCACCGATCCGTTCGCGGACTACACCGCCGACGGCCGTCCCGGAGCCCAATGGCGTACCGCCGGAGGGTGCCACGCGCCGCTCTTCGTGCCGGACAGCGACTTCGGCGCCTTCGACGGCGTCTACCCCGAGACCATCTCGCTGGGGAGCCCCCTGTGACCGCCCGAACGGTGGCCGCCCAGCGCCTCGCCTTCCTCCTCTTGGTCTCGGAAGCGTTTCTAAGCGGCTGTTCCGGCGAGTCGGAGCCGACCGTCGGCGACGCGCCCATCGCCAAAGGGATGGTGCGCCAGGCGCCAAAGAAGATCAAGCCGCCGACTCGTTCCGGCGCCCCGGGATCGCTGTAGAACGAAGGGCGACCGATCGGGCAACCTGACGTCAAAGGGGTAGGCGTTTCGTAGAAGGCCCGTCATCCGGCGTCTCGTTCCACAATAGGATCATGCCCGCGTTCGCGCTCGTCGCCCTTCTCGCCCTCGCCCAAGAGCCGGTGGTCGGCGCGCCCGACCCGGAGAGGCTGTTCACGAGCCGCGACCGGAGGCTCAACGCGAACAAGCAGGTGGTTCTCCACATCGTGCGCGACCTCCTGGAGGCAGGCCACTGGAAGGACGCGCCGAAGTACCTTTCCGAGCGCTACCTCCAGCACAACCCGATGGTCGCTTCCGGCCTCAAGCCGGTGATGGGATTCTTCGGCGGCATGCCGGAGCGATCGATCCCGAAGGCTTCCGAGTGGAAGACCCAAGTCGTGTCCGTCGTCGCCGAGGGCGATCTCGTGGTCGTCGCGACCGCCCGGACGCTGCCCAAGCCGGGCGGCGACGGAACCTACACGACCACCTGGTTCGACATGTGGCGTATCCAGGACGGCAAGGCCGACGAGCACTGGGACGGCGCGACCCTGCCGACGCCCCAACGGTAGCGCCCTTACACCGCTTCGAGCGCGCTGCGGAACTGCTCCCGGTAGAGGTCCTGGTAGATGCCTGGTCGCCCGACGAGTTCCGCGTGGCTCCCGACGCCCACGATCCGTCCCTCCTCCAGCACCACGATCCGGTCGGCGCCCACCACGGAGGAGAGACGGTGGGCGATGACGAAGGTCGTCCTACCCCGCATCACCACGTCCAGGGCGTCCTGCACCCGCGCCTCCGTCTCGCCGTCGAGGGCGCTCGTCACGTCGTCGAGGATAAGGATCTTGGGGTCGGTCACGAGGGCGCGGGCGAGGGCGAGCCGTTGCTTCTGGCCGCCGGACAGCTTGATGCCGTCCTCGCCGATCATCGTCTCGTAACCCTCCGGCAGACCCATCACGAACTCGTCGAGGTCGGCCGCCTTCGCCGCCGCGACGGCCTGCGCGTCCGTCGCGCCCCGGGCGCCGTACTTGATGTTCTCCATGATGGAGACCGAGAACAGCACGTTCTCCTGCGCCACCATCGCCACCTGCCGCCGGACCGACTCCAGCCGGACGTCCCGCAGGTCGTGGCCGTCGATCCGCACCGCCCCGCCGCTCGGATCCCAGAACCGCATGAGCAGGTTCATCAGCGTCGTCTTACCCGCCCCGCTGTGGCCGACGAAGGCGACGACCTCGCCGGGCGCGACCTTCAGCGAGAGATCCTCCACGACGGAGCGATCGGGGACATAGGCGAACGTCACCCCTTCGAAAGTCACTTCGCCCCGAATAGCCGGAAGCGGGAGGGCGTCGCGCCGATCCGCGATCTCGGGCCGCGTATCGAGGGTCTGGAAGATGCGGTCCATCGCGGAGATGGCCCACTGGAGCGCGTTGTTGAAGTCCACCACGCGCACCGCCGGATTGAACACGAACGAGATGTAGAACGACATCGCGACGAGCCGCCCGGTCGTCATGCCGCCGTTCTGGACGAGCCAGCCGCCGTAGGCGTAGACCGCGCCCGTTCCCAAGGCGCTGATGACGCCGGAGACGAGTCCCAGGCGACGGTTCAGGTGGACCTGCCGCATGTCGGCGGTGAACTTGTCGCGCACCGTCTCCATAAAGCTCGCCCGCTCATGGTCCTCCCGCACGAAAGCCTTGACCACGCCGATGCCCGCGATCTTCTCCGCGAGCTTGCCGAGCATCTCGTCGTAGAGCCGCCGCTGGTCCTGGCTCACCTGCCGGATGTGCTTCAGGAACGCGAGGTAGGCGACGACGTAGAACGGCACCAGCGCGAGGATCATCAGCGCGAGCCGCCACTCCAGGAAGAACAGCATGCCGACGACCGCGACGAGCGTGACGAGGTCCGTCACGAACTGCACGAGCTGTCCCTGGATCAGCCCCTGGACCAGTTCGATGTCGGCGGTGACGCGCGCCATGATCTTCCCGACCTGGGTCTGGTTGTGGTACGCGAGGCTCAGCCGCTGGAGATGCCGCCAGGTGGCGAAGCGCAGATCGAACACGAAGCGATGGCCGATCCAGGTGAGGGTCGTCGCGTTGACGTACGAGCAGACGTTGCGCAGGCCGATCACGAGGACGAGGCCGACCGCGATCCAGACCAGCGTGGTCGGAGCCGAGTTCGCGACGGCGCGGGCCGCCGCGTCGCCCGGATACGCGGCGAGGGTCTGCCGCGCCTTGAGTCCCGGCGTGATGGCGCCGTCGATCGCCCACTGGTAGATGCGCGGCGGCAGGATCTGGAGGACGGTCACCAGAAGGGTGACGATCACCGCCAGGATCACGCGTCCCCGGTAGGGCCGCAGGAACTCCAGGGTCCGGCGGAAACTCCGCATGGATAGAGTGTACGAGAACTCTGGCCGAAGGACGCGATCAGATCTGACGCGACCGCCGAAGAAACGAAGCCTCGCCTCGCGCGAGACCGCCCCACGCCGTACACTAGAAGCATGGAACTCCTCGAAGCCCTCGCCGAACGCGTGCTCGTCTACGACGGCGCGATGGGCACCCAGCTTCAGGAGGCGAACCTTTCGGACGACGACTTCGTGCTGAAAGGCACGCTCCCCCCGCTGGCCCAGGCGGCGGCCGAGCGGCTCGGCGGAAAGCCGCTCGACGGTTGTAACGAGATCCTGCTCCTCACCCGTCCCGACGTCGTCGAGGCGGTCCACGCCCGCTATTTCGAGGCGGGCGCCGACCTCGTCGAGACGAACACCTTCGGCTGCACCAGCATCGTCCTCGCCGAGTACGAGATTCCCGAGCTGGTGTCCGAGCTGTGCCGCGCCGCCGCGCGGGTCGCCCGCCGCGCCGCCGACCGCTTCACCGACCGCAAGCGCTACGTCGTCGGCGCTCTCGGTCCCGGCACCAAGCTCGTCTCCCTCGGCCAGACGAGCTTCGACGAGGTCGAAGCGACCTACCTCGACGCCTTCACCGCCCTGATCGACGAGGGCGTCGACGCTCTGCTGCTGGAGACGATGCAGGATCTTCTCCTCGTAAAGGCGAGCGTGGTCGCCGCCGAGCGGGCGATGGCGGAAACGGGACGTCAGGTTCCCCTCTTCGTCCAGGTCACGATGGAGCAGACGGGCACGATGCTGCTCGGCACCGAGATGGGCGCCGCGCTCAACATGCTCGAGCGGTTCCCCAGCGTCAAGGCGATCGGCCTCAACTGCGCCACCGGTCCCCTCGAGATGACGCCCCACGTGCGCTTCCTCGGCGAGAACTCCACGCGCCCGCTCGCGATCCAGCCGAACGCGGGCCTGCCGGTGATGGAGCGCGGCCAAGCCGTCTACAAGCTTTCGCCCGACGCCCTCGCGGAACATCACACGCGCTTCGTGGAGGAGCACGGCGCCGCCCTCGTCGGGGGCTGCTGCGGCACCACGCCCGAGCACATCCAGGCCGTCGCCCAGGCGGTCGGCGGACGCGCGCACACCGCCGACGCGCACTGGCGGCGGGTCCGCAATCTTTTTCCCGGGTTCGACTTCAACCTGACGCCGCGCAACCAGGAGGGCCTCAAGCTCGTCGGCTGTTCCTCGCTCTACGGCTTCCAGCCTTATGAGCAGGACGCCTCCTACCTGGTCGTGGGCGAGAAGACCAACGCGAACGGCTCCCGGGCGTTCAAGGACATGCTCGCCGGCGAAAACTGGGAAGGCCTGACCGAGCTCGCGCGCGAGCAGGAGGCCGAAGGCTCGCACCTTCTCGACGTCTGCGCCGCCTACGTGGGGCGCGACGAGACGCGCGACATGAAGGAGCTGCTGTCTCGCTACAACCGCCACGTCACGGTGCCGATCATGATCGACTCCACCGAGTGGCCGGTCATGGAGGCGTCGCTCCGCTGCCTCGCGGGCAAGCCGCTTCTGAACTCGATCAACTTCGAGGACGGCGACGGGCGGCCGCGCAAGGTGCTCGACCTCGCGCGTCGCTACGGCGCGGGCGTCGTCGCCCTCACCATCGACGAGCTGGGCATGGCGAAGACGGTCGAGAAGAAGGTCGAGATCGCGGAGCGGCTGATCGCGATGTCGCGCGAGTACGGTCTGCCCGACGCCGACCTGTTTCTCGATTGCCTCACCTTCACCCTCGGTTCCGGCGAGGAGGAGTTCCGCACGTCGGCCATCGCCACCCTCGACGCCATCGCGGAGGTTCGCCGCCGCTTCCCCACCGTCAACACGATCCTCGGCCTTTCGAACGTCTCCTTCGGCCTGCGTCCGGCCGCGCGGCAGGTCCTGAACTCGGCCTTCCTCCACTTCGCGCGCGAGGCGGGGCTTACCTCGGCGATCGTCCACGCGAGCAAGATCGTGCCGGAGAATCGCGTCGACCCCGAGGTGTGGAAAATCGCAGGCGATCTGGTCTACGACCGCCGCGAGTACTCGACGGCCTAGAGGTCTGGAGGTGCGGGAGCTTGCTCCCGCTTTCGTCTAGCGAGCTTGCTCGCGCTCGAAAAGTGAGAACCGGGGCGGGCGGGGTTCGGATGAAGAGGGGATAAAAGGAACCCACGTCCGCTTGCCGGTCCGGCCTCATCGGCCTGGATGTCTTTATTAAAACACAGAAAAATCGATCCAGACTTGAACTCTCGTTCATGTTCCACGCTTGCGGGTACCCTTCCCCGCATGGTTCTTCCGCTCCTGACGGCGGCTCTGGTCTTCCAGGGCGGCCTCGTGAAAACCGACGTGAAGGTCGGTGGTGGCGTCGCCGCCCAGCCCGGCGACTACGTGACCGTCGACTACACCGGCAAGCTGACCAGCGGCAAGCAGTTCGACTCCAGCATCGGACGCGAGCCGTTCTCCTTCGTGCTCGGAGCCGGTCAGGTCATCAAGGGCTGGGACCAGGGCGTCGCCGGCATGAAGGTCGGCGGCAAGCGCAAGCTGAAGATCCCGGCTAGCCTTGGCTACGGCGCGCAGGGTGCGGGAGCCGACATTCCTGGCGGCGCGACCCTCATGTTCGACGTCGAGCTCAAGAAGATCACCCGCGTCGAGGTCAAGGTCACCAAGAAGGGCAGCGGCGTCGCCGCGAAGGGCGGCGACAGCGTGGAGGTTCTCTACGCCGGACGCCTGACGAACGGCACGGAGTTCGACTCCAGCGCCAAGCACGGCAACCAGCCCATCCCCTTCCAGATCGGTCGTCCCGGCCTGATCCCCGGTTTCTCGGCGGGCGCGCTCGGCATGAAGCTCGGGGAGAAGCGCACGATCACGATCCCTTACGTTCTCGCCTACGGTGAGGCGGGTCGCCCGCCGGTGATCCCGGCCAAGGCCGATCTCGTGTTCGACCTGACGCTCGTCAGCCTGAACGGGGTGAAGTCCAAGTGATCCAGTTCGAGGATCTCGCCTCTGGCGAAGGCCCGGAGGTCAAGGACGGCGATACCGTCACCGTCGACTACGACGGCACCTTCCCCGAAGGAAAGCGCTTCGATAAGGGCCGCTTCGACTTCAAGGTCGGTGCGGGCATGGTTATCCAGGGCTTCGACCTGATGGTCGTCGGCATGAAGAAGGGCGGTCGCCGCAAGGCCACCATCCCGCCGGACTTGGCCTATGGCGCGCGCGGCGCGGGCCGGGACATCCCGCCGATGGCGACCCTCGTGTTCGACGTCACCATCGTCGACATCAAGTAACTCCCAAGCCCGAACGCGAGAAAGGCCCACCCGAGTTCTCGGGTGAGCCTTTCTTCTTCCTCTCTCCCTTTTAGGAGCCGGAACCTTCGCGGCGGGCGTCCTTCTGCGCCTCCGCGTACTCCTCGGGGCTCAGCGGCTGGGGCGCCGTGCTCTCGCGGCCCGGATCGTCGGAGTCGGAGTCGTTGTTCGGATTAGGATTGGCGTTCTCGTCCGTCAGCATGGATAGTTTTACGAGATCGGAGCCTAATTGTTCCCGTCCTCGAGCTCGTCCACCTCGGCGTCGATCCGCGCGACGCCGTAGGGACCAAGGTCGAACTCCACCACGCCCTCTTCCGGTTCGACCGCTTCGCCCGGCTCCGCACGCCAGCCCTCGGGATCCGAGAGAGCCCGCTCGAGGTTCCGCCCGTCAAGGATCTTCACGACGTGGGCCTCGTCCCCCGCTGCCACGACGGACAGGCGGATCGGCAGGGGAGTGAGGTTTGCCGCGATCGCACGAAAGCTCTCGTCTAGGACCAAGGCGAACCCGGCGGCGCGGCGGGTCGTACCAACGCCCACGACAAGCTCGCCTTCCGCGAACTCGTGGAGGTCCGAAAGGACGTGCCACGCGGGCGTCGGACGCCCTTCGCGTGTGAGGTCGTCGAGGTCCATCAGGGTTGCCGCGTCGACGTCCGACTGCACGAGCGCGCCGAGGGCGGCGACGAGCCACGCCGCCTCCAGGAGCGTCCCCTTACGCGGGTCTGATCCCGATCCAAGCTCGAGCGGACCGACGACGATCGGTCCCTCCGTCCGCTCGGCGGCGGTTGCGGCAAGGTCCGGGAGAGATTCGACGTTCTCGAAGAGGGTGCGGTCGTCGGTCAGATGAGCCTGCGGATTCCAGCCGAAGCCGAGTCCGTCGGCGTCCTTCTCGCCCAGTCCGCTCCGATTAAGCTCGTCGAACCTTTCCGAGGCGAGGACCACCAGGGCTTCGCCGGCGGCGGCCCGCAAGGCCTCGATCCGTTCCGCCACACCGAGCGGCGCGATCAGCCGCTCCACCGGGCTCTCCAAGGCCGTTACCGGGTCGAGATGCTCTTCGGAGTCCACGACGACCTCCAAGGGCTTTGGCAGATCCCGCGCCTCCGACGCCTTGATCCGAACGAAATCCACGGGAGCGGCGGCGACCGCCTCGGGCGTCGCGGTCGGACCCACGCTCAAGCCGAGCAGCGGCAGCGGCACCGTATCGTCGACGAACAGAAGACCGGCGACCGCGTCGGGAAGCGGCGGCAGCCCCTCCACCTTGGAGCCCCAGGCTTGGGCGGCGACGCGAACCGTCTGGACGACCTTCTGCCCCGCCTCGATGATATAGCGCATCGGCAGACTCTGAGGGCGGCAGTAAGTCTTGAACGAGGCGTCGCCGAAATTGCGCTGATCTTCCATCTCGAACGTCTCGCCCTCCATCGTCACGTTCACCTTGAAGCCGGGGAGCTTGACCGAGACGCCGACGATCTCCCGAAACGGCCATTCGGGCTGGACCAGATCGGGGAATCGTCCGCTTTCGCGGGTGCCGTCGGGATGCCGAATCTCGACCGGCAGGTCCGCCTGCGCCGCCGGATGAAGGACGCAAAGGCCGGTACGCGCCGTCTCGAACGCCTGCGTGGCCTCGCCCGCGTAGGCGAACTCGATGCCCGCCGCCCCGCCTTCGATCCGAACCTCGACCGTCTGGCCGACCTCGTAGGCGAGCCGGTAGCGGACGGTGAAGCCGTCCTCCCGCGCGTCGACCTGAAGGTCGCTCACCGTCGGGGCGATCGTCTTCCAGTCCGGCAGCCGGAGCGTGGGATAGATCGCCCGCACCGCCTCCGTGCCGTCGGGCAGCTCCAGGTAGCGGAGGGAGCCGCTCTCGGGATCGAGCTCCATCGTCAGCGGCCCGGCCCGCAAGGGGATCGGCGCGGGCGGGGGCGTCGGGCGTCCGAAGACGAGGAGGTTCGGGTCCATGCCACCATTGTGGCGTGACCCCGCGCCAAGAAGCCGCCACCCTCGCCCGAACGCTCGGCGATCCCGCGCTCGATCTGGCGATGCTGGCCGAGGGCAACACCTCGGCCCGCGAGGACGAAGGGACGTTCTGGGTCAAGGCGAGCGGCCTCTCGATGCGAGAGATCGAACCGGAGGGGTTCGTCCAAGTTCGCTTCGAGCCGATCCTGGCCGCTCAGGGCTTGGACGACGCGGGCGTGCGGGCCCTTCTCGCTTCCGCCCGCGCGGAGGAAGGCCCGCTCCTGCCCAGCGTCGAGACCTTCATGCACGCCTGGCTACTGACCCTTCCGGGCGTGTCGGTCGTCGGCCACTGCCACCCGACCGACCTGCTTCCGATCCTCTGTCGCCCGGATGGGCCGGAGGAAGCCGCCCGGCGCTACTTCCCCGACGAGATCGTGTGCTGCGGCCCCGCGAGCGCGTGGGTTCCCTACGTCGATCCCGGTCTGCCCCTCGCGGAGGCGATTCGGGAGGGCGTCGAGGCGTACGTCGCGGAGTGGGGCGGCGTCCCGAAGACGATCTGGATGGGCAACCACGGCCTCATCGCCCTTGGATCGAACCGGCGAGAGGTCGAGTCGGCGACGCTGATGGCGGCCAAGGCCGCGCGGGTCCGACTCGGCGGCGCGTCCACCCCGCTGACTCGCGTCCAGGTCGAGCGGATCGCCAACCGCCCGGACGAGCACTACCGCCAACGTCTGCTGTGGCAGATCGCTGGGAACGGCGCCGAGTAGATGGTCGCCGCCGCCCGCCGCCCTTGGCCGCGGAGGAGCCGCTTGGGCTAAGCTTTCCGCCGTGTCAGACGCCGCCGTCCGCCGCATCCTCATCGAGAAGGACCCTTTCGCGGGTCGAGACCCGAGTTGGCAGCGGCGCGCCTGGTGGCCTGCCCACTGGATCGCGACCGAGGGGGCGGCCCCGTTCGTCGCGGGCTACCGCCTGACGTTCGAGTTGGCGGCGGAGACGACGGTGCGGCTCCACGTCTCCGCCGACGAGCGGTACGCGCTCTACCTCGACGGCAAGCTCGTCGGACGAGGCCCCGACCGGGGCGACATCGGCCACTGGAACTTCGAGACGTACGAAGCGACCCTTCCGGCGGGGCGGCATCGTCTCGCGGCGAAGGTCTGGACGATCGGCGAGGAGGCTCCCTACGCCCAGCACACCTTCGGTCACGGCTTTCTTCTGGCCGCCGAAGGCGCGTCCCTGAACAAGGAGCTTCTGAACACGGGCGAGGCCCCGTGGGAGGCGGCGATCCTGCCGGGCCACGGCTTCCTTCCCAAAGGGGTCGCTTGGGGATGCGGCCTCAAGCTGGAACTGGACGGAAGATCGTATCCGTGGGGATGGGAACGTGGCGAGGACGCGCTGTCCTGGACGGCGGCGAAGACGCTCGACCGGGGCTACGCCCGCGAGGGCGCGAACGACATGGAGCCGGGCCGAATGCTCATCCCGGCGATCCTGCCCGAGCAGTGGGAACGTCCGTTCGAGGGCGGACGGGTTCGCCACGTCGCGATCCATCTTGGCGGCAATACCCACGCGATCCCAATCCGCAACGCCGACTCGATCCCCGGTGAGGCCGCCGCGTGGCAAAACCTCGTCGGAGGGAAGCCGATGACGATTCCTGCGAACACCCGGCGGCGCGTCCTGCTCGACCTGGAGGAGTACGTCTGCGCCTACCCCGAGCTTCGCCTCCAGGGCGGACGCGGCGCCCGAGTCCGCGTTCATTGGCAGGAGGCCCTCTTCGACGCGAACGACCGCAAGGGCGACCGGGATGAGATCGAGGGCAAGAGCTTCCGCTCGATCTGGAGCCAGACGGACGGGGTCGGCGACCTTTTCGTCGCGGGTGGCGGCGACGAGCGACATTCGACGCTCTGGTGGGAGGCGGGCCGCTACGTCGAGATCGTGGTCGAGACGACGGACGCGCCCCTGACCGTCGCGTCCCTGGGCTTTCTCGAGACGCGCTATCCCTACGAGGACGCGAGCGAGTTCTCGTCGAGCGACCCGCGACTCGCGCGGGTCAAGCGGCTGGGCTACCGGACCCTGCAGATGTGCGCCCACGAGACGACGATGGACTGCCCGTTCTACGAGCAGCTCCAGTACGTCGGCGACACGCGGCTTCAGTGCCTCGTCGCCTACGTCACCGGCGACGACGACCGTCTCGCGCGTCAAGCTCTGCTAGCCTTCGACCGTAGCCGCGAACCCGAGGGCCTGACGCGCAGCCGCTATCCCTCCCGTATCCGCCAGACCATCCCCACCTTTTCCCTCTGGTGGGTCGCGGTGGTCCACGATTTCGCCCTCTGGCGCGGCGACCTCGCGTTCGTGCGCGGCCTTATGCCCGGCGTCCGCGCCGTCCTCGACGCCTACCGCCGCAACGTGGACGCGGACGGGGTCTACCACGCCCTCGAAGGCTGGAACTTCACCGACTGGGTTCCGGGTTGGAGCGACGGCGTGCCCGTCGGAGCCCATTGGGGCGTATCCGGCATCCTCAACCTCCACCTCGCCTACGTCGCGCGACTGGCGGCCGAGCTTGAAACGTGGATCGAGGAGCCTCAGCTCGCCTCGCGCCATCGCAGGCTCTACGACCGTGTGCTGCACGCCGCCGAAAAGCGGTTCTGGTCGCCCGGGCGTGGCCTCTACGCCGACGATGAGAAGCACGCCCACTGGAGCGAGCACGCCCAATGCCTCGCTCTCCTCGCGGGCGCACGCTACGGCAAGGTGGCCGTGCGAAAGATCGCGGACATGCCGATCGTCCAAGGGGAGACGCTTGCCCGGACGACCGTCTACTTCGACCACTACCTCTTCGAAGCCCTGGGAAGGGTCGGGCGCACGGACGTGCTGCAGAAGCGGCTCGGGCTCTGGTACGGCCTTCTCGACGACGGGCTACGGACGGTAGTCGAGATGCCCGAGCCGACCCGGAGCGATTGTCACGCCTGGGGCGCCCACCCGATCTACCACCTCTTCGCGACCTTTTTGGGCGTCCGCCCCACCGCTCCCGGTATGGCGACGGTTACCGTCCAGCCCCAGCTCGGCGGCCTCGAATGGGCCGAAGGCACCCTCCGCACCCCCCACGGTCCCCTCCATGTCCGCGCGGACGCCTCCGGCGTCCAGAAGATCCTGCCCAACGGCATCCGAGAAGCCTAAGCGAAACCATGACCCTCAACCGCCTCCGTTGCGAATACGCCACCACCCCGATCGGTCTCGGCGAGACCGCGCCCCGACTGGGTTGGGAGCTTTCCGAAGGGACTCAAACGGCCTACCGCCTGCAGAGCGACAACGGCTGGGACACCGGGCGCGTCGAGAGCGATGCGAGCGTAGCCGTCGTCTACGACGGTCCGGCCCTTAGGAGTCGCCAGCGGGTCGCGTGGACGGTGACCGTCTGGACCGAAGACGGCGAGGCCACCGCTTCGTCCTGGTTCGAGATGGGCCTTCTCCAAGCGGACGATTGGACCGCAGAATGGATCGAGGGACCGTTAGCGGGCGGGCCACGCTCGACCGTTCCGGCAACGACGTTCGCGGGATTGGTCGACGTCACGGACGGGATCGCTCGGGCGCGCCTATATCTGACCGCGCTGGGCTTGGTCGATTTTCGGATCAACGGCGAGTCGACCACAGACAGCGAACTTCTACCCGGCTGGACGGACTACCAGAAGCGGGTGCGCGTCTCGACCCACGACGTCACGGCGCTTGTACAGAGCGGCCTGAATACAGTGGAGGCGATGCTGGGAAGCGGTTGGTATGCGGGCAAGATCGGATGGCGCGAACGTGCCTTCTACGGCGATCGTCCTCGCCTACTCGCCCAGTTGGAAATCGAGACCACGTCGGGCGAGAGGATCGTACGGGGCACGAACGAATCGTGGACGCCCCACCTTGGAAAGATTCTCGATGAGGATCTACTCGACGGCGAATCGATCGACGCTCGCCGGACGCCGGAAGCGATCGGCAAGGCTCGCCTCGCTCCGCCCTACGAAGGTCGGCTCGTCGCCTGGAACTCGCCGCCGATCCGTCCGGTGCGCGTTCTCCAGCCGGTGTCGCGGACGAAAGACCTGTTCGACTTCGGCCAGAACCTCGTCGGGCGAATTCGCATCCGGGCGAATGGCAAGGGTGGCGAGACCGTCGTCGCCCGCTTCGCCGAACGCCTCGATGAAGGCAAGCTCTACACCGCGAACTACCGGGCCGCCCGCTCCACGGACCACCTCACCCTTGCGGCGGGTGCGAACGATCTCACCACCCGGTTCACCTTCCACGGCTTCCAGTACGCCGAGCTGGCGGGACTGCCGGAAGACGCGACGGTGGAGGCGGTCGTCCTGTCGAGCGACCTCGAACCGACCGGCTCTTTCGCCTGCAGCGAACCGCTTCTAAACCAGCTTTGGCACAACATCGAGTGGGGCTGGCGAGGCAACTCGGTCGACGTACCCACCGACTGCCCTCAGCGCGACGAGCGTCTGGGCTGGACGGGCGACGCCCAGGTGTTCGTCCGGACCTCGCTCTTCCTCTCCGACTCGCTCACGTTCTGGGAGAAGTACTCGACCGACCTCGCCGACTCCCAGAAGACGGATGGCCGCATCCCCCCGGTCGCTCCAGACCCCGGTGCGGATTTCGTCCACGACGGTGGGCCTGCCTGGTCCGACGCGGTCGTGATCTGTCCTTGGACCGCCTACCGGTGCTCGGGCGACGTCCGCATCCTCCAGCGGAACGCGGACTCGATGCGCCGGTGGGTCGACTGGCTCGCCACCTCCGCGAAGGACGGCATCCGATGCTACGAGGGTTACGAGGGCTGGCGCGGCTTCGGCGATTGGCTCAGCACCCAAGCCGAGACCCCCAACGAGCTGATCGGAACCGCGTTCTACGCCCACGTCGCGCGCCTTCTCGGACGGATCGAGCGCGTTCTCGGACGCGACGGCGCGGCGTACGACGCCTTAGCCGACGAGGTGAGGACCGCCTTCGTCCGCGAGTTCGGAGATCGACTGGAAAGTCAGACCGCGAACGTCCTCGCTCTGCACTTCGATCTGCTCCCCGAGACCCAAAGGCCCGATGCCCTCGGACGTCTCGTCGCCGATATCGAGGCGCGTGGCGACCATCTGAGCACCGGCTTCGTCGGCACTCCCTACCTGCCCCACGTCCTCACGGCGGGCGGACGGCTCGACGTCGCCTATCGCCTTCTGCTCCAGAAGTCCTGGCCCAGCTACCTCTATCCGGTCACCCAAGGCGCCACCACGATCTGGGAACGTTGGGACGGCTGGACGGAGGACAAGGGATTCCAGGACGTTGGGATGAACTCCTTCAACCACTACGCCTACGGCGCGATCGGCGATTGGATGGCGTCGACCGTGGCAGGAATCGATCTCGATCCCGAGATCGCGGGCTACAAGCGCTCTCGACTCACACCCCGTCCAGGGGGAGGACTCAAGAGCGCCGAGGCGTCCCTGAAGACGGCTTACGGGATCCTCTCGAGCGCCTGGACGATCGACGGCGGACGGTTCCGCTGGGTCGTCGAGTTGCCACCGAACACGACGGCGCGGGCGATCTTGCCGCCCGAAGCGGGCGACGCCGCCCATGACCTCAGGCCGGGGCGGCACACGTTCGACGAAGCCTGGTCCTAACGGGTCCAGGCTACGGACCCGTTCCGGCGCCGCCCGCCGCGCCGCTGGATCCCGCCGCGCCGCCGGCCCCCATCGTGCCTCCACCCGCCGTCGTTCCCCCGGCGGTGGTCCCGCTTGCCGACGACGTTCCCGACGAGGAGCCCATTCCCGAGGTTGTGCCCGAACCCGGCGTCGAGCCCATGCCGCTGGTGGTTCCAGAGCCGGAACTCGTGCCGCCTGCCGACGTGCCGCCAGCCGACGACATTCCTGTCGAGTCGCTCGACGTCGAGCCCGCGCCGGAGGTCGAGCCGGTCGTGCCAGCGGAGGTGTCGGTCGTCGACGTCGAGCCGCCAGAGGCGCCGCTACCGCCGCCCGGGGTCGAGCTACCGGCGGCAGACGACGTGCCGCTGGCGGAGTCCGTCGCCGTCGAGTCGCTGCCGGAGCCGCTGCCGCAACCGATCATGAGGGCCGCGAGGGCGGCCAGTGCGCTGAATTGGAACGTCCGTTTCATGGTTTCCTGGTCGCGGCCTTCGGGCCGCTAAGGATGGGAAGAGGTCCGCCCGCAAAGTGTTCGCCCCACTTTAAGGGACTTTGGAAACGATTAGGATCGGAAGCTCGCAACTCTTTGTTGGCAGGGCGCGTCTCTCCCAGAGATGGCGAGGAGAACGATGGCGATCCTGGGGGTTTTGGGAGTGGGGTTCGCGCTGGGCCTGCTCGTGCCGTTCGCGCGTTACGCCTACGGCGACACGAACGGGGTTCCCTACCGTTTCGATCGCCTGACTGGCGTCCAGCAGTACCCTTCCTCCTCTGGATGGGTTACCGACGACGATCTCTCGAAGAAGGTCGAAGAGCGGCTGGCGCCCGAGATCGCGCGGTTCGGCGAACGCGTCGCCCAGATGCGGGAGGCGCAAAGATCAGGATCCCTTCGTAAGATCGACGTCACGGGTCGTCAGGTGAGCGCCTACTACACGGACGGACGCAAGGAGGAGTACTACGCCCTCGACACGGCCGACCCGCGCCTCGACGACGTTCAGCGGATCGCCGATCGGCTCACGCCCCCCGTCTCGGGGGGTACGGCGGGCGGTACGGGCGAGTAGGCGAGAAGTCCGACAAGGCGGGCTTCCTCTCTCGTAGAATAGATCGCCATGTCTTCCCGGTTCGAAGAAGTCCCGGATTCGCCGCTTCTGCTCACGCCGGAGTTGGCCGAGCGCGTCGTCGAGCGATTCGCGGAGCGCCGGGCCGAGCGAGAACGCGCCGAGGTTGCCGAACGGGAACGCCTCGCGAACATGACCCGCGTCCACGAGTTGGCGGATCTCTTGGGCACGACGCCCGAAGAGATCCGCGAGATCGCGCAAGAGGAATCGAAGCGCCTGCCGCCTACACCGAAGCCGGTCGAGGTTCGACCAGAGCCCCCCGAAACGAAGCCTCGATGGCCGATCCATACGGCCTATCTCGTTACCCTCGCTCTCATCGCCTTACTGTGGCCGCCGTTCGCGGCGCGTTCGTACTTGGACACGCGCCCTCCCCACAAAAGGCTTGAACTTCCGCCAGGCTTCACCGCCGCCGTCATGGGCCACCGATTCGATCCTTACGTCGACGGAACCGTACGATCCACCGGACTGAACGCGCCCTGGGAAACCAACCATGAGTACCTCGTCCATCCGAGCATCCTGCCGCCGCCCCCCGGCTTCGCCCTCAAACTGATCTATCCGGGCGGCGACCGCATCGTGACCGGCCCTCCGGGACGCGTGAAGGACGACGCGGCGACGGTCGAAGCGCTCCAGAAGTCGATCCGTTCGCTCGTCGCCTACGAGGAATCGCTCGCGACGATCGAGGGCGACGTCCCGATCGTGCGCTACGATCGGGCGCCGTGGATGCCGCAGGACGCTTCCTACCAAGGACGTCCTGACTTCGTCGGATGGCACGATGTCGAGGTATCGGACGGCGTTCATACCCACCAGGGACTCGTGCCCGATCGCCGTTACGCCAAAGACCTCGCCGCCTATTCGAAAGCGATGACCCAACGGTTGAACGACCTGACGGATACCAAATTCTTCCCGGGACAACCGCCCGCGAACCTGCGTCCGGGCTCGGTTCGCGTCGCGATGCCGACTCTGCCGAAAGGGACGTCGTTTATGGTCTGGAACGGAAAGCGCACGATTTGGGCCCAGGGCTCGGCCACCAAGGCCGATCCGACCGCCGTTGGAGAAGGCTTCACCAGCCTTATCGAAGAAGCGACCCGTCGCCTCGCCGATTCGATGGGTCCAGTAGAGGATCACCTTCAGATCACCCTCGTGTATCCGGGTGGCGAGTACTACAACAACTGGCCTCTCGATGGCGCGAAGGCGTACCCACCCGGAGGCCAGCAGACGCGCCAAGCGGATGAGATCAAGAGCTTGGTTGCGAGCGCCATCTATGCCGTCGCACCCCCTTCCCGTCCTAAGGGGACGATCCGCTACGGTCCGCCCGCAACCCCGGCCCGTCCGGTCCCGTAAACCTCTCCCTGAAGCTTTCGCGGGCTCTCGTCCCCCTCGCTTGCGCGCTCGGCGGATCTCTCGTAGGCGTCTACGTCTATCCGGGACCGTACGCGTACGGCAGAGGCGAGAAGGAAGCGAGCTACCGCGTCAATCGATTCACCGGCTTCCAGGAGTTCGCCTCGTCTCACGGTTGGGTCGGCGAGCGGGAGCTCGTTCGGGACTCGCTCGACGGTGTCTTCGGCGGCATGGGCGACGCGTTCCGGCAAGCCGACGCGGCGAACGAGCGCCCTTAGGCTTAAGTAATCTACAGCCATGCCCTCTCGGTTCGAGGAAGCCTCGGAAGAAACACCCTTGCTCACGCCCGAATTGGCCGAGCAGGTGGTGGAGCGCTTTGCGGAACGGCGGGCCGAGCGCGAGCGCGCCGAGGCTGCCGAACGCGAGAGGCTCGCAAGCATGACCCGCATCCATGAGCTCGCGGATCTGCTCGGAACGACGCCCGAGGAGATTCAAGAGATCGCCCAGGCAGAGGCGAAGCGCCTCCCTAACTCACCAAAACCCGTCGAGGCCGTCCCGGTCGTCTCTCAAGATCCGCCTACCCTGTGGATGGTCCACGCGGCCTACCTCACGGCTCTCGCGGTGGTCGCCGCCTGGGGAGCGGCTCAGCGATCCAGCTTTAGAGTTCCTACCCCGCCAAAGCCGATCGTCGTCCGGGACCATCAGCCCCGCGAGAGGATTCTTATGGACCCCTCATTGGCCACTCCGCCTCAGGGCGTCAAGCTGACCCTGATCGGCGACGCCAGTCGGCACACCGTGGTCGGACTCCAGGGGCCGGTGACGAGGAGCAAGGCGACCGCCGACGCGCTCAAGAAGGCGATCTTGGCCCTCGTCCGGCACGAGGAGGCGAATTTCGGGACGATACGCAACTGGAAGCAGGCGTCGTTCGATTCGCCCGTTCGGGGAAGCGTGCCCTATCCGGCTCCGGGGGGCTGGCATCTGATCGAAGTGACCATCGGGGCGGAGATCGAGCGTCTTCGGATTCCAGACGGCCGCTTCGCCGAACGCTTCGGGGCGTTCGCGAAAGAGCGGAACGCGGCCTTGTCCGATTTTATCGCACACCGATTTCTGCAATCCGGCTCCCAGGACGGCTCTAAGGTCAAAGCCCGGCCATGATCCGCTCGACCGTCGCCTCGACGCTCAGCTCTGCGTTGTCGATCACGAGCCACCCCGCGCCCACGTCCTGTCGGTAGCGGTCGTTGGTATAGGCGATCGTCTCGTCCAGCAGGTGCGGGTCGAACGCTTTGTTCGTCCGCGTGTGGCTCCGCCGAAGGTTCGTCTCCAGGTCGGGCATCAGGAGGACCTTGACCACGCCCGGAACGGCGAAGGACTCGTCCAGACGCCGGGGATTGCGGCAGTGGTCCACCGCGACGGCGAAGCCCGCCGTCTGGTAGTGGCGCGCCACGCCGAGGGCGGCCCCTTCCGCGATCTGGAACTGCCGCTCCGTCTCGTCCGTCCACGGCACGCTGTCCGCCATCCCCGGCCCGACCCATCCGCGCAGATCGTCCACCGGCAGGTGCAGGCCACGCTCGAACCGGGCGAGGAGCGCGTCGCAGAGGGTGGTCTTCCCCGCCGCCGGCGGGCCGGAGATCAGAAAGATAGGTGACACCGGGCGAGAGCCTACCGCTTTGGGTCGCCCCTCGCCGAGCCGGATCGAGCCCGCGAGATTACGGAGCGGTCGCCCTTGCCTCGCCCTTGAGGTCCACCGTGGTCACTCCGCCGGAAAGGCCCGGCAAGTCCACCGTCTTGCGCCCGATCTTTCCCCGCAGGGACACGTCCATCTCGAACTTGCGTCCACCGAACGCGAGCCACGCCTTCGTCGTCGCCTCGAACGGCCCAACCTGCGAATCCTTGAACCCCATCGCCGCGACACTCGGAGCGTTCGGCGAGTCGGCGGCGATCTTCGCCGTCAGCCGTTCGTCCGTCCACTTGAGATCGACCTTCGCGACGACCGTCCGGACGCCCTTCGCGTCGGCGGGCAGGGTCATCGTCAGGCGCGCCGACTTGGCGCCAGGCCGGTAGGCCGCGTCGTCCTTGATTTTTCCGGCGAACCGAAAATCGCCCGCTTGGACCTCGAACGTCGTCTCCCCATCGACCTTCATCCCTTCTATCGGCGCATCCGCCGTCATCGCGAGCTTCGTTCGGGAAGCCGTCTGCGTCTCGCTCCAGGTGTCACTGAAGCCGCCGCCGGACTTCGTCATCGTCTCGTAGCGCACGGACTCCGAAAGGCTGAGCTTCGGAGCGGAAGGAGGGGATCCGGCGAGTGGAGACGCCAGCGTAAGAAGCAGGATCGCGCTTTTCATCCTAAAGCCATTCTAACGCGCTTCCTCCACCCTGGTAAGGTTCTTCCGAAGATGCTGATCTTTCCCCTCCTTGCGACGATGCCGGAGAAGCCCTACCGTCTCGTTTGGCGCGACGAGTTCGAGCGCGACGGGCGACCCGATCCGGCTAACTGGATCTACGAGGAAGGCTTCGTACGCAACAAGGAGCTTCAACTCTACCGGCCGGAGAACGCCCGCGTCGAGAAGGGCCGCCTCGTGATCGAGGCGCGGCGGGAGCAGGTTCCTAACCCGAGTTACGAAGCGGGCTCCGAGGACTGGCGAAGGGGCCGCAAGGAGGCGGCGTACACCTCGGCGTGCTTGGAGACGCGCGGCAAGCGCGAGTTCCGCTACGGTCGGTTCGAGATCCGGGCGAAGATCGATCCCCGACCCGGCCTCTGGCCTGCCATCTGGAGTCTGGGAACCCAGGGTCCATGGCCCCGGAACGGCGAGGTCGACCTGCTCGAGTTCTACCAGGACACGATTCTCGCCAACACTTGCTGGGGAAATGGCGCCTGGAACACCCAGAAGCGCCCGTACCCCTCGCTCACCGCCAAAGATCCCCGATGGGCGGACAAGTTCCACGTCTGGCGCATGGACTGGGACGAGGCATGGATCCGCATCTACCTGGATGGCGATCTTCTCAACCAGACGGACCTCTCGAAGACCCTCAACCCCGACGGTACGAATCCCTTCCACAATCCGCAGTTCCTACTGCTGAACCTCGCCGTCGGCTCGAATGGGGGCGACCCGAGCGCGACGGCGCTCCCATCGCGCTTCGAGGTCGACTTCGTACGCGTCTACCAACGCAGCTAAGCCATTCTGCCCTCCACCGAGGGGTACCTTACGCTGAATGGAGCCTAGCCGCCGCGACGTCCTGAAGGCCGCCGCCCTCGCCGCCGTCCCGGTCCCCGTTCTCGCGACCTCCGCCCTCGCTATGGAACCCGCCAAACCGAGCCTCGACGTCCACCGAACCCCCGATCTCGTGCGCGCCTTCGGGGCCGACGGCGAGATCGCGCTGACGAAAGAGGGCGACGCCTGGACGGGCAGCGGAGTCGAGGTCCGTTACACCGGCGGGACGCTCACCCTCAAGGCGAGCGTCGGCGTCACGCGACTTCAGCTCCGCTGGCGAGGCGACCTCGGTTGGGCGAAGGCGTACCTAGGCGACCACTGGGAGCGCTCCTACGCGGACCTCGGCTGGCAAGGCGAGCGGGCGGCACGCACCCTGCCCTGGTCGTTCCTGGCCACCGATGGCAAGCGAACCGACGGCTATGGCGTGATGATCGCGCCGGGCGCGATGTGCTTCTGGACCGGCGACGCGGAAGGCGTCTCGCTCTGGGCCGATGTGCGGAGCGGCGGCTCGCCCGTGCGCCTAGGCGACCGAACGCTCGCCGTTTGCACCGTCGTGTCCGTGTCCGGCGGCGCGCCCTTCGGCGTCCAGAAGGCGCTCTGCCGCGCGATGTGCCCCCACCCGCGCCTCGCCGACCACCCGGTGTACGGCACGAACGACTGGAACTACGCCTACGGCAACAACAGCGCGGAGCTCATCGCCGGCGTGAGTGGCCTGATCGCCGACCTCTCTCCCGACGTCTCCAACCGCCCTTACTCGGTGATCGACGATGGCTGGTCCAGCGGCGGCCAACTCGGTCACGGCCCTTGGGTGGGCAACGAACGGTTCGGCGACATGGGCGCCTTCGCGAGGCGTCTTAAGGGAATGGGCGTTCGGCCCGGCCTTTGGTTCCGACCCTTGACCGCCCTTCCCGGCCAGCCCGACGCGTGGAAACTGGCACGCAATCGAGACGCTCTGGACCCCACGATCCCGGAAACCCACGCGCACGTCGCGGAACATTTCCGTCGTTTCGCGAACTGGGGCTACGAGATGGTGAAACACGACTTCACCTCCTGGGACCTGTTCGGCCGCTGGGGCTTCTCGATGGGTCCGAGCGTCACCGCCGACGGGTGGCGCTTCCATGACGACACGAAGACCAACGCGGAGATCGTGCTCGGCCTCTACCGCACGATCCGGGAGGCGTCCGGCTCAATGCGGCTGATCGGTTGCAACACCTTCTCGCACCTCGCCGCCGGAACCCACGAGGTACAGCGTACGGGCGACGACACGAGCGGCCAGTCGTGGAACCGGACCCGCCGCATGGGCGTGAACACCCTCGCCTTCCGCGCCGCCCAGCAGGGCACGTTCTACACCGTCGATCCCGACATCGTGGCCGTCACCCACAACATCCCCTGGGAGCTGAACGAGCAGTGGCTCCGCCTCGTCGCCGGAAGCGGCGCCGCCCTTTTCGTTTCGGTCGAACCGTCGTTCCTAAACGAGACCCACAAGGCGGCCCTCCGAAAAGCCCTCACCCAGGCGGCGAAACCCCAGCCCGTCGGTGAGCCGCTCGACTGGCTCGACACCGACTGCCCGCGCGTCTGGCGGATCGACGGGAAGCGCACGGAGTTCCACTGGATGGACCGGATGGGCGCCTCGCCCTACGGCGACGAGTAGTCTACGCCGCCAGATATTCCTTCGGGACCAGAACCGGCCTGAAAGGCCGGTTCCTCGGGCGGGGGAACCCTCGAGAGGAACGGGAAGGTCAAAAGGGCATGATCGATACCACCCAGATTAGCGAGCACATGGAAGTGCGGGGCAACGACGGCGTCCATGTCGGCACGGTCGACCACCTCCAGGGTGAGAACCAGATCAAGCTCACCAAAAACGATCCCTCTTCGGGCGGCCAGCACCACTTTATCGATCTCGAGGACGTCGAGTCGGTCTCCGAAGGCGCGCTCGTGCTGAAGTACTCGTCCGAAGAGGCCAAGGGCATGTGGGCTACGCCGTAGTTCGAAGCTAAGCCGAACCGAGGAGGACGAGGCCCTTGGCCTCGTCCTTTTCCTTTTTCGACGCCCTACAATATAGATTGTCTTCTACGTCTTTACCGCAGGGCCTTAAAGCGCACAAGGAAGGCTCTGCGCCCTGGGAGAAAGCCGGACCTCGCCTAATGTTCGAACCGGTCGCGACCGTCACCATTGCGACGAACAGGTAAACGTCGATCAAGCCTTCTCTCGGTAAGCCTGCAGTTCCGCCTTCGCGTCGGCTCCGATCTGCGCCAGCTTCGTCTCCCACTCCTTTCGGTAGGGCCGGAGGGCGTCTCGGACCGCCTCAGCGATCGCGAGGTCACGGAACCACTTATGGTCAGCGGCGACGATCCGCCACGGGGCGGCTTCGGTCGAGCACTTCGACAGCGCGTCTTCGTAGGCCTCCGTCGTCTCGTCCCAGAACTCTCGCTCCTTCCAGTCTCCGACGTTGAGCTTCCATGCCTTGACCGGATCCTGCTCGCGGGCGAGCAACCGTTCCTCCTGCTCCTCTTTCGAGATGTGCAGGTAGAACTTCAGGACGATCGTGTCGGTGTCGACGAGAAGTCTTTCAAAGGCGTTGATCGCTTCGTAGCGCGGCTTCCAGGCCTCCTTAGGGACGAGTTTGTGGACGCGCACCGCGATCACGTCCTCGTAATGAGAACGGTTGAAGAGCGCGATCTCGCCCCGACCCGGCGCGTGAGGATGAACCCGCCACAGGAAATCGTGGGCTAATTCCTCGGGGCTCGGGGCCTTGAACGCCTTGACCGAAACGCCCTGGACGTTCGTGTACTCCAGAATCCGGTTGATCGCACCGTCCTTGCCGCCCGTGTCGCGCGCCTGGAACACGAGCAGAAGCCCGCGCGTCCGGGCGGCGGCCATGAGTTCCTGAAGCTCCTCGATCTCCTTTGCCATCTCGGCGAGGCGGAGTTTGGCCTCGACCTTGTCCATCCCGCCATCGTGGCCGGGCTTAAACTCTCGGAGATCGACCTTTGAACCCGGTTCGACGGTCCACGCGTACGACATAGGGACAGGATACAGGGGACCGCCCCTGCTTTCCTGTCCAACGGAGCCGGTTCTCCTTAGTCCTTGTACTTGACGCTGCAGCCGTAGGGCCGTGAAGTGGGCACGGAGACGGCCTTGCCCGCCATCGCCTCGGACAGGGCCTGGAGCGCGTAGTTGACTTTCGGGGTGGGGTTGTCCGTCTGCGCGTTGTCGATCGCGCCGTTGTAGATCATCGTGCCCTTGGGATCGATGATCACGATCTGCGGGGTGGTCTTCGCGTTGTAGAGCCTGCCCACCTTGCCGTCCGGGTCGAGGAGGACGTCGCTCGCGGCAACCTTCTGCGCCTTGAGGTAGCCCTTGTAGGTCTCCGGGTCCATGTAGCCCTGCTTGCCAGGCGCGGAGGAGCAGATCGACAGCCAGACCGCGCCCATCTTCTTGGCCTCGGCCTGGGTCGCCTGCATTCCACCCTTGTCGTAGTGGCCCTTGACGTAAGGACAGTCCCGGTTCGTCCACTCCAAGACGACGTACTTGCCCTTATGGTCGGTCAGGGCGACGGACTTGCCTCCGACGGAGGGGAGCGAGAAGGCAGGCGCGGGAGCGCCGACGGCGGGAGCCGCGAGGACGGCGAGGGCGAGGAGGGTGGTCATAGCGCTATTCCTTTTCGAGCTTCGTCTCGACCTGAACCGCCTGTCTCCTCGGCCCCGAGGCGAAGACGATCAGGCCCTTCAGTTGCGAACGCTGTTCCGGAAACGGCGAACGCTCCATCTTGAATACGATCTTTCCGCCTTGCAGAGTTGCCAAAATCGGCTTCGCCTGGTCGACGGCGCCCGATTCCGATGGGAAGAACTCCGCCCGCTTCCACCAGGAAGCGGGCGAGGCGAACGTCGCTTCGAGCGTGACTCCCTTCCCCGTCCGCGCCCGCAGGCGACCGGCTCCCGGTCGAGGAAGGGCGAGATGGGCGGATCGAAGGGCTTTGGCGTAGGGGCCGGGCTTCACGGCTCCGAGCGGTACCCGCGCGCCCACCGTCGCGCCTCCCTGGACGCACGCCTCCGAGCAGACGAGCCAACTCGCCTTCGCGGCGATCCCACCGGGCGTCGTCGAAGGGGTGATGCGGGCCAGGAAGAACGTCTTTCCCTCGTAGCCGTAGGCGGCGACTCCGCCGGGCGCGAAACGGCGGGGGATGGGAAACTCCAGGGGCTCGACCCGCCATCCTTTCGGAGCCGACCAAGCGATCCGCGTGGGAACGCCGGAGTCACCTGGGTTTCGCCAGTAGACGTGCCAGTGTGGATCGGTCGCGATCTCGACCGCCGCGAGGAATGGCCTCCCCGGCGCGACCCGCGTGACCTCCACGCGCATCGAGGCGCGGGCATGAGGCGAGTCAAGCATCAGAGCGGGAAGGAACATCCACCTTTTTCGTACGACGAACGGACGCGGGGTATCGTCCGGCGAGCGATGACGCTTACCCCCGACGAAAGCCGTACCCTCGACGCCGCCCTGGCGCGGATCGTCCCCGCCGATCGCGATCCCGGCGGGCTCGCAGCCCGCGCCTTCGTGCTTGGAAGAGCCGCGGTTCAGCCCGACGCCTACCGAGCGGGGCTCGCCTTGCTCGTGTCGCGGGGTTTCGCCGAACTCGATCCCGAAAGGCAGGATGATCTACTGCGTGAAATGGAAGGTCACCCGTTTCTCGGGCTGATTGTCCAGCACACGCTGGAGGGCTACTTTACGAGCGAAGCGGGTTTCGCCGCCGTCGGCTTTCGGGTGACGGCGTGAAGGAAGAGTACGACGCGATCGTCGTGGGGGCGGGGGCGGGCGGGGGCGTCGCGGCCTTCGTGCTGGCGAGCCGAGGGGCGCGGGTCTTGCTGTTGGAGCAAGGCGGATGGCTCGATTTCGCGACGACCGGTCGCGACCACCTGTGCAACCACCGCCTCGCCCAGTATGGCGACAACACCGGCCTCGACTCCCTCGCCAACCCGCGCGTGATCGCCGATCCCGAGCCCCGCGTGGTCCGCCCCTATCATCCGGGTTACAACCACAACGCGGTCGGCGTCGGCAGCGGAACCCTGGTCTACGGCGCGCAGGGATGGCGGTTCCACGAGAAGGACTTCCGCATGGCGAGCGAGTACGGCGTCCCCGAAGGTAGTTCGCTCGCGGACTGGCCGTTCGGGCTCGACGAGTTGGCATCCTGGTACGCGAAGGTCGAGACGAAGGTCGGCGTCGCGGGCGACCAACCCAGCCATCCGATGCCCCCGACCGCCCTTCCCGAGAAAGGCCGCCGCCTTCTCGAAACGGCGCGTACGCTCGGCTGGGAGGCGCGGCGAGTGCCCCTCCTGATCAACTCCGTCCCGCGCGACGGGCGAGCGGCGTGCGTGAACTGTCAGCACTGCGTCGGCTTCGCCTGCCCTGTCGACGCCAAGAACGGAACCCAGAACACGGTTATCCCTCGCGCTCTCGCTACCGGCAACCTGACCCTGCTTACGCACGCGACCGTCCTCCGGGTCGAGATCGAGGACGGCAAGGCGGTAGGCGTGACCTACGTGCATGAAAGCGCCGAGCTTCGCGTTCGCGCCGCGAACGTGGTGGTCTCGGCAGGCGCGATCGAGACCGCCCGGCTTCTCCTGCTTTCCGGAATCGAGAACGATGCGGTCGGGCGAAACCTTCAGGGTCACTACTATCACGGCGCTTTCGGCCTCTTTCCCGATCCCGTGTGGGACGGCGTTGGCCCCGGCGCCTCCGTCGCGACCACCCGATTCAACCATGGGAACGACGGCGTGATCGGCGGGGCGATGCTCGCGGACGACTTTATCGCCACCCCGATCTCGTTCGCCAAATCGTCCCGCCCTTCCGGCATCCCCGGTTGGGGACAGGCGCATAAGGACTGGATGCGCCACGCCTATCCCCGTTTCGTGAGCGCGGTCGGACCGGTGCAGGAGATTCCCCATCCCGAGTGCCGGGTGACCCTCGACCCGTGGGTCAAGGATGCCTTTGGCCGTCCGGTCGCCCGCCTTTCCGGCACGACCCACCCGGAGACCGTCCGCACCTCGGCCCTGATGAACCTCCGGGGCCAGGAGTGGCTCCGCGCCGCCGGGTGCGAGACGGTTTGGTCCGGCGAACCCGTCCTCCGTCTGAGCGCGGGCCAGCACCAGGCGGGGACGTGCCGCATGGGCGATGACCCACGGATATCGGCGGTCGACCCTTCGGGTCGGGTTCATGGGGTCAGGGGACTCTACGTCGCTGACGCCTCCGTCCACGTGACGAACGGCGGCTTCAACCCCGTTCTGACGATCATGGCTTTGGCGTGGCGCACGGCGGATCGTATCGCGGCTCGCTGAGCGGCGTCTATGGATTTATGGAACTCGAAGCGCGCGTTCTTCGGCTGGAGCGCGCGAATCGCCGACTGCTTCTCGCCTGGGGCCTCACGCTGAGCGCATTGCTCCTGGTGGGCGCGCAGACCACGACCGACATCGTCCGCGCCCGCCGGATCGAATTGGTCGATGAGCGAGGCGTCCCCCTGGCGACCCTCGCCCCCGCCCGGAACGGCGCGGGCGGCGAGTTGATCCTTCGTGACCGCGATGGCGAACGGCGCGCGAGCCTCGCCGCCGAACCAGGCGCAGCCACCTTAGGCCTCTCCGGCGGCCGCATCGACGATCCCGCCGGAACCGCCGCCCTACGCGCCGACGCGGACGGCGCCGCCCTCGGCATCCTTGGTTCGAAGGCGGGTCTCAGCGCGAGCGTCCGCAAGGACAAGCCTCGGATCGCGACGACCGACGCGAAGGGCAAAGAGACGTTCGCCGCGCCGTGGAGGTAAGGGCCTAGCGGCCTATCGCATGTTCACGAAGTCGACCGGGAACTCGAGGTCCAAGCCCTTCACGAACGCGATGGTCTTCTGAAGGTCGTCCTTGCTCTTGGAGGTGACGCGGATCTCGTCGCCCTGGATCTGCGCCTGGACCTTGAGTCCCTTGTCGCGGATCTGCTTGATGAGGGGCTTGGCCTTGTCCTGCTCGATGCCCTGCTTGAGGGTGAGGGGAAGCTTGACGCTGATGCCCGCGCCGGGCTCCAGCTTGCCCCACTCGATCTGGCGGCCGTCGACGCCACGTTTGATCAGCTTGGAGAACACGATCTCCTTGAGCTGATCCATGCGGAACTCGTCGTCCGCGATCAGGGTGATATCGTCCTTGTCCACAAGGATCTCGCACTTCGTCCCCTTAAGGTCGTAGCGGCTGGAGAGTTCACGCTCGGCCTGGTCGATCGCGTTCTTGACCTCCATCTTGTCCGCACGCGAGACGATGTCGAAGCTGAAGTCTTGGACTGCCATGGAAGAGAAGGTACCAGGGGCGCGGTCAGGCCTTCTCTAGGTCTTCGGCGCGCACGAGCAGCACGTAGTGCGTGTCGAACTCCAGCTCCTCCTTCGTCAGCGCCTTGCGCTGCTCCTCGGAGATGCCGTTCACGAACTTCTCGCGCATCTTCTGGGTGGCCGTCTTGTGGACGCCGCGGGGGGTCTCGCCGAGCGTCGACGGATCGACCTGAAGGGCCACCGTCCCGTCGCCGTAGACGCTCTGGACCTCGCCCGAAGCTCCCGCCATGTGCTCGAAGTACCGGCTCTTCGCCCGATCTTCGGCGGTGACCTTCCGCGTCACGACCCGTACCTTCTGACCGGTCTTCCATTGCGTCATGTCTACTATTTTACCCGAGCAAACCGTGCCCGCCCGAGAAGAGCGGGCGGGCGACACAGGGTTAGCGGGTGGTGGCGCTATCGCCGCCGGCGCCGTTCGTCGGGCCGCCGCCCCGCCCCTGCCCGGCGGGCAGCGTGTTGCGAGGGGGCCCTCCCGACCTCTGCATGTCGGGCGTGACTTCGCGGCCTGAAGCGGCCGCCGGGCTGTCGCCCTGGACCGGTTCGGGCTCGTTGCTTCCGCAGCCGCAGAGGCCGAGAGCCAGGAGCATCAAAGGGAAGATGGAGAGCCTTTTCATTCTCTTAGTACCCCTGATAAGGATTCAGCGGCCACGTCTGGAAGTCGAAGTCCGGCCGGAAGAGGATCGTGTGGCAGTAGCTCGAGTCGTACCACCCGTTTCCGCTGTCTACCGCGTTCGCCTTGTACTTCGTGTAGGGATCCCGCTTGAAGTCGGTCTTTCCCCCGATGTTCATGCCAAGTTGGCGCGATTTGGCGGAGGTGTCGGCGTTGACCCAGACCTGGGATCGACCGTAGATCCATTGGGAGGCGTTGGGATAGACAAAATAGTCGTAAGTTCCCTGTCCGTTGCACGAGCCCCCTTCCGGCACGGGAACGTAGCGGCACGAGATGTTGGTTCCGTTGCAGTTCGGCACCGGATTGGGGCCGGTGTCCACGCCATCGAGCGAGAGGTTGCCCTCCGTCTGGGTGTACAGTGGAAGTTCCGAAGGGGCGGCGACGGCGCTGCCGTTCCAGGCGTGGAGCAGGCCGTTGTAGGCGAAGCCGTTCTTTGCCGCCCGGTTGCCGGTCGTGAAGGCGGCATCGCTCACGTAGGCGCGGATCGAGTTCATGCCGGGCGGATGGAGCATCGCGTAGTTCTTGCGGTAAGGCTCGGTGACGTTCAGCACGTCGCCTCGCGAGATCTGGGTGTTCACGGTGTTCTCGCCGGACCGACCGACCATCCAGTCGGCGGGAACGTACTGGACGGCGAGCGAATTCTCCTGACCATCGTCCGTTTTCCCCCAGCCTGTAGGAAAGACGTCCTCACTGTCGGACATGTAGACGGCGGTGGCGGTCCCTTGTTGCTTGATCTGGCTTAGAGCGGCGGTCTTCTTCGCGGCGGCCTTAGCCTAGGCGAAGACGGGGAAGAGGATGGCGGCGAGGATGGCGATGATCGCGATGACGACGAGAAGTTCGATGAGCGTGAACGCACGAGAACGGTTTTTCATAGGCGTTAAACCGAAACAAGAGCCTGAGCAGACAAAGAGAAATCACGGGGCTTCCATACAAGGTCCCCAGAGACTCCATTATTCATCCTTTCCTAATTTTTACAAGGATAAAATAGACTTTTTCTCTTCAGCCGAACAGGGGATTTCTCGGCGTCGATCCGCGAAAAGGCCGCCTCATGGGAATTCCTCCGAGGCGGCCTTTCCGAAAGCGAAACCCAAAGGGTCTTAGCGGCGAAGCATCTGCTTCAGCTCGGAGGCGACGCCCGCGAAGCGTAGGGCGGTCTCCTCGTTCACGATGCCCGCCTTCACGTAGCGCAGAAGCGACTGGTTCATGGTCTGCATGCCCCAGAACGAACCCTCGTTCATGTGGTGGTACAGATCGCTGAAGTGGCCGTCTTCGATCGCCTTCTGGACCGTGGGGGTACAGACGAGGATCTCCTGGGCGACGACGCGGCCCTGGCCATCGGCGCGAGGAACGAGCTTCTGGGCGACGATCGCCCGGAGACAGTTCGCCATGCGGACGCGCATGTACTCCCGCTCGTGCGGCTGGAACATGTTCATGATACGGTCCATCGTCTCGTAGGCGGAGGCGGTGTGGACGGTGGAGAAGACGAGGTGGCCCGTCTCGCCCGCGGAGAGGGCGACGCCCATGGTGGTGGTATCGCGCATTTCACCGATCAGGATGATGTCCGGGGCTTCGCGGAGCACCGCGCGCAGCGCAGGGTGGAAATCGAGAGTGTCGAAGCCGATCTCGCGGTGCGAGACGTAGCACTGGTGGTCCTGGTGGACGTACTCAAGCGGGTCCTCGATGGTGACGATGTGGCCCGCGCGGTTGCGATTGATGTGGTCGATCATCGCCGCGAGGGTCGTCGTCTTGCCCGATCCGGTGGGTCCGGTGACGAGGATGAGACCCAGGCGCTGCTTGCACAGCTCCTTGAGGACGGGCGGCAGGTTCAACTCGTCCAGGGTGCGGACCCTGAACGGGATGATGCGCATGACGGTCGCGGCGGTGCCGCGCTGCCGGTAGATGTTCATGCGGACGCGGCACTGCCCTTCCAGCTCGAACGCGAGGTCCATCTCCCACGTCTCCTCGAAGATCTTCTTCTGGCGCTCCGTCATCATGTCCGTCACCAGCTTCTCGATCGCCGGGCCGGTCACGATAGGCATGTCGTCGGCGACGGGCACCATGGAGCCGTTGAGGCGCATCATGGGGTACTGGTTGGCCTTCACATAGACGTCGGAGACGTTCCGGTCGTAGCCGATCTGGATGAGATGGTGAAGGGTGAGTTCTTCGAGCGTCATGGCGGTTTTTGAAGGCAGCGAGCGTTACGACTTGGACATAGGCCGTCGGCCGATGAGGAGTATGAGGCAGTATACCAACGCCCCTGCGGCAACGGCGGCGCCTGCGAAGAGGGCGACGGTAAGGGGATCGGGGCCGCGTCGGGCGGGAGGCGTGGCGGCGTTCTGAACGGCGGCCTCCTCGTTGACGACGAGGCGAGCCGGGTCTTGCGAACGAAGCTCGACGTTGTACTCGACGCTGGAACCCACGGAACGCCCGGTAAAGACGAGGTCGCTTCCCCGCCCCGCCGTGTGGCGGGCGATCGTCTTCGGGCCGATCGTCACGCCGTCGAACGAGACGACCATGCGCCGCACGGTGTAGGGGGCCGGAGCACCCGCGAACGCCTGGGCCAGGGGAGCGATCGCGAGCGCGCCGGTGGCCGGGTCGACGAGGCCGTCCACCCCGCACGACCCCTTGACGATCGTCGCCGAGGGATCGCCTGGGCGGAAGCTCTCGCGATGGGCCTCGACGCCCCGCGCGGGAAAGCCGAGCCTCTCGCCTAAGGCGACGAGTCCCTTCTGGATCAACTCCGGCGGGTAGTCGGAGGCGCGGGCGCTGACGGTGACCAGATCCGCCCCGATCGCGGCTTTGCGTACGGAGACGATCAGGTCCGGCGTGGAGGGCACGGCTTGCGCCGACACCGGAGCGCCAAGGACCAAGGTCCCCGCGAGGCTGGCGGCAAAGGCAAGACGCGTCCGCATCGGCAGGACTCTACCCCCCAAGGGGGTGGTTCGCCAAGATAGACGCGCCGTCGGCCCACGTCCGTTCGAACGATTCGTCCGAAAGCGGGAACCTTCTTTCGTCCCGAACGCCGAACAAATGCCTGAAAAGGCGCGTAGGGGTATACGCAGCGGGCTATAATGGGCGCCCGCAAACGGACCAAAGGACGAAATGAACGAGACCGAACTCATCGCAGAACCTCAGGGTGGCATCCTGCTAACCGCCCGAGGCTATGGCCAGCTCAAGAAGGAGCTGGAGCACCTCACGAGCGTCAAGCGGCCCGAGATCGCGGATCGTATTCGTGAAAGTCAGCAGCACGGCGAGTTCAGCGAGGACAACAACGAACTCGACGAGGTGAAATTCGAGCAGGCGATGGTCGAGAACCGGATCGGCGAACTCAAGGCCATCTTCGGTAATGCCCACATCCTCGACGAGGCGCAACTCGCCACCGACCGCGTTGGCGTCGGCGTGCTCGTGACCGTCCACGACTCCTCCTATGACGACGAGTTCGAGATTCGTCTCGTGTCCAGCGTGGAAGCCGATCCGGCGAACGACCTGATCTCGATCGAATCGCCCATGGGCACGGCTCTCCTGGGCCACGCTCCGGGAGAAGACGTCGTCTTCGAGGCCCCTGAGGGCAAGAAGCGCTACAAGGTCATCTCGATCAGGAAATAGGCGACGGCTCTTCCTCTGGAACCTTGCTCGCCGCCCGTACGGTGGCGAGCAGTTTTTTCAGCCAGTCGTGCCTCGCTTGAGCCAGGAAGATAAGGTTCTCGTAAGCGACCATCTGGATCGAGCCCGCCTCGAAAGCCTCGGGGACGCTTGCTTCGACCTCGGCGATAAACGACTTGCTTTCGGCGATCCAGCCTTTGACGACGCGGATCTGCTCCGTCGGCTTCAGGCGCGGCAGGAAGTAGGCGCGGGTGCGGATCGGGTCGACGAGGTAGCCGAACTCCTGCCGGTCCGGCGGAAACGTGAGCCAGCTCTGGAGCGTCGATTGCCCCGCCTCGGTCAGTTCGTACTCGGTGCGCTCCCGGTTCGGCACGCCCACACGGCGGGCTTCCCGCAACAGCTCGTCCTTTTCGAGACGGCGTAGGACGCGATACACCGAGCCGCTCTCCGAGCTCCAGCGCCCTCCACGCATGCGGGTCATCTGCTTTCGCATAGCGTAGCCGGAGCTGGTACCGCTTCCAACCATCGCAAGGATGAGAAACTCGAGTTCGCTATAGGGGCCACCGTTCATCTGCTTTAAAGTCCTGTACACGATCGCCAACGCGAACGCCGCTGTTACTTTAGCGCGAAATTCTCGACGGCGCTAGACAGGGGAACCTTTTCTCCCTGAAAATACGTACAAGGTCGCGCCGAACCGAGATCCGGGTTCGAAAGGACGATTTCCCCGGCCTCTTCGTTCCAAAGGTCTCAAAGCGGCGCCCTCGGCTCCCGTCCGGGGTATCCTGTCCAGACCCCCAAGGCAAGTCCCGGGGGCGAACATCGATGGCAAACGTCGCAACCGGCAACGAGGAACCCCGAAAGCCCCAAGGAGGCGGTGGCCTCGCCGTGCCGCGCTCGAAGCGCGGAATCAAAGGCTTTTTCGCGGAGGTCAAGCGCGAAGGCAAGAAAGTGAGTTGGCCGACCGTTCCCGAGACCCACCGCCTCACCGGCGTGGTTCTCGGCGTATGCGCCCTCCTCGTCGTCACATTGACGACCTTGGGCTACGTTTTCCAGTTCGTCGTCGACTTCCTCACCCACCTCTAAGAGGCCCCGCTTTACCGCCATGCCGAAATCCTGGTACGCCGTCCACACCATCTCCGGTCACGAGAACAAGGTCAGGGACGTCCTGACTCGCCGCGCCCAGGTCGAAGGTCTTTGGAACTACGACATCTACGAGATCCTGATCCCGACCGAGCGCGAGCTCCAGACCCGCAACAACAAGCGCTACGAGATCGACCGCAAGGTCTTCCCCGGCTATATCCTCGTTCAGATGTCGCTTACCGACGAAGCGTTCAAGCTCGTCAAGAGCACCAGCGGCGTGACCGGCTTCGTCCAGAGCGGCAGCAAGCCCGTGCCCATGGAGGACTACGAGGTTCGCCGCATCCAGACCAACCTCGCCGCCAGCCAAGAGGCCCCGAAGGTCAACTGGAGCAAGAACGAGACTATCCGCGTCGTCGAAGGCCCCTTCAGCGACTTCACCGGCAAGATCGAAGAGATCACCCCGGACAAGGAAAAGCTCAAGGTGCTCATCAACATCTTCGGTCGCGACACCCCCGTCGAACTCGACTTCAACCAGGTCGAGAAGATCTGAACGAACGGCTCACCCCCTCGGACTGTAGTCCAGCGGACAAACGCCGGGATCTTCCACGGTCCCGGCGTTTTTGTCGCTCATCAACGACTCGGGCTGAAAGCCTCCCGCTAACACCCGCTTAGGTTGACGCGTCCTCTCGACGGCCCCGTCGCAAAGCGTTCGTGCGCAAAATTCCCGCACTCCGCGATCCGACGCCCCGCATCGGCGCGTTCTTTTTCCCGAGACGGCGACCACCG
>CAZEWR010000012.1:0-123639 GCA_964516175.1 uncultured Fimbriimonas sp. | reverse complement strand
GCGCGACGAGGGCGATCTCCAACTCGCCGGGGTAGTGCATCGTCAGCCGCGTGAGGGCGAGGGCCGCCGCGTCAGCTTCCGTGCAGCACGGCATCGCGAGGCCGATCCGGGGCCACGAGGGAAGCTCCGCCCCGTCGATCACCGCGATGATGTAGCGCGCGTCGGCGTCGATCCCTTCCCGGATGAGGCCCGGCCAGCGGTTCTCCTGGCTCAGGAACCGCACTTGGCGGTGCGCGTACTCCTCGCGGATCAGCTCCGCGAACTCCTCGGGCGACCACTCGACGGTGTGGAACTCGTTCCAGGGCTTGTCGCCCAGCGCGTTGCCCGGCGAATGCAGCTCGCGGCTCGGCGTCGAGACGACGATCGTCCCCTGGCAGCGGTCGAGCGAGCGCAGGAAGGCGCGCGGGTCGGGCACGTGCTCGATCGTCTCGAAGCTCACCACGAGGTCGGCGTCCGAGTAGTCGAAGCCGGTCACGTCCGCCACCTCGAACTCCGCACGGGGGTAGCGCCGCTGGGCGTGGGCCACCGCTGAAGGGTCGACGTCGAGGCCGACCGCCTCGCGGGCGAAGAGGGCCGCGTAGCCCGTGCCGTACCCCTCGCCGCTCGCCGCGTCCACGACGCGCTTCCCGGCGTACCAGGGGCGGAAAAAGGCGTAGCGCTGCCAGTGGAAGGCTTCGGTCAGAAGATCGCTGGCGGTGGGGACCATGCGTTCGCCCGTCCAGGCGAGAGGGGCGATCGGAGCGGCGACACTCATGCTATTCAGAAGTGTCGGAGGCAAAGCCGCACTCCTTAGGGCTTTAATCTCCAAAACGCAAGACGCGAAAAGGGACGCGGGGTATGCAGCCTTCGCGAGGCCGTCCGCCCGGTCGAGAGAAGGCTGGTATTCTTAGGCCGTCGCGCGGCTGTGGCGAAATTGGTAGACGCGCCAGATTTAGGTTCTGGTCTGGCAACAGGTGAAGGTTCGAGTCCTTTCAGCCGCACTCACCGTCGTCAGGGATGAGGCTCGACGGTTCCGCGCAGGACGACCTTCCGGTCTATGATCTCGACCGACTCCAGGTGCGCGACCACCGGCAGATCCTTCGTGTCCAGCACCGGGTTGATCTTGTCGATCTGGCCTTGCACAAGGTTCTTCGCCCCTGCTCCCATCACGTCGACCGACTCCACGTCGATCCAGAGCTGGCGTCCTTCCACGATCCGCAAGGTTGCCACCGCCGCGATCTTCAGGTCGACGATCACCGTCTTTTTCGCCCGCACCGTAAGCTTGCCGTCCGCCGCACTCACCGAGAACTCGTGAAGGCCGCCCGGCGCCTGCTTCTCCAGAAACGCCGCGAGATCTTCCTCGTCCACGTTCGCCACCATCGTCCCGGGTTGGACGAGCTTGAGGGCGAACGGCTTCGAATCGAGCGTCCCGCCGAAACCCTGGACCTCGACGCTGCCGACGTTGAGCCCCATCGGCAGCAGGATGTCCCGAATGCTGAAGGCGAAGGGACCGACCTCGACATGCTGGTTGGGCATAGACCCAGGATTCAACCCTAAAGCGGCCTTTCCTTGGGGGGCGGCCCCAAGGGAGCCGCCCTTGCCATTGTTAAGGTGTCGAGACGCTCGTCTGTTGGGAAGTCGGCGGCATCGCCGCGGCCGCCGCCCGGTTGATCCCGCCTGCCGCGAGGGTGTTGAGGATCCGATCGGTGCGCTTCTCGTCCTCAAGGCTCTGCTCCAGCAGGGACACGACCTCCGGTTCGTTCAACTCCTGACACCAACCCCGCAGCAAGCCGTACCACGCCATCTCAAGGTGCTCGCCCTTCTGAGCCGCCTCGATGATGATCGCGTCGGTCATGGGGCCGGGCTCCGCGCCGCCCCAGTCCTCGAGCAACTCGACCGCGAGGGCCCGGGCGGGCAGATTCGGGACGCCGATCACGGGAATGCCGAGACGCGCGCCGATCGTCTCCAGCCGCTGCATATGGACCGCCGTCTCGTCGCGATGCTTCGCGAGGGCCGCTTTGAGATCGGGGTTCTGCGCGGCCCCTTCGAGCATCTTGAGGCTGTCGAAAAGGTGCCACTCCAGGCTGTGGCACCGCTGGAACTCCTTCTTGAGGGCTTCCTTGAACGTAAGCTGCATCGTTTTACATCCTCTCCATGAACGGAACGTCTTGGCGCCGCCGTTCCATCAGGCGGCGCTCCTCTCGCCTGGCTTGAGCACGACCTTGGTGCATCCGCCATCGCGGCGGGCGAACAGGTCGTACATCTCCGGCGCTCGATCAAGGGGCACGTTATGGCTGATGATCTGGCTCGGGTCGACGTCTCCACGAAGGATGTAGTCGAGCAGCTTGGGCAGGTAGCGGTGGACCGAGGTCTGGCCCGTCGCGAAGCGCAGGCCCTTGTTCATCGCCTGACCGAGCGGGATCGAGTCCGCCAGACCGGCGTAGACGCCGGGGAAAGACACGACGCCCATCTTGCGGCACGCCATGATCGCCTGTCGGAACGCGACCGGACGGTCGTTCTCCATGCGCAGGATCGTCTTCGCGTGGTCAACGATGGCGCCCGCGCCATGCCCCAGCCCTTCCATGCCGACGGCGTCGATGCACACGTCCGCGCCCCGGCCGCCCGTGCGCATCTTGATCTGCTCGACCACGTCCGAGTCCTCGGTGTCCTTCTCGAAATCGAGGCGCTCCGCCCCGGAGAGCCGCTCCGCGAGGTCGAGCCGCGCGGTGACGTGATCGACCATGATGATCTGCTTCGCGCCCAGGAGCCGTGCGCTCATCGCCGCGAACTGCCCGACGGGACCACCGCCCCAGATCGCGACGGTGAACTCGCGCGCAATGCCCGCCTGGTCCGCCGCCTGGAACCCGGTGGGATAGGCATCGGTCAGGAACAGCAGCTTCTCGTCCGGGATTCCCTTAGGTACCTTGAAGGCGTTGGCGTCCGCGAACGGCACCCTCGCGTACTCGGCCTGTCCACCGTCGTAGCCACCAAAAAGGTGAGAGTAGCCGTAGATTCCCGCCGCCGGTACGGAGTAACTCTCCTCCTGCTGGCCTGCGTTGGGGTTCGTGTTGTCGCACGCCGAGGTCATGCCGAAGGAGCAGAAATGGCAGCAGCCGCAGGCGATGGGAAAAGGGACGATCACCCGGTCGCCGATCTTGAGCTGCTTGACGTCCGCCCCAACCTCCACGACCTCGCCCATAAACTCGTGACCCAGGATGTCGTACTCCTTCATCGTGGGGACGTGGCCGTTGTAGAGGTGGAGATCCGAGCCACAGATCGCGGTCGAGCTGACCTGGACGATGACGTCCTTGGGGCTCAGAAGGACGGGATCGGGCATCTCCTCGACCCGAACGTCCTTCTTACCCATCCAGACGGCCGCCTTCATCGGACGCCCACCTTCGGACTCGGGTCGCCCGGAGCGTTGTCGCCGCGCCTGCGGTTCGAGGACTGTCCCTCAATGGTCGGAATCTCACCGCACTCGAGGATCGCCTTGAAACGGCGCACGGCCTCCCCGATTTCCGCCTCGGGGTGGTTGCCAGTGGCCCGCGCGGCCAACTCGCCGACGATCCCGTAAGGAATGTCGTACGCCAGCCTCACCACAACCTCGGTGCCTCGATCCATCGGCGCGTCCTTGAACAGAACCTCGCCGTGGTTCGGCACGTCGGCGTGGCCCACGGAGCGCCAGGCGATCCGCTCTCCGGGCACATCGGCGGTCGTCTCCGCCTCCCAAACGACAGGGCCTTGGGGCCCCTCGGCGGTCCAGCGGGTTCTGTCGCCGCCGATATCCTCCACTCTTGACAGGTGCCGCGCGAAGCGCGGCAGGTTGGGCCAGTTTCGCCAGAAAGCGTAGACCTCCTGGCGTGGCTTGTAGATCGTGGCCGAGTAGGCCACCGTGCTCTCGTGTGCCATACGCGCTACGACCAGGGCTCTGGGATGAAGGATACGCCCACTTTCGGGAGAAATTAATTCTTTTTCCGCGCAGCGCTTTTCTAAAATCTCCGTCCGGTGGACTTTGGTGGACTTTCTGCGGCTTCGGCGAGAGCTTTAGGTTCAAACGGTGGGCTGGTGGACTTCCCCCAGTGATTTCTCACTCTCTCCCAGGCACTCAGGCAGGAGCTACGTAGCGCAAAGTCCACCAGTCCACCAGTCCACCATTTGAACCTAGCCTAAACCGTATTTGGTGACATTCAGAGGAAAGTCCACCAGAAAAAGGTGCGGAGAAAGGGGGCAGAAATCCTGTGTTGCGGAAACATTTCGCGCCGAGATAAGAAGGAGACGCTCAGGTTGTTGGAGGGTGTGATGATGTCTCGTCTTATTCTTGATGCAGCCCTTCTGAAAACAAACTGTGACGATTTTAACAGAAGGTGGATTCTGGCTTCCCAGCGGCGATCGCAACGCCGTTTCCGTCGGCATTTAGAGGGAATCCGGCGTCTTCACCTCGGATACGGTCAGGACGGTGGCGCCCGGATCGGGCGTCAGGGTGAGGCCGTCCGCCGAGAGCCTGCCCGACTCGACGTCGACGTTCGAGATAGTGTCCGCCGTCTGGGTCACGAACACCGGGTAGCCCATCGGCGCGCTCTCCTTCCACCCGCCCACCGCCGCGTCCTTGCGCACCGAGGCGAGCGCCGCGTCGATAGGTTGCTCGAGCTCGTAGCGGAACGTCCCGCTTTCGACCTCCGCCGCGATCGGAGGAATCGTCTTCGTCGGCGTCAACCCCTTCAGGAGGGTGACTTGGTTCACGATCGTGGCGGCAGAGGAGAAGAGAAAAGATGAGAAGAGTCCAAGCGCGCACTCAACTATCATAGCTTATTATCTCTTGCCTTGGATTCGCAAAAAGATCAGGGAAGTGGAGGCAGGTTTGAGGGCCGTAGGCCACATCCTAACGGGCGACCCGGGCAGCTCGGATCGCGCCCTTGGCGACGCGCAGGATCGGCATGGTCGCGAACAGGCCGAGCAACCACGGGTGCCGACGGATGGACGCCCTCGCGGCAGAGGAGAGCTCGGGTGTGCGCCGTCCGCGCGAGCCGAGGTGCTCGGAGCAGAAGTAGAAACCCGCCTTGACTCGTCCCGCCAAGGACTCGCGTGGGTAGGCGCGCCAGAGGCCGAACCGCCGAGCGTTCGTCGCGTGGACCTCCAACGAGCGCTCGATCATGCGCGGATAGTTGCGCGTCATGCTCGTCGGGTTGATCCGGTAGTAGAGTATGGCATCCGCGATCTTCACGAACTCCGTGTGGGCGGCGCAACGGTACTGGAAGTCAAGGTCCTCGGCACTAATTAGACTGGTGTCGAAGCCTCCGACCTTCTCGAATAGGTCCCGGCGGACCATGCCCGCACCAGGCTGGAACAGGGTGCCTGCGCACAGGGCGCGCATCGTGTTCTCGCCGGGAGAGCGATAACCCATCGGCCCGCCGGAGATCGGCTTGCCGTCGCTGTCCATCGCCACCGCCTCCCCATAGGCGACGCCGAGTCCCGAATCGTCGAGGGCTCTGGCGAGCCGGGCCAGTGCCTGGGGGAAAAGCAGATCGTCGGCGTCGAGGAACATCAGGAACTCGCCACGCGCGTGCAACGTCCCCAAATTGCGTGCGCTGCTCATCCCAGCATTGGGTTGCGTGACGACGCGGACCCGGTCGGAATATCCCGCCAGGATCGCCGGAGTCTCGTCCGTCGAGCCGTCGTCGACCACAACGATCTCCATCGCGACGCCTTCTTGGGCCAGCGCCGAGTCGAGGGTCGCCGCGACGTACCGTGCCCCGTTGAAGCATGGCACGACGACGGAAATTTTAGAAGCGGTTTCCACAGCCCTAGCCACCCCCTTTGAGATCGCGCTCATCGAGGCGATCGAGCAGAGGCTTCGAGGCGGCGGTCGTCACCTTGCGGACAAAGAACCGGTCGGAGGCGGCGATCTCGTCCCAATCCTCAAGCCTGTAAGTCTTAGCGAGGGAGTCGTGGATGTGATGGAGGTTGGCGACGTGGGCGGTCAGGTGCTCGTTGAACGGCTCGATCGGGTCGGCGTGGGCGGCGAGGGGCGAACTGAGCAGGATCGTATGGAAGAAGTGCTCGTCGGGTGCGAAGCTCCGCTCGTAGTACCGGACGAAGGTTGGGTTCTCGTCGACGAACCTCAGGACATGGTCCATCGCCTCGCGCGTCAGGGCCCACCACTGGCTTCCGGACGCGGGCTTCAGGTCGAACGGGTAGTCCCTCTTGCGCCACTTCCAGTTCATCGCCTCGCGGTCGATGCGGCGTTGGATCTTGTTGACGAAGGCCACGCCCTTGCCGAGGAGTCCCGGCGGAGCGATCGGGAGGATCTGGTCCATGATTCGCATGTTGAGAATCTTTTTGCGGTCCCACCGGGACGCCAAAAGATCGTAGGCGCGGATAAAGTTATGTTGGGGACGGGCCTCGAACAGGGCGACGAGATCGTCCAGAGGCCGCATGGGATAGTCGAGCCCGGAGAGAAGGACGAACCGTTCCGCCTCGGGGAAGCGGGCCATCGCTTCCCGCATCAGGATCAGGGTCGCACGGATCATCGAGAAGCCGCCCCAACTCACCCGGAGGCGCTTGTTCGTCAAGGCGACCTCGGACGGGAGCACACGGACGAACGGCTCGGCCGACGTCTTCCGGTCGACGTGGACGACGATCCGTCCATAGGGGAGGAGCCGACGGCAGAGGCGCGCCAGCATCTCGGGATCGGTGTGCGCCAGCACCAGGAATGCGATCCGATTTTCTAGCATCGTCTGTTTGGTTTGGCAAAACGGCTCATCGTTAAACCTTGGGCAATATACTATCCGCCTTAAGGATGTGAGCGTAATTAGTGGTTTGGGTATTGTGAAGTGTGCTAAGAACCATCGGTTCCGTAGCCTTTTTCATCGCTTTAGGGGCAATCCCTCTTGGCGTCCTGCCAGTTTTCGTTGTAGCGCTGGTCATCGCGGTTGCGAGTGTAACTATGCATCTTAACCAAAGGACTGCTGCTGAGAAAGCAATGGATGAATCTGATGACAGGGAAGCTTCCCACTATTCCATGTAGAAAGAAGCTGCTGTGCGGCTTTTGGTCACTATTTTAATTTTTATATTATACTTTAGGACTATTAATGGTTTACCAGAGGCGGGTGCTTGGTGAGCAGCAGATTAAGGGCGGGCCGGAAGGCGTCACGGGTCTGGAAGCGTGATGCGACCCAGTCGTAGGCCGCCGCTCCCCGCTCGGCCAAAAGACTCCGGTCGTCCGCGTACGCTCGGATCGCTTGGGCCAGCGCGTCGACCTCCGGATGGGCGATGATCGTCCCCGTCTCGCCGTCGCGCACGAGTTCCGACACGCCCCCGACGTCCGTTCCGACGCTAGGAATGCCGCTCGCGCCCGCCTCGACGAAAACGTTCGGGCTGCAGTCGGCGCGCGTCGGCAGGACGAAAAGGTCGGATTCGGCGAACCGGGCGGCGAGCGTCGGCTGGTCTAGCCGACCGTGATGCACGACGTTGCCCTCCTCGCCCCGGCTTTCGCCACCGACGAGATCGAAGCGCACGCCCGCCATCTCCGGTCGGCCTGCCACCTCCAACACGAGGTCGCCACCCTTGCGGGCGAAGTCCGTGCCAACGAAAAGCACGCGCATCGCCTCGGTACGATCGGGATACGCGCGACGTCGCCAGTCTCTGAGCTCGACAGTGGGCGGAACGACCACGCTCCGGGCGTCGGGCACGCCGTACTCCCTCCGGAGCCCCGCGCGGTACCACTCCGACATACATAGGAACGCGTGGCCCGACGCGGCGAGACTCCGAAGGCGGGCTGCCCGGAAGCGCTTGTGCCACGCCGTCGCGCCCTCGGCGCCGTAGAGGCGGTCGAGCTGGCCGATCGTCGCATCGCCGTAGACGAGGTAGCGGACATCGGAGCGAGACGGCAAGAGGGGGGCGTTGTGCAGCGTCGCCACGAGAAGGTCGCGATGGCCCGCCGCGATCGCCGCCTGGGCGGCTCGGCGCCCGGCGAGCGCGGCGCGAAGCCAAGCGAGACGGCGGAAGTAGGGCGTCCGCGCCTCCCAGCCCGCGTGATCCTCCACGGGATAGATATCGACGTGCCGGATGTTTTCTTTTAAGTAGCTTCCAAGCCGCCGTCGGACCGTTCCCCAGCCCAGCTCACCGCTCGCGACGTAGCCGATGGACGGGCGTTCGATCATGATTTTCGGCCGGGCGCGAAGACGCGGCGGCGTTCGTTCGCGGGATTATGGCAGACGTTTCGCCCTTTTCCGGCGGAGGGGTCGCCGCTTGAGGGGCGTTTCGCGCGGAGGTCGGCCATTTTTCGAGAAACCAAGCAATAACCCGCGCATTCCCGTCCCCAAGCGCTCACTGTCCTTCCCTTGATCCGAATGTATAACGGCATAGCCTAGGAGAAGTCTCCCAGGCGCCCTGAACCCGTCAATGTTGCGGGGTCGAGAATTTTAGTCGCCAGGAAACACCGATACGATGACCACTTTCGAACTGAGCCACGCTCCGAAGGGCCGCTTCAACCCTTCCAAGGACCCGCAGACCCGCTTCTCCTCCCTCTTCCTCCGAGTCGCTCTCGCCGCCGCCATCGGCGGCGCGGCCGCCTCCGCCCTTGGCGCCGACGACAGCGTATGGATCAACAAGGGGATCCGGGACGCCCTTGCCCAGGGCAAGTCGGAGTACGTTCTGCCCGCTGGCCAGTTCAACCTCTCCAGTTCCATCGTCATCCCCGACGGCACCCGCAACTTCACCCTGCGTGGCCGGGGCCGCGAGGCCACCACGTTCCGCGGGAACGTCGGCATCGGCTACGCGATCGTCGCCGGCATCCAGACGATCATGTGGAACAACTACGGCGTCGCGAACCTGACGACGTACAACGCCGACCCCGCGCCGGAAGGCGCCACGACCCTCAAGTTGGCAAGCGTCGCCAGCATCAAGGTTGGCGACTACCTCGCTATTTGGGACGAGGGCTACGTCAAGCACTATTCCAATGGCGACGCGCAACGGAACCACTCGGCGGTCATCAAGGTCACCGCGCTGAACGCGGCGGCGAAGACGATCACGATCGACCGCCCCCTCCCCCGGGATTTTACGCTTCTGCCCAAGGTTTCTCTCATCAACGACAAGATCGTCGCCGGCCTCGCGTTCAAGGACATGGGCTTCGACGCGACGGTCGAGGGCACGACGGGCCGAAATAATGGCATCGTCTCCCTTGGCGTCTCGGACAAGGTGAGCCTCTCCAACCTTCGCGTGGATCACTTTGCCACTCGTGCCCTCTCTATGAACTGGGCTCGCGATGTTGTCGTCGACGGTGTGAAGATTCTCGACGGAGCCAACGCAGGTAACCCCGGCATGGCCTACGGCATCACGATCTGCCGCTCCCAGAACGTCCTCGTCCAGAACTGTCAATCCACCGACGCCCGCCACAGCTACATCGCGACGAACGGCTCGACGGACGTCACGTACCAGGACTGCATCGCAGACGGCAACAACGGCAACTTCGACACCCACGGCTTCGATGAGCGGCGCATCTCCTACATCCGCTGCAAGGGAACGGGCACGCTCAACGTCGGTAATGACGCCTATCTCGGCGGCGGCAGCGATTTCCTTGTGAAGGACTCGTCCTTTCAGTTCTCGGTCCTGCTCTACTCGAACGTGTCGAAGTTCCGGGCGATCAACTCCACCTTCTGGGGCGTCCAGGTGAACTCCCGGTTCGGCACGAAGGGCTGGCCCACCGGCGGCATGCCGCAGGATGCCACGTTCACGAGTTGCGCCTTCAACTTCACGAAGGGCATGTACTCTGATATGGGCGAGTTCGGCAGCCTCACCTTCGACCGTTGCCTGTTTATGCCGACGCCAGATCCCTATGCGCTGATTCTCAACACCACATGGTGCGCGGGCAAGATGACGTTCCAGGGCTGCACGTTCCTTATGATGAATACGGGGAGCTATACGCCGTTTGTCCTGAACAACGCCCGCTCTGACTTCTCGTTCACGATGAAGGACTGCAACGTCCTCACCATGGGCAACGCTTGGGGCACCCTTGAGATCAATCCTAATTTTCGCGGTACGGCGGTGCTCAGCGGCAACAGGCTCTACACCGACCGTCCTGGTGCCCAGTTTATGTGGAACAAGTCGCCCATCCGGGTCAGCGAGACCGATGATAAGACCTTGAGCAAGGCCGCAGGCTCGGCACTTAACTCGAACCGTCGCCCCTGACGGAACAACGTCGGGCGCACAACCCCATCGGGCGTAAAGCGAGTACGCTTTACGCCCGATGGATCGTCCGTTAAGCCTTCTGCTCGTCCACAACAGCGAGCAGCCCATTCCGCCCGTCGGCTACGGCGCGATCGAGACGATCCTCTGGCAGTACGTCACGCGCCTCCGCAAGCGAGGCCACCGGGTCGAGCTCCTGAACCGGGGCGGCCCCCAGGCGATTCCCGCCTTTCTGGGCCAGATGGCGCGGCAGCGGCCGGACTTCGTCCACATCAACGCCCCCTCGCTGATCCCCTACTTTCGTCCGATCGCCCGGGCGTTCGGCGCAAAGACCGTCGCCACCGCCCATATCGGGTGGACCCTTCCTGCGGATTCCAACGACGCCGACCTCAGGCGCCTGCTCGAGCTCTACGGCGGCGCGCCCTACCATCTTCACCTGAACCGGGAGCACCCCGAGCTTCTGCGCGAGATCGGAGCTGCCCCCTCGACCTGGAAGGTGTTGCGCAACGCGGTCGAGACCGACGAGTTCCGCTACTCGCCCACTCCGGGCAACGGGCGTGCGGTGTGCGTGGCGAAGATCAACCGGCGCAAGCGACAGCAGGAGGTCGCGGACGCGGTGCGGGGGAGCGAGATCCACGTCGACTTTGTGGGCCACGCGGACACCCGCGCCTTGGAGCCGAACGCCAACGCCCACGCGCTGGGTTCTTGGGACCGCCCGACGCTCCACGAGCGCATGACGGACTACAGCGCCTTCGTCCTCTGCGCGAAAGCGGAAGGACAGGCCTTGGCGGTGGTGGAGGCGCTCGCCGCCGGACTGTCGGTCGTGCTCTCGCCCGCCGCCGCCCACAACATCGACCCTTCCCTACCCTTCGTGCATGTCGTCGAGACGGACGACGCGATCCTTCCCGCGCTCCAACGGGCGATCGCGGAGAACCCGCAGCACCGGGAGGCGGCGCGGGCCTATGCGATCGAGGCGTTCGACTACGAGAGAGTCCTGGACGAGTACGTCGATATCTTACGGAGCTGGCGATAAGCTCTTACCCTTGCGAGGTAGACGCCGCTACGGCGTCGGGTAACTTATCCTTTTCGGCTTAGGCCTCGAATCCCTACCCCAAACCACCGACCATCCTTTCGCGCGCTCGTCGATGAGCGACGGTCCCCACGCGAACTCAGCGGAACGAGCCGCACCGGCCGGTCACGGCCAAGGCGGCGTGGAGGGGGGACGCAAGAACAGACTCAGGATGGAAACTCCACAGACTCAAACCGCCCCGGCCCAGATCGCCCCGGCCCCGCTTCGGGTGCTTCGGAAGAAGACGGGCCTCGCCGCGCTCGACCTCGACCAGCTCTGGGAGTATCGCGATCTGCTCACGACGCTGTCGAAGCGCGACGTCCAGCTCCGCTATCGCCAGACCGCCCTCGGCGCGGTCTGGGTGGTACTTCAGCCCCTGATGGCGGCGGTGATCTTCACGTTCGTGTTCACAAAGCTCGCCGGGTTCTCGACGAAGGGAGTGCCGCCGATCCTGTTCAGCTTCGCGGGCATGCTCGCCTGGGGCGCGTTCAGCGGCCTGCTGGGCAAGTCGTCGGGCATCATCGTCGGCAATATGGGCCTGGTCACGAAGGTCTACTTCCCCAAGATCATCCTGCCGCTGAGCCCCATCCTCTCGACGCTGCTGGACTTCGGAGTGGGCTTCGTGGTGTTCCTGGTGATGTCGATCGTCCTGGGCCATCCGCCGACCCTCGCCATCTTCGCCCTTCCCTTCGTGCTCCTCATCCTGATCGCGCTCGCCCTGGGGATCAGCCTCTTCGTCTGCGCGATGCAGGTCAAGTTCCGAGACGTCGCCTACGTGGTCCCGGTGGTGGTCAACATGCTGTTCTTTATCAGCCCCGTCGGCTATGCGCTCTCTCAGGTCAGCGAGAAGTTCCCCGCTTCCGTGCAAGGGATCTACATGATCAACCCGCTCGTCGGCTTGGTCGAAATGGCGCGGTGGTCCATGCTGGGCACCCCGTTCCCGGGATTTGGACTGCTGTTCTACTCGTTCGCTTTCGCCGCCGCCGTGCTCGTCGGGGGCATGCTCTACTTCAAGACTCAGGAAAGGGGATTCGCCGATGTCATCTAAAAACCTCGCGCTAGAGATCGAAGGTCTCGGCAAACGCTATCTCATCAGTCAACAGGAGAAGCACAACTATCTGGGCGACGCCCTGATGTCCAAGCTCAAGAACCCCTTCGCCAAGCCTCAGAAGGACGAGTTCTGGGCCCTGCGCGACGTGTCGTTCCAGGTGGAGAAGGGCGACGTGCTGGGCGTCATCGGGCGCAACGGCGCGGGCAAGTCGACGCTCCTGAAGATCCTGAGCCAGATCGCCGAGCCGACCGAGGGCGAGATCCGGCTGTACGGCCGGGTCGGTTCGCTCCTAGAGGTCGGCACCGGCTTCCACCCCGAGCTGACGGGCCGGGAGAACATCTATCTCAACGGCACGATCCTCGGCATGCGCAAGGGGGAGATCGACCGCCACTTCGATGACATCGTGGAGTTCGCCGAGGTCGCGCGCTTCCTCGACACGCCGGTCAAGCGCTACAGCTCGGGCATGTACGTGCGCCTCGCCTTCGCGGTCGCCGCCCACCTCAACCCGGAGATTCTCGTCGTGGACGAGGTGCTCGCGGTCGGCGACGCCCAGTTCCAGCAGAAGTGCCTCGGCAAGATGCAGGACGTGTCCAAGGAGGAGGGACGCACCGTCCTCTTCGTCAGCCACAACATGGCCGCCGTCCGGACGCTCTGTACCAAAGCCGCCTTGCTTAAGAACGGTCAACTCGAGTACTTCGGTGACGTCGGCGAGGCGGTTTCTCGTTATTCGGAAGCTCGAGCTTCCGCGAACACGATCGTAAAGCACGCAGAGGTGTACAACCAGGGCATCGTCGTCGACGATATTCTGTGCAATGGTAGCGATGCGACCGAGCTGCAGCTCTCCCCTGACAACACAACCTTGAGCATCGTTGTGCATGGAAGCGCGATGATGCGTCTGCGCGCACGACTAGGGCTTACGATCACCGATCCTGATGGACTTCCCCTGGCCCATTACGGGGAGGGTCTAGACGATGGGATATCTCCTTTGGTTGAGGCAGGACCTTTCGAATGGCGAGCGGAGATCGAGCTTCCCCGGAACATGAACGAAGGGCAGTACCTCGTCACCCTTGGATTTGCGCATCACAACGTTCAACCCTGGGTGAGTTTTAACGATGCCATCACGATCCACTACCAAGGGGTGCCAACCGGAACGGGCGATCCTCTTCGTTACAGCGACAAATTCGGGTTCCTCATGCTTAAAGGCACGGTCACCCGAGACGTTGTCACCAACCTCTTAGGGCATAGCGATCGCAGGTAGCGGGTAATGGCCGAAGCTGCGATGACTAAGAACGTCTCGTTCCATTTCTTCACTCTGCTCACAAACGACTCTCAGTACAACGGCATGAAGGAATCCCTTCATGCCGTTGGTTTTGACGAATCGAACTCTGTCTTTACGACGTTTGACAACCGTAAAGCGAATATCTATGAGCCCTACTCAGCAATCGGTCAAGCCGTACGTGAAGCCCAAGCTCCTTACGTAATTTTCTGTCATCAAGACCTCCTGTTTCACCAGGGACCCGACGAACTTCGATCGGCCCTCGAAGAGCTGTCAGCGTTAGACCCGACGTGGGCGGTCGCGGGCAACGCAGGAAGAGCTCCAAACCACGAGCCCATTTTCTTTATCCAAGATCACACAGGCGTGCAAGATTTCGGTACTAGGCCAGGCAAGGTGCTGACCTTAGACGAAAATTTCCTAGTCATCCGACGCGACTCAGGTTTGTCCTGCTCTACTGGGCTGTCCGGCTTTCATCTCTACGCAACGGACTTGTGCCTAAACGCATACCTGAAGGGACTCACGGCTTACGTCATCGAATTCCGCTTGACGCATCTTGGGTCTTCGCTGGACTACAACGGTTTGTACGTTCAAGCGATCAAGTTCGTCAATTTCTGGCGATTTCGAGTCGGAGGCGCAGTTCTTCAGACGCCTTCGGCAATGCTGGTTTTGAGTCCTGTCCCGTTTTTGTACGAGGCTTTAGTCCGTAGAGGAAAGATGCGCGAGTGGCAAGGCAATGCGCACGTGTCTCGAAAGATCGACCGGCTTATCGGGATGCTCCGTGTAAAGTGGCTGCCAAGACTTTGAAAACGGGTGTTGGCGCGCGCTCCTAATCTACCAACGAGATATGTTGCATTTTTACGCCGAATGCCCGTGGCGGTGGACTGGCCACGCGTAGTCGAGGTCGGACGTTCGAACGAGAGGATCGTCCATAAAATAGACCTGTTCCGCCAGCGACTTCGCGCCCGGTCCTCGATGGACGAGGCGGTACAGCCACTCGACGGGCAGGCCGAGGCGGCTAACCCACGACGCGGCGGTGGCTATCTGCTGGCTGCTCTTCGGCCTCCGGAAGCGGTTTCCGATCAGGAACGCACGGCTTGCGTCCTTTCGGCGGCCTTCCTGCGCGAGAAGCCTTGCCATAAGGGTGCAGCGATAGGCTTGATGATGTTCCCAGCGGGCCTCGATCGCGTCGAGATCGGAAGGCGAGAGGCCGAGCCGGTCCCGCTCCGCCCACGCGAGGCGCGTGGCCTCGCGGTAGCAGCCGTTCACGATATCAGGATAACGGCTCTTCGTGGTGGACTGAGCGTGGCGGCGCCAGAAGCCACAGGTCTGGGGCACGAAGCGGAACTCGCCTTCGACGCTCAGGGCCAAGATCGTCGGGTAGTCCACGAGCGGGAGATCCGAAGGTTGCCGGAAGCCACCGATCCGTTCCACCGCTGACCGCCGGAGCATCGTCGCGACCGGGAAGGTGAACATCAGGGTGAACGGCTCGAACATCGTCCGGGTGGCGGTCCCGATCGGCTGGTTCGTCTGGGCTCCGCCCGGCATCGGCTCGGAGGGGATGCGCCCTAGGACCGTTCCTTCGTCGTCCACCACCTGCGCGAAGCCGGAGACGAGCACGACGGCGGGGTCGTCGAACTCTGGGACCTGCAACGAAAGTTTGTCCGGGGGCCAATAGTCGTCGCCTTCAAGGATCGCGAGAAGATCGCCTTGGGCGTGTTCGAGGGCGAGATTGTAGACCTCTGCGAGGCGCGCGATCCCCCCGTTGGCCTTCTGGAAAAGGCGGACGCGCGGATCGTCGATCGAACGGACCACATCGGCGGTGCCGTCCGTCGAGCCGTCGTCGACCACGAGCATCTCCCAATCCTGGTAGTTTCCGGATCTCACGCTCTCAATGCACTGACGGATGTATCCCGCATGGTTGTACGCAGGCGTGATGATTGAGACCCTCGGCACCGCCTTCATTATACGGCGGCGCAATGGGTCGAGTCCATGGTCGAAGTACTGGACGTTCCTCAAGCGGGCAGCGAAGTCGATCAAGGATGCTTAATAACGAGCGCTTACCAATTGCCCTATTTGGCGCATCGGGCGACCTTCCTTATGGAGAGCGTGTCAAGGTGATCGAGTGACTCCCGGACGTGAGCGGCTCGATGCCCTGACTGGCCTTCGCTTCCTCGCTGCGATTGGCGTTGTAGCGTTCCATTATTGGCACGACCAGCTGAACTTTATGGGACGCCTGCCTTTTGTAGTCGCGGGCTTCAGCGGCGTGAGCCTCTTCTTCGTCCTGTCGGGCTTCGTGCTGGGTTACAACTACCTGGACCGTGCGAAGACTATTCGCCCTCTCGCCTTTTACTGGGCGCGCTTCGCGAGGATCTACCCGGTCTACATCCTCGGTGCGGTCGTCGCGGGAGCTTATATTTGGAGGCACGAGGGCGGCCTCGTGGCGGTTCCCCAGTTCTTCTTCTCCCTGCCCCTGGTGCAAGCGTGGATGGGTAAGCGCGCGCTCGATGGCAACGGTGTCGGCTGGTCGCTCAGCGTCGAGGCCCTGTTCTACGCGATCTTTCCCGTGATCGCGCTTCGCTTCGCGAAGCTGGATTCGCGTGGGGCGATGCGGGCGGTCCTCTGGTCGAGTGCCGTCGCGCTCGTGCCGCAGCTCGTGGCCTGCGTCGTCGCCGTTCCTCATACCGGGCTCAACACGAACGACGATCTCGGCTCGCTGTTCAAATTCTTCCCCCTCTTTCACGTGCCGGAATTCACGGCAGGCGTCGCTCTGGCCCGCTACCAGAGCCTACGACGCAAGGAAGAACCGGTCTGGCGGAGCGACGTCCTTTTCCTCGCCGGGATCGGCGCGGTGTGGCTTCTCGCTGCGACGCCTTGGAAGCTGCCGTGGCCCTTGATGTTCACGGGCGGGCTCGTTCTGCCGTTCTGCCTCGTGATCCATGCGCTCTCAAGCAGGTTGGGCTTCTTCGTCCGCGTTCTCGGCTCTAAGCCGATGATCCTGCTCGGAGAGTCGAGCTATGCGCTCTACATTCTCCATGTCCCGATCTTCTGGTATTTCAGCAGGTACCTGCCCAATCCACGCTACGTCGCCCTGCTCGCGGTCGTTCTCTCAGTGGTCGTGTTCCTCTTCTTCGAGCGGCCGATGCGGAATTGGCTGATGCGCCTTCAGAGCAAGGTGACCGGTCCCGCCGCCCAGCCAGCAGCAGTCGCCGAACCTCAGCCGATATGACTGACAATCCAACACGACCGTCCTCTTATGTAAATGTTAGTTCATATAATTTTTTAAATATGCAGCGTGCGCGTCTTCTGGCGTCAGTGGCTTGACCTCGCGGCATGAAGTAGGCTTGCGCTTCTCTTACCCGTCTGCCGGGAGAGTTCCCTACTATGAGCAGCACAATCCAAGCGTCCGCCGCCCCTTCCGCGCATCCTTCGCCGGGAGGAACGGCTCGTTTCTACGTGCCCGCGCTCGATGGATTGCGGACGGTCGCCTTCCTCATGGTGTGGTGGACCCACGCCCTGGCGAGCGACGCCGGCTCGGGGATCGTTCCGAAAGACTGGTTTTTGGCTTTCAAGCACGCGGGCGCATACGGGGTGCCCGTGTTCTTCGTGCTGAGCACCTTCCTGATCACGCGTCTCCTCCTGACTGAACGCGAGCGGACGGGCGGCATCGACCTTCGTGCCTACTACGTTCGGCGGAGCCTGCGGATCTGGCCGCTCTACTTCCTGGTCGTCGTCCTCGCGATCCTTCAATGGTCGCACGGTCGGAACCTTCCTGCGGGCGCGGTTCTGTCGCTGGCGACCTTCACCGCCAACTGGTACCAGGCGTTCACCCGTCCCTTCGAGAACTTCTCGACCGTTCTTTGGAGCGTCTCCGTCGAGGAACAGTTCTATCTGGTTTGGCCGCTGATCCTGGCCCGCCTCTCCCCGGACACCCTGAAACGGCTGTGCTACGCGATGATCGCCGCCGCCCTCGGCTTCCGGGTCTTCGCGGCGTTCCAGTGCTACGATTCGGTGTCGGTCTGGTTTCTCACGACCACCCACCTAGACGCGCTCGCGCTCGGCACGCTCCTCGCGTTGTGGGGCCTTCCGCCTTTGCCGAAAGCGGGCGTAGGATGGGCCCTTGCCTTCGTGGGTTGCCTCGTCGCCTTCGTAGTCCAGACGCGGATTTTCTCGGGCGATCGCTATGACGTGACGATGGCCTTGGGCGGCATGTTCGTGCCCCTTGTGGCGGCGATCATGGTGGGCTTGGCACTTCGGGCGAAAAAAGGCTTTCTCGCCCATCCCTGGACGGTCCATCTGGGACGCCTGACCTACGGGATGTACTGCTATCACATGCTGGTGCTACAGTTCGTCCACGTCCGCGACGCGCTCCATCTAGCGGGTGCGCTCGCCGCCACCTACGTCCTCGCATGGGTCTCGTACCACTTCTACGAGAAGCGGTTCCTGAAACTCAAACATCGATTCGAGCGGGTGCCGAGCCGTCCAGACTAAAGGCTGGTTAGACTAGGGTTCGCCCGCCGCGCCGTTCTTGAGTGTGACGGGAGCGCCCTTGCGCAGGCGCAGGTTCAGCATCTCGACGCCGACCGAGAACGCCATCGCGAAGTAGGTGAAGCCCTTGTTGATCTCGAAGCCCGCCCCCTCGCTCAGGAGGTTCACCCCGATCAGGACGAGGAAGGCGAGGGCGAGCATCTTCACCGTCGGATGCCGCTCGACGAACGAGGCGATTACCCCGGAGAAGAACAGCATGAAGGCGACCGCGATCACGACGGCGGCGATCATGACGCCGATCTGATCCGCCATGCCGATGGCGGTGATCACGGAGTCGAGGGAGAACACCACGTCGAGGATCATGATCTGGACCAAGACCGCCGTGAACGACGGCGCCTTCACCTCGCGTTCGCTCGCCTCGGCGCCCTCCAGCTTCTCGTGGATCTCCTTCACCGCCTTGTAGATAAGGAACAGGCCACCGAGCAGGAGGACGAGGTCGCGCGGCGAAACCTCCAGGATCTCCGCGCGCCGCTCCGCGCTCATCCTGCCGAGCAGGCCGCCGACCGGGACGTGGAAGAGGGCGTGGGTGGCGTTCTTTACCCAGTTGATGCCGAGCAGGAGGAGAACGCGGGAGACCAGGGCGAGGCCCAGGCCGATCTTTCGGGCTCGTTCGCGCTGGTCTTCCGGCAGCTTGCCCGAGAGGATCGAGATAAAAACGACGTTGTCGATGCCGAGAACGATCTCCAGGATGGTCAGCGTCACGAGCGCGGCCCACGCCGCCGGGTCCGTCAGGAAGGCCACCGGCGTAGGACGCCCCTCGGGGCAAGCGGGTTCTTAGTTCTGAAAATACACTAAGTTTTGTAGCGACGAGGCTTGCACGCCGTCCCCGACCGTCGCATGATTCTGCGTAAAGAAATGCGACGCAAGGCAAGACCTGCCGCTACAGACCGGTTGGGTGTATTCTCCAGCGCCATGAAACGCCGTCTTTCGCCGACCCTCCTCGTCGCGCTCGCCGCCGTCGGTTGCGGAGGCCCGAAGGAGGGGACGGCCCTCCGATCGGGAGGCGAGGCAGGCGCCGTCGCCAAGGGACCGGCGAAGGGCACCCTCGAGGTCGCGGCGTTCCAGGGCGGCTACGGGATCGACTTCTACGAGAAGGCGGCCAACGACTACGAAGAGGCGAACCCCGGCGTGAAGATCGACGTCGCGGGCAACCCTCGGATCTGGGAGCAACTGCGGCCCCGGCTCAACGGCGGCACGCCGCCCGACCTGATGTTTCCGGGGTGGGGGATGGACCATTGGGCCCTTGCGGAAGAGGATCAGCTCGAACCGCTCGACGCCGCCCTCGACGGCCCTCCCGACAACGGCGCGGGCAAGGACGGGACGGGCAAATGGCGCGACACCTTCGAGCCCGCCCTCCTCAAACTGGGCCAACTGAATGGCAAGCAGTACGTCCTCCCCTACTATTTCAACGTGATGGGCTGGTGGTACGACCCCGGCGTCTTCAAGAAGCACGGCTGGACCCCGCCCGCGACCTACGACGACCTGCTCGCCCTCGGGCCCAAGATCAAGGCGGCGGGCATGGCGCCTCTCACCTACCAGGGCCAGTACCCCTACTACATGATCGAGGGGATGCTCATGCCGTGGGCCTTCTCCGTCGGCGGCCAGAAGGCGGTGGACGACGCGCAGAGCCTCGTGCCCGGCGCCTGGAAGTCGCCCGCGATGCTCAAGGCGGCCTCGATGATCGTCGAACTGAAGACGAAGGGCTTCTTCCAGGACGGCGCGACGGGCCTCAGCCACACCCAGGCCCAACAGGCGTTCCTCGACGGCAAGGCGGCGATGATCCCCTGTGGGACCTGGCTGTATTCCGAGATGAAGAAGACGATGCCCGCCGGGGCGAATCTGGAGTTCGCGCTCCCGCCCGTCGTCAAGGGCGGCGCGGGCGACGCGAGCGCCATCCTGATCGGCATCGAGCCCTGGATGGTGCCTTCGGCGGCGAAGAACAAGACGGGCGCCATCGCCCTGTTCCGCTACATGACTTCGTTGCCGGTGGCGAAGCGGTTCGTCGAAGAGAAGGGCACACTGACGGCGATCAAAGGAAGCGACGAGGGCAAGCTTCTGCCCGTGCTCGCGAAGCCGAGCGCGGCGTTCAAGGCGAGCAAGGCCGTCTGGGCCGACCAGTTCCGCAACTGGTACCCCGGGCTGGAGAAGGAGGTCGAGAACGCGCTGACCGCGATGCTGAACGGCGAGCTGACGCCCGAAGCGTTCTGCGACCGCGTTGAGGCCGCCGCCGAGAAGACCCGTAAGGATGACGCGATCACCAAGCACAAGGTATGAGCCGTCCTCTCAGGCGGGGCAAGACCGGCTTCGTCGTCTCCTTCCTCGCCCCGGCGGTCCTGCTTTACGCGGTGTTCGTGGTCTATCCCCTGCTCCAGGCGCTGGCGATCTCGCTCTACCGCTGGAAGGGGGTTTCGGCGCGGAAGCGGTTCGTCGGGCTGGAGAACTTCGACAAGCTGATCCACGACGAGGCGGCGCTCCAGACCTTGGGCAACGCGGCGTGGCTGCTCGTCTTCTCGCTCGTCGCGGTGTTCGTGGGCGGCTTGGCGGCGGCGCACGCCCTGAACCACAAGGGACGGGTCGCGCGCACAGTGCGCGGCCTAATCCTCTTCCCCCAGGTCGTGTCGATCGTCGCGGTCGCGGTGCTCTGGGAGTTCATGCTCCACCCGGACCCGCAGATGGGCCTCGTGAACGGCGCTCTCGCCCTCCTTGGGGTGAAGGCGCACGCGTGGCTGGGAGAGACGGCGACGGCCCTGCCTTCGGTGGGGGTCGCGTTCGTGTGGCACGCGCTGGGCTTCTACATCCTTCTCTTCCTCGCCGGGATCAAGGGGATCGACGGCGAGACGATGGAAGCGGCGGAGCTGGACGGCTCGATGGGCCTGCACCGCCTACGCACGATCACCTGGCCGCTTCTCTGGTCCGTCAAGCGGATCGCCACGACCTACCTCGTCATCAACGTGATGAACGTGTTCGCCCTCGTCATCCTCATGACGAACGGCGGCAACCCCGACCGGCACACGGAGATGCCGCTGACCTACCTCTATGAGCAGGCGTTCGAGAACAGCCAGTTCGGCTACGCAACGAGCCTCGCCGTCGTCGACTTCGCGCTCGCCATGCTCCTGAGCCTGATCGTGATGGCGATCTACCGTAAGAACCCCGTCGAGGGCCGGCGATGAAAGCCTTGCGGACCGTCGGCCTGCTTCTTTTGGGAGCCCTGGTGGTTCTGCCCCTCCTGTGGGTCCTGGTCGCGAGCCTCAAGAGCAGCCGCGAGGTCGTCAGTTCACCTTGGGCCTTGCCCGCCTCGCCGCAATGGTCGAACTACGCGAAGGCGTGGTCCGAGGCGGGAATCGGGAGCTACTTCGTCAACTCCGTCGTCGTGACCGTCGGGACGCTGGCGATCTTGTTGCCCGTGGGCGCGATGGCCGCCTACGTGCTGGCGAAGCACCCGTTCCGGGGAAGCCGGACGATCTTCGGGGCGTTCCTGGGAGGGATGATGTTCCCTAACCTGCTCGTCATCGTCCCCTTGTTCGTTCTCCTGACCCAGATCCATCTGATCGACACGAAGCTCGGGCTGGTGGCGGTCTACGTCGCCTACTCACTCTCGTTCACGATCTTCGTGCTCACCGGCTTCTTCCAGACCCTTCCCGACGAGCTTGGGGAGGCGGCGGCGCTCGACGGGGCGACGGACGCAGGCACGTTCTGGCGGGTGATGCTGCCTCTCGCGCGACCTGGCGTGCTGGTGGTGGCGATCTTCAACGCGATCGGCCTCTGGAACGAGTATAACCTGGCCAAGGTCCTCATCCAGACCGAGCCGAACACGACGCTCCCGCTAGGCCTGGAACGGCTCACGATGACCCAGCACTATCAGAGCGACTGGGGAGCCCTCTTCGCCGCCCTCGTCCTCGTGATGGCCCCCATGCTGGCCCTCTACTGGCCTTTCCGCGAGAAGATCGCGGAAACGATGGTGGCAGGGGCGATCAAGTAGAACGATGTGGCAGGGGCGATCAAGTAAGGAGGGCGTTCAGGAGAGGCGGAAAGCGTTCCCTCCTAACGCCCAGCTTCCCCGCTCCCTAGTATCCTTTCCCCATGGAACGCGGATTCGACAAGCTGATGACGCCGATGGGGCTGATGGCGGTGGTGGGAGCCCTGTTCCTGTTCTTCCTCGTCTGCGCGGCGGGGGGCGTCTGGTGGCGTTTGGCGGAGCAGGCCAAACGCCATAAGGCTGCCGAAGTCAACGGATCCACTCCGGGCGTCGAAGGGCCGCCTTCGGGGAAATAGGACCTAAGTACGGCATTTTTCCGACGATTTTTCCATAGAAGACGCTCAGATCGAAACATCCTTATGAAAACGGCGTCATGTTTACCTGTCCCTCGGACCATCGCGGGTTGACACAAGGAGAGGGGTCGGGTACCTTTTTGACTTGCGTCACGGGCGACCGTGGGGCGGCTATCTTCGATGCGGAAGGTAGGAGAAAACTTACACCTAAGGCGCGAAACGACCTAGAGACAACGTCGCCAGCACTCCCTTAGGTTTTCGTCGGGTTTTCCGCGCAAGGGCAAGCCTCTTGTGTCTGCGCACCGGTCTGAATCGAGGTACACGTGATTGGCAACCAGCTTTATCCTTCTTAGCACTCTGGCGCTCGGCGCCCTCGCCGCCCCCAGCATCACCGACCGTTTCGCCTGGCTTCGCCGCCGCGGCGCGAACAAGGTCGATGCGTCAACGACGCTCGATCGGCCCCGTCTCCACACGGGCGACGGTTGGACGACGATCGCCTGCGACAACCCCGCCGCCTTCGAGGCGTGGTTAGGCAAGGACGAGGAGGGGCTTCCCACCCGCCCCGGCGAGGAGCCTTCGCTCGGCTCGCACCTCCTGATCGAGCTCTATGATTGCGACGGCGCGATGCTGGAGCGAGAGGACCACGTGGGCAAGGCGATGCGCGACGCCGCCGTGATGAGCAAGGCCACCGTCGTGGCCCAGTCGTTCCACGAGTTCAAGCCTTACGGCGTGAGCGGCGCGGTCATCATCCAGGAGTCGCACTACACGATCCACACGTGGCCCGAGCACGGCTACGCGGCGGTCGACCTCTTCTACTGCGGCGGCACCGTCCAGGTGCACAAGGCGGTCGAGGTCCTGCGCGAACGGTTCAAGCCGGGCCGCATCAAGTTCCTCGTCGTGCGACGGGGCATCGAGAGCGAAGTCCAGGGCTAAGCCCGTAGGAAAGTCGCCCTCCAGCGGGGCCGGAACGGAATCCCGTTCCGGCCCCGCTTCTTTGCCGGGCTCTTCCCCATCGAGGGAAAGTTTCTCGGCTTACACGGGTCAAGGGCGGCGCGGGGCGGTACCATACGCCAAGTGTTTCCGCTCGAGATGGCCGACGACCGTCTGAAAGAGGAGTGCGGCGTTCTCGCCGCCTACACCCCCCACGGCGATGCGGCGCGCACGGCCTTCTTCGGCTTGTTCGCCCTTCAGCACCGAGGCCAGGAGTCGGCCGGGATCGCCGTCTCCGACGGCAACCGGGTTCGCTGGCAAAAAGGGATGGGCCTCGTGAACCAGGTCTTCACCCCTGAGGTCCTGGAGACCCTCCCCGGCCACATGGCGGTCGGTCACACGCGCTACTCCACCACGGGCGCGAGCCACACCCGCAACGCCCAGCCCATCTTCTGCCAGAGCCTCGTCGGCGACGTGGCGGTGGCTCACAACGGCAACCTCATCAACGCGGTCGAGCTGAAGGCCGAGCTGGAGGCGGATGGCGAACACTTCGACACCACGAGCGACAGCGAGATCCTCGCCCGCATCCTTGCCCGCCATCTGCACGAGGGACCCGAGGCGGCGGTCGAGGAGGTGATGCGCCGTGTCCGGGGCGCCTACAGCGTCACCGTCGTCACCCCCACCCTTTTGATCGGCTTCCGCGATCCGAGCGGTATCCGTCCCCTCACCGCTGGCACCCTGGGCGAGGACGGCTACCTCGTCGCCAGCGAGACCTGCGCTTTCGGTCCTGTCGGCGCCAAGCCGACCCGCGAACTGAAGGCGGGCGAGATGGTCATCATCGACAAGAACGGGATGCGATTCGCGCGCGGCCACGAGAAGGAGCCCGGCGGCATGTGCCTGTTCGAGTTCATCTACTTCGCGCGTCCCGACTCGACCATGCACGGCACGCCCCTCTACAGCGCTCGCGAGCGGATGGGCGCGCGGTTGGCCGACGAGTATCCCGTCGAGGCCGATATCGTCGTGCCTGTTCCGGACAGCGGCATCCCCGCCGCCCTGGGCTACAGCGAGCGCAGTGGCATTCCCTACAAGGAAGGCATGATGAAGTCGCGCTACATCCACCGCACCTTCATCGCTCCCGACCAGCGCCTGCGCGAGCTGGGCGTCCGCATGAAGCTCACGCCTCTGGACCACCACCTCAAGGACAAGCGGATCGTCCTCGTGGACGATTCCATCGTGCGCGGTACCACCACCAAGCAGCTCGTCAAGCTGATGTTCGAGAGCGGCGCGAAGGAGGTCCACGTCCGGATCACCGCCCCGCCCATCAAGTTCCCCTGCTTCTACGGGATCGACATGGCGAGCAAAGGCGAGTTGGCGGCGGCGGTGATGACGATCCCCGAGTTGCAGAAATACCTCGGCGCGACCTCGCTGGGCTACCTCAGCATCGAAGGGGCCATCGAGGCCTGCAACGCGCCGGACGAGGAGTTCTGCACCGCCTGCTTCAGCGGCCACTACCCCATTCCCGTTCCGGCCCACATGACCAAGCACGCCTTCGACGATCCGCCCGACGTCGGCGAGATGGCGGGGGTCATGGTGGCGCAACCGAGCCTGATCCACCACCAGTAAGATCTGAGAGTCGTTGGGGTTTTAAGCTTTGCCAACGATGAGGACGAACGCGCCCAACGATTCCATGACCCAAAACCCCAACGACCGATGCTCCTCTTCCTGCCGAACCTCGATTCCGCGCTCTTAGAAGCGGTCGAGTGGCCTTCGGGCCGGGTGCGGCGGCTTTCCCCGCTCCGAGGAGCCTCGGAGGCGGCCTACCTGGGCTTGCCGCCGACCCGCCTCGACGACGGTCCGCTGGTCGTCGCCGCCTTCGGCGTCGAACCGCCGGAGCGCTCGCTCCAGTTCCACCTCTCCTGGCTGGGGATCGAGGACGGCAACGTGGTCGCGGCAGAGGGCCCGACTCCGCCGGAGTCGGCCGCCCTCAAGCGGCTGCTCCCCAAGCTCGACACGAAGCGGCTGACCGGCCTCTTCGGCGAAAGAACGGACCACGCTCTCGTCTTGGAGGGTTTCTACGATCTGGGAACGACGCCTCTCGCTGACGTCCTTGGAAAACCCCTCGCGGCGGTCGTTCCCGAAGGTGAGATGGAGACGGCTCTTCGGCAGTACGTGGACGACTCGGTCAACATGCTGTCCGAGTTGGAGTCGAACGTGCGGCGTCTCGACGAGGGTCGCGCGCCGCTGAACTTACTCCTCCCCTGGGGCCACGGCGCGCCCAGGCGACTCCCGAATCTCGCGCTCCACCGGGGAGAAGCCCTCACCGTCGAAACCGCGTCGCTTCGGATGCGCGGAGCCGCGCGGCTCGTCGGCTACCGTCCGACGTCGTTGCGCGACGGATTGGAGACCGATTGGGTGGGTTTCGCCGCCCGTCGTCCGGATATGGCATTGGTGGAAGCGTTCGGGGGTTTGAGCGAAGACGAGGCCGTTTGGCTTCTGCGCGCGATGCGACCGGTCCTGGAGGCCGAAGGGCTTACCGTCGTCGCGGGGGGCCTGATCCTGGAAGCCGGAGCGAAGGGCGACGTGCCCTTCCGCGCGGACGTTGCGGAAGACCGCACGGTAACGCAGGTCGATCTTGGAGAGGCGATCGACTCGATTCTGACGCCGCTTTAAACGACGGTCGCGCCCCGACGCCTACCCGCAAAGGCGCCGGTTAATCGCGCGCCCTCTAATTACGGAGGAAGGCCCGACCGATCATGTGATCAACATGGCGAGTCTGGCGGCAGGCAACGAAGTCGGGGACACGGTCACCGTCCTCTGGTGCGAGGGCCACGAAACGCGCGTGGGGTACGGCCTGATCGTGTCCGAGGCCCCTTTCGCGGTGGAGTTGGAGGGCGACGCGTGGCCTGAGACGGGAACGGAGGCGCGTCTGGTGCGCGACCAAGGCGACCGCTGGGTCGCGGGCTCGGCGAACGTCGACGACATGGACGAGGGACTGCTCGTCATGCGCCGCGTTCTGTGGGAGGAACCGAGCCAACGGATCCACGACCGGACGGAGGTCGAGTGGCCGACGACCCTGCGCGTCCTGGACGATCGGGGCACGCGGGAGACGTACGAGATCGGACTGATGTCGGACGTGAGCCTCGGCGGCGCGGGCGTCCAGATGAGCGAGACGCCCGAGGTGGGTTCGCTCGTCGAGCTTCGCGCCTGCCCGCCCGGCGCGATCCCTCTGCGGGCGGTCGGCGTCGTCGTGCGACGCACCGGCTTCAGCATCGGCGTCGCGTTTCTCTACCTGTGGGGAGCGGGGCTCGTCCGCACGGAGAGCGTCGAGCTTCAGCGACGGGCGGCGTAGCGTAAACTCGTCCCCGTGACCCCGAAGTTCGACGCCGACGCCCTGCGCGAGGTGATCGCGAACCGCCGATCCCTCGGCCTCGCCCGCCTGAAGGAGGACGCCATCGACCCCCAGATCGTCCGGGACGCCCTGGAAGCCGCCAACTGGGCTCCGAGCAACGGCGACACCGAGCCGTGGCGCTTCACCGTCTTCACCGGCGAGGGACGCCATGAGCTCGGCGAGACCTTCGCCGAGGCGTACCGCCAGGACGCGGAGGCGGACGGCGACTTCAAGGACGCCTCATTCCAGGCGATGCGCGAGCGCGGCACCGACGCGCCCCTCTGGATCTCCATCGGCATGACCCCGGGCTTGCGGCCCGACGGCAGCCGCGCGATGAGCGACGACGACGAGATCATGGCGGTGGCCTGCGCGGTCCAGAACCTGCACCTCGCCCTCACCGCCCACGGCCTGATCGGTATGTGGCACTCCAAGGGACCTTCGATCCACCCCCACGTCGCGCGCTACCTCGGCCTAGAGGCTCCGTCCCGTCTGCTCGGCTTCTTCTGGGCGGGTTACCCGAAGGTCGAGTGGCCGACGGGCGAGCGCGGCCTGTGGGAAGACAAGGTGGTCTGGAAAGGCTAAGCCCTTTCGATTCGTGTCCGCCGGGACAGGAGCCGCCACTCGCCTTTGGGCGGGCGGCGCCAGGTATCGACGAACGATCCGCCGTTTCGGTATCCGGCCTCGACCGTCGCGTAGCGGTCGAGGCCGGGGCTCTGCCGTTCGGCCGGCGGCTCGACGTGAGTGATCCAAACGGACCGATGAGGATTCGTTCGCTCCGTTTCGGCGATCGCGTGGGCGGCGACAGGCCCTTGGCGCATCGCCTTCCCCTCGAAGAGAGCGAAACGCGGCCCGAGCCACGCCACGAGGCCCTTCTCCTTGCGGGCGAGATCGCGGAGACGGACGTAAGCACGGTCGATCTCCGCCTGCTCACGAAACGGAGCCTCGTAACGGTAGACGATCTGGTACACGCCAGCCTCGACGTGGACCTTCGCGCTGACCTGACGCACGACGTTCTCGAGCGCCGCCCCGAACCGCACGTTGCGGAGGCTGACGCTGACCGTCCCCTGAACCTCGGGAGAGATCGTGTAGGATGCGCCGACCTCACGCATAAGCAGCCGGATCGTCTCGCGGACGTCGGCGTCCCGCACCGACACGATCCGCAGGACGCGATCCTCGACGTCTTGAAACGGCCGAAGCAGGGCGAAAAGCGGCGCCATAAGGCTTTGACGGGTTAGGCGGGACTTCGTCACGCCGTTCAGGAGGCCCGGACGCGAACCGCGCCGACTTCCATAGGAAGTCGGCGCGGTTGGAAAGAGGCTCTGGAGCCGCGTAGGCTAGGCGCCCTTCTTCATCGGGGGCTTCGTCGGCATGGACTTGTGCATCATCGGCTTGGGAGGCATGGGGACCATCTTGCCCGTCTTCGGGTCCTTCATCATCATCGGGGGCTTCGTCGGCATGGGAACCATCTTGCCGGTCTTCGGATCCTTCATCATCATGGGCTTCTTCTTGCCCATCTTCTTACCCATCATCGGCTTCTTCGGCATCGTGGGTTTCTTGGGCGCCTGGGCGTCGGCGAGGACGGCGAGGCTGGCCAGAGCGGCCACGACGAGCACGATTCGGGTTTTCATTTCAAAGGTCCGGGAAGCGTCACGCATCCCTGATCTAATGTACAGAGGGCGATGCTCGAAAGTTGATTCAAAAATTCTCAGGGAGTCTTGCTAAGGCTTAGGCTGTGTGAAATTTTAGAATCCGAAGCTTAAACGCGCCCCGTGCTACGCTAGGGCCATGCGCAACCGTCTCTCCTTCGCCTTTCCGATCGTGATCTTGGTCCTCGTGGGTTGCGGTACTAAGGACGAATCCGCCTCGGTGGACGCGGCCTCTACCGACGCCCCGGCTTCCGGCGGGGGCGTCGCCCCCACCGGAATCGGGGCGGCAGGCGGTATGACGCCCGTAGCGGGTGGCGAGAGCATGGGCGGCGTCGGTTCCGCCGCCACGGAACGAGCCCGGAGCATCGCTGGAAAGTCTTCCGCCGGTCCTGCAGACGGCGGTGAGGGCGGCGAGTAGACACTCGGAGGCCTGCTCGGGATCGATAAACAACTCGATAGGAGAGCGAGCTCGCAGACCGAGAGTGGGTGCAAGCTCCCGCTCTCCCAAGTGTGTTACGGGGCGCGGGTGGGGATCGGGATCAGCCGGATGTCCGGTGCCGCCGAGCCGGTGCCGCCTTCGACGCCCGAGACGAGGGCCACGTAGACGCCGCCCGCCGTGAGGGTGAATGTCTTCGAGTTCACGAAGTCCTGCTCGGTGCCGCTCTGGCGCGCCTCGAACGTCTGGGAACCGGAATCGACGTCCTTGACGATCGTCCCGCCGAAGCCTATCCCGGTCACCTCGACCGCAGGCGTGTTGCCCGGGTTTCGGAAGTCGATGGCGGGAGTTCCGAAACCCGCTTTCCGCACTAAGGCGTGGACGATCAGAAGTCGAGCCCGGTTGCCGACAGGGAGATTGCGATCGACGGTCGCGAACGAGAGCACGAGTCGCTTGTCGTTCTCGACGACGGGCGGCGTCTGCGTCGTGTCGGACGGCGGAGTGCGCAGACCGAGAGCGATCACGACATTGTCGACGGCGTTGGCGCCCGCGTCGAAGGTATGAGCCTCGCTCCAGATCGTCTCCGAGGAGCCGTTGGGGCGGATCGACACGTCGTAGTCCTTCGCCGAGACGGTCGCGAAGTCGGTGGCGGTTCCGTAAGGGAGGGCGGAGGCTTCGGTGGCCCTATTTAAGAGGAAGTCGAGGCCGCCCGCATCGGAAGAAGCGTTGACGTACGCGACGCGCGGCTTCGAGTCGGAGGAGCTTCCGCCCCCGTTACCGCCTCCGCCACACCCGAACAGCGCCAGCGCGCCGAGAAACCCTAAGATCGCGTGTTTGGTCATCCGTTGTCCCTCCCCTCAGCGTACCGCCCTGGAACCGCACCCAGAGCGGGCCAGACTTCGGCGAGGGCGACGTAGCAGAGGGGACATCCGGCGAGTCCCGTCCGCCGGGCCGCTTCGGCGCTCGTCCCGCAGAAAGGACAGGTCTCGGCGCCGTTTCCCTCGCCCCCCCCGTTCGATCCCATAAGGGCGGAGGCTAGGCTGGAGAGCCCTGGAACCCTCGTGCGCCGCTCGGCGCACGAGGCGCAGAGCGGCTCCCTCACCCCGCCGGTGGCGAGGGAAAAGGTCGTCTCCGCGCCACAAAGCGAGCAGTTGGGAGACGAGCCGCTAGGCGAGGGCGCCCTCGAGGAACGGCGTGCCTTCGGCGGTGTGGGCGCGGAACCGGGCGATCAGGTCGCGGGTCACGGGTCCGGGCGTGCCGTCGCCGATGGGCCGCGCGTCGAGTGAGACCATCGGGATCACCTCGGCGGCGGTTCCAGTGAGGAAAGCCTCCTCGGCGGTGTAGACGTCGAACGGGGTCATGAACGCCTCCTCGACCGGGTAGCCCGCCTCGCGGGCGAGTTCCATGACGGTGTTCCGGGTGATGCCCTCTAGGATGCCGCAGGACGGGTGGGGGGTGCGGATCCGGCCGTCCTGGATCAGGAACAGGTTGTCGCCGGTGCATTCGGCGAGGTAGCCCTGCGCGTTGAGCATCAGGCCCTCGCCCGCCCCGGCGCGGTTCGCCTCCGACTTGGCGAGGATGTTCGAGGCGTAGCGCCCGATGCACTTCACGCGCGGGTCGAGGGCGTCCGGGGGGATGACGCGGAGCGACGTGGTGATCACGTGCAGGCCGGTCTCGTACGCCTCCTGGGGATAGAGGGCGAGGGTCGAGACCGCGATCATCACGTTGGGCGTCCGGTCGATGTTCTTCGGGTCGAGTCCGAGGCCGGTGCCGCGCGTGACGTTCAGGCGGATGTAGCCGTCGGCGATCTCGGTCTGACGGCATACGTCGAGCAGGGTGCGCTTAAGCTCCTCGAAGCCGAGGGTCATCTCGTAGCCCAGGTAGCGGCAGCCGTGGTAGAGCCGCTTGAGGTGCTCGTCCAGCTTGAAGACCTTGCCGCCGTAGATGCGGATGCCCTCGAAGAGACCGTCGCCGTAGAGGTGGGCGTGGTCCATGACGCTCGTCGTCGCCTGCTCCAGAGGCGTGACGGTTCCGTTGAGCCAGACGAGTCTCGGCATGCGCCTAGGATACCGCCCGTGGCACCCGTCGCTTTCTCGCGCGGATCGCGCTACACTTGCGAAACGGTGCGGCGGGCGAATCCTTGGGGCTTGGCAGCAGTTGCGTTGGCGGTGATCGTCGTCTCCCTCGCGGGGTTCGGCCTGCGGATGCGCCGCGTGGTCGACGAAATGATGTTCAAACCCCACGCTCGCGACCGGGTCCGGATGGCGGCGATCCTGGCCAAGCGGTTCGGCTCGAAGGTGCGGCTGATCGACGTGCCGTTCGTGGATCGGGACGTAAACGGGATCGTGGGCGTGGTGGAGGCGGCGCCCGGGTTCGTCCCGAAAGATCTCGAAGAGCCCGGCTTCGTCCTCGCCTTCGAGCGACGTGACGGGCGGCTGATCGCCTTGACCGCCACCCGGCCCTACGAACTTCGGCTCACGCGCAAGAACTACAGGCATCGATAGGCGCCACGCCGCGTTGCTCCACCCCCAACCTCTTCCTCATCCGGTGCGAGGGCGGATCGACAAGACGCCGGGCTTTCGCCGCGCCGGGACGAGGAGGGGGCTTCCTCCCCTGCCACAATAGAAGGGTGACCGCGCGCACGCCCATGCTCCAGCAGTACTTCGCGGCGAGGGCGGAGCATCCCGGAACCCTGATGGCGATCCGGGTCGGCGACTTCTACGAGTTCTACGGCCCCGACGCGGAGACCGCCGCGACCGCCCTGGAGATCACCCTGACCGGGCGCGAGGACGGCGAGAACGGGCGCATCCCCATGGCGGGCGTCCCCCACCACGCCCTGGAGCGCTACCTCGTGCGGCTCGTTGCCAAGGGCCACCGGGTCGCCCTGATGGAGCAGCTCGAAGACCCCAAGCAGGCCAAGGGGCTCGTCAAGCGCGGCGTCACGCGGGTCCTCACGCCGGGGACGCTCGTCGAGGACTCCATGCTCAACGCGGGGGAGAACTGCTTCCTCGCGGCGATCTGCGTCATGGACGGGCGGGCGGGGCTCGCCACCCTCGACACCAGCACGGGCGAGTTCGCGGTGACCGAGGTGTGCGGCGACGGGGCGGTGGAGGCGATGCTTCAGGAGCTGGCCCGCCTGCGGCCGCGCGAGCTGCTCTTCGGCCCCAACGCCGCCGAGTTGGGCGAGGCGGCGCGCGTCTCCCTGGGCGTCGCGACGAGCGAGTTCGCCCCGCCGGGAGCCGACCGCGCGGCGCGGCGGCTGATGCAGCAGATGGGGGTGGGCAACCTCGCAGGTTTCGGATGCGAGGACAAGACCACCGCGATCGTCGCCGCCGCGATGGCCCTCGCCTACGCGGAGAAGAACCGCCTTCCTCTAGAGCACGTCGAGACGCTGACGACCTACTCCGTCGACGGCTTCATGAAGCTGGACCCGGCCACCCGCCGCGCCCTGGAGCTGACCGGCTCGATGTCGGACGGCGGGCGCCGCCACACCCTGCTCGGCGTCCTCGACGAAACGATGACGCCGATGGGAGCCCGCCTGCTCCGGCGGTGGATCGAGCAGCCTCTACTCGACGCGACGGATATCCGATCGCGCCACGAGGCGGTCGCGCGGCTCACGGGGGCTTCCCTGCTTCGGGGCGACCTGCGCGACGCACTCAAGCGGTTGGCCGATCTCGAGCGGCTCGTCAGCCGCTGTGCGGCGGGCCTCGCCACGCCGCGCGACCTCGGCGCCTTGCGGACCTCCCTCGGAGCTTTGCCCACCTTGGCGGAGCCCCTGCGCCGCCTTGCGGAAGGGCGCATCCAGGAGCTTCGCGAATCGATGAGCGACCACGCCGAACTCGGCCGTCTCCTGGAACGGGCGGTCGTTTCCGACCCGCCCGCGACGGTGCGTGAGGGTGGGATCGTCGCCGCCGGCTACGACCCCGAGCTTGACGCCCTGCGCGACCTCGCCCAGAACGGCAAAGCGTACATCGCGGGTCTGGAGCGCGAGGAGCGGGAGAAGACCGGCATCGCCTCGCTCAAGGTCGGCTTCAATTCCGTGTTCGGCTACTACCTGGAGGTCGGCAAGGCCCACGTCGCGAAGGTTCCAGAGGGCTACCTACGCAAACAGACCACCGCGAACGCCGAGCGCTACATCACCGCCGACCTCAAGGAGCACGAGTCGCGCGTCCTGGGCGCGGAGGAGAAGGCGACCGCCCTGGAGGCCGACCTGTTCGCCCGGCTGCGGGTACGCGTCGCGGAACACCGTCGGTCGCTGCTGCAGACCGCCCGCGCCCTGGCCGAACTCGACGCCCTCGCCGCCCTCGCGGAGGTCGCCGTCCGCCGGGGCTACGTCCGCCCGGAGATCGTGGAGGCCGACGTGCTGGAGATCGACGGTGGCCGCCACCCCGTTGTCGAGGCGTCTTCTCCGCAGGGCTTCGTACCGAACGACGTGGCGCTTTCTTCCCCCTTGGGGGAGGGCAGGGCGGGGATGGGACCGAGTTCCGCCAGACCCCGGAACCTCGCTTCCCTCCCTTCTCAAAGGGAGGGAAGCGAGAACCGCGTGGTGATTCTCACCGGGCCGAACATGGCGGGCAAGTCGACCTACCTGCGGCAGGCGGCGCTCATCGTCCTCATGGCTCAGATCGGCTCGTTCGTGCCCGCGAAGACGTGCCGGATGGGGCTGTGCGACCGCGTGTTCGCCCGCATCGGGGCGAAAGACGAACTGGCCCTCGGCCAATCCACCTTTATGGTCGAGATGGTCGAATCGGCCAACATCCTGAACCACGCGACCGGCCGCTCCCTCGTCATCCTCGACGAGGTCGGGCGGGGCACGAGCACCTACGACGGGCTCGCCATCGCCTGGGCGATGGTCGAGCATCTCGCGGGCGTCGGCGCGAAGACGATGTTCGCGACCCACTACCACCAGCTCAACGCCCTCGCGGGGCAGATCCCCGGCGTCGCGAACTTCCGAGTGGCGGTCGAGGAGTTGGGGGAGGACGTGGTCTGGACCCACCGGGTCCTCCCCGGCGGCACCGACCGCTCTTACGGCATCCACGTCGCCCGAATGGCGGGCGTGCCCTCGTCCGTCTTGCGCCGCGCGGGCGAGGTTCTGAGCGAGTTGGAGGAGCGGCCCGCCGCCCCGGCTCCGCCCTTGAAGCAGACGTTCCAGCTTTCCCTCTTCGAGGCCGAGGAGCCCCCGGTGATGGAGGCCTTGCGCGGCGTCGATCCCAACGCCCTCACACCACTGGAGGCCCTGCGCCTCCTGGACGACTGGAAACGGCGATTCAAATAAGGCTTAGGCCGCGACGTGAAGCGATAGAACGTAGGGCTCGCCCGTTCCGTCGAGCGCGAGCCCGGTGAACTTGTCGAACGGTCGGCTCAGGACGGGGATGTCCAGCGCCCGCACATCGAGGGTCCGGGCGGTTCGAACGAACGTGAACTCGCCCGCGAGGCTATAGTGGCCGCTGGGACCGTGGGCCCAATCAGCGAGGCGTCCCGAGAAGAGGGCGGGTTGGCCGTCTTCGGTCCAGGTCCCCGAGGCCTTTCCCGAAGGTTCGACGCGCAGTTGGAAGGTTCCGGTCTTCCCGGCCCGAGTCCAGGTTCCCGTGAAGGAGACGCGTCCCTCGTCGATCGACGCGAAGGCACTCCCGGTGGTCAGCGGGGCTTTGGTCGCCGCCGCGCCGCCGGTCAGGACATAGCCGTGGATATCCTCGATGTCGCTGCCGCCCGACTCGGTCGTGACAGCCGACGCGCGCCCGCCGCCCAAGACGGCGAGGAAGCCCGATTCTAGGCGGGCGGCGTCGCCTTCGCGGATCGTCAGCTCCAGCGCGCCGTCCGCGTTCACCTTTCCGAGGAGCGTCTGGTTCCGGCCCATGGTGGTCACTCGCGTGCCGGAGACGGTGCCGTCCGCCGCGACGGTGATCGAGGTGGTGCCGGTTCCGTCGAGGCTCCCGGTGTAAGTTCCCACGTAGTCCGTAACCTGCCCGCCCCCGCCGGTCGGAGCCGAGACGAAGCCGCCTCCACTCGAGCCGCCGCACCCCGCGACGACGTAGCCTAGGGCGGCGAGGAGGGTGAGCGGGAGGAGTCGTAAGCGCATGGTTTCGGAAGGATGCCCGATTCTCCCGTTTTGTCGAGGTGGCAAGGCGATCTTGAGGAGATCGGCGCATCTTGGAGAGTTGTATGCTGAGAGGGTGAAGGCGTGGCGAAGGCAAGTCGAGGGATGGCCCGTCGTCACGCCCCAGAGGATGGACCCCGTTACGGCGCCCGTCTGGATGCACAACCCCGAAGAGCTGCGATCGGAGCGTCGGGAAGCGACGCGTACGCTGGCGGGAGCCGCCTTCCTGAGCGTTCTTCCGACGCTAGGATACTTTGGGATATCGAACGCCCTTTTCGATGTCGACAGACCGGGTTGGGCGATCCTTCTGGGGCTCATGGGGTTTGCCAGCCTTGCGTTCAGCCCTCTATGGATTCTCCTTGGCGCATGCGAGCGGCTCGACGTTCGACGCCGACACCGTATCGAGGACGAGTTGGAAGCACGGGGAGAGCCGATCCTAGGGGGCGACTCCGTCGGAGTCGCCTACACCGACGGAGTCTGGCGGCACGACGTTCTCGGCGAGAACATGGACCGGGGCGTGATGCGCATCGACTTCGACCGACTGACCTTCGTCGGTCGCCATACCCGCTTCGATCTGCCCGCTTCGGCTATCGTGAGGACCGAGATTCGCCGGGCGGCGGGCCATCCCACCTTCGCGACGTTCCGCCTTTTCGTCACTTGGCTCGATAGCGGCCAGACGAAGGTTCTCAGCGTCGACCTGCTTTATCGTCGGTCGTTCCGGCGGCGCGTCGCGGCCGTTACCGAGCTTCAGGAGCGGATCGACGCCTGGCGAGGCGAACGACGCTCGACGTTCGGAAAGGAGAGCCCTTTTCTCCTTCCTCCGAGCAGCTTCCGTCTTTCGCCGTCCGCGTCAGGGCGCGTCGGTCCTTGGGCAAGATGGCTCGGAGCGACGGCGACGTTGACGCTGGCGATCATCCTCGGCATCGGCCTATCGTTCCTCTTCCGAGGGCTTTCTCCCGCTTTTGGCCCCTTGATCGCGGCTCTCGTCGGCGCATCGGTGGGCTCCTGGCCCCTCTTTTCCCAAGCTTTCGAAAAGCGCCTTCCCGAACGGTACCGCTATCAAGCCCCGCCTTCCGTCACTCCAAAGGTTGAACTCGATCCGGCAAGGCTGGAGGACGAAGCGACCGTCCGGCAACAGGCTTAGCCGAAAAGGGTTTATGCTGGCTCCATGAAGGCGTGGCGCGCCCAGTTGGCGAAGTGGCCCAGGGAAAAGCTCCTCCTGATGGATCCCGCGTCGGCTCCCCTGGAGATGCGCGATCCCGAGCGGCTGAGGCGAGTCCAGCGCCAGACGACCGTCGCTTCCCTTTCGGCCGTCGCCGCCTTCCTGGGGTCGATAGGCATCGCTCTGCTGGCGCTGCGCGTTCTAACGTCCAGCGGCACAGGAAACTTCGCCGCCGCTCTGTGTCTTGGGGGTATAGGCGCTAGCTTCGTTGGTATGTTTCGGGCCGCGAAGACGACGAAAGCGCGGTCGATCGCGCGCGGGCGGACCCAGGACGTCGAGTCGTTGGAGGCGCGGGGGGAGGGCACCTTAGGTGGGGAGTACGTCGGAGTCTCGTACGCGGCAGAACGGTGGCGCCATCCCGTGCTTGGCGACGACATGGATCATGGCGTCCTGAGGATCGACTTCGACCGCCTGACGTTCGTTGGACGCGACACCCGCTTCGAGCTCCCCGCCTCAGCCGTCGTGAAAACGGAGGTCCGTTCGGTCGATGAGGCGTTTCTCGGTCACCGCCCCCGGCTCTACGTCACATGGGCCGAGGGTGCCCGGACGCAGACGTTCAGCGTGGAGAGTCCCTACCTTCCTTCCGCCCGGCGGCGGGTCGAGGGGATCGCCGAACTCCAAACACGGCTCGACGCTTGGCGCGGAGAACGCCGCCCCGCCTTTAGCGCCGAGCGGCCCTTCGTCGCCCCGCCGCCGATGGAGAACTCCCAAACGCTTCGGACGAATTTCCAGAGCATTGGGCGAGCCGCCAAGCTCCTCTCGGCTCTCGTCACGGTTCTGGTGTGGTTCGGAACGGAGATTCTCCTAGAGTTGTTTCACAGAACCCTTCAGGTCGATCTCGTGCTGATCCACATGGTTACGGTATGGATCGCGTTCATCGCTTGGATCTATATCGCCATGAAGATAGAGAGGCGCCTTCCCGAGCGATACCGATTCGAAGATCCGCAAGCTACCCTGCCCGCCGTCGACCTCGGCCCCACGCGGAACGAGGACGAGACGAAGATCGAGCAGAAGGCCTAATCGACCGACCCGTTGCCGGAAAGCGCCTTACAATGGGCGCATGGTACGGCAGGGATGGTCGATGTCCGTCAGGGTTTCGAAGTCGCTGGGCGCCTATCCTTCGGCGGCCCGTAACCTCGTGCTCACCTCGACGGGACGGCTAGGCGACTTCCTGCGGGACTTCGACCGGTTCAAACGGCTTCACGCCGGGGTAAGGGGCTAGGCGAAATGAGGAAAGGACGTTGGCTCGCGGGCGGCCTCGTTACGCTCGCCGCCTTGACCCTGTGGCTTCCTGACCTTCGTCTCGCCCGCGAACTCGCGGCGGCGAGGCAAGAAGGCCTATGGACGACGCCGAACGACGTGCGCCGCGCGGCAGGCACGGCACCCGAGGCCGACACGGCCCTTACCCTTATTCGGGATGCCCGGGGGGCCGAGCGCGGACGGACGTTCGCCACCGGGGCGGAGGCGATCGCCAAGACGGCGGCAGGGACCGCCACCCCCGCCGAACGAGAACTCGCCCGTACCGCGCTGAAGGGCGTCGAGGCTTCGACGTCGCTCTGGGTTCAGGCAAGCCGTCGATCCATGCTCGTCTCCGACCGGAACTACGAGGATGGCTTCGGTACGCTCTATCCCGAGTTCGCTCCGATCCATGGGGCGGTGGATCGCCTCATCGCGGCGGCGCGCCTTGGGCTGTCGCCCAAGGAGAACCTGCTCGCGGCGGCGCGCCTCTCAGCCTTCGTACGTCAGGAGCCGGGGGAGATAGCGGCGGCGGTCGGCACAAACTCGGGAATGCAGACCCTGAAAGCGGCCCAAGCGATGGGCTTCGCCAAGGAGGTCGACGCCGCTCTCGGACCGCCCGTCGACGCGCGGCGTATCCTCGGGCCCGAGCTTCCGGCGTTCCTCACCTCCGCCGACTACCGGCCCTACATGGCGGGGTTGAGCGACTTGGGCCTTCGAGGCGACATTCCCTGGACTGAAGGGGTGATTCATTACGGTTCCCTCGCGCGCAACACGAAAGCGGCGGGCGTCGCCCGTTGGCGGGACCTCTGGGCGCGGCTTCCGAAGGATGGGCAGGACTTCGACGGCGCGGCGAAGGCCGTGGATGAGGAGTTCCCGAAGCTCGACCCCTTGATGTCCAGCTACGCCGACGTGATGGCGAAGCTCCTCGCCCGTGCCGGCGATCCCGGACGGGGCGGCTTCCTCCGCGCAGTCGGCGAGTTCGAGCGCGAACGAGCGAAATCACGCGTTCCTCAGGCTCCTGAAAGGCCTTAAAGCCCTGGAACTGAGATTTACAAAAGAAGATCCCAAAGCCGAGGGACTTTGGTCCCAGCGACCGTATCGAGGTCTTGGGCGAGACGTCAAGGCCTCTGTGATGCAGAAGTTTTCCGCCCTGCTCGTCGTTTCGGTCGCTCTCGTGGGCGCCGCCTCCGCCCAGACCACGACCAAGATCGAGAACCCGTTCCGGGCCGAGGTCGGCCTCTACATCCCGACGTATTCCGGCGGCGACAAGAACCTCGGCGTCCAGGTCGGCCTCGGCTACTCGTTCCTGAACTTCAAGGGGCTCGACGTCGCGGCGGTCGCCCGCGGCTCGTTCTGGAACGATTTCGGCTCGGACATCACCGTCCAGAACTACGGCGTCGACGTGCGCTACCGACCGTCCGAGGGCGAGAAGTTCTTCGTCGGCGCAGGACTCAACGCGGCGAACATCGACGTCAACGTCGGGAACGGGCTGTCGGGCAACACGACCCACCTGGGCTGGTCGGTCGAGGGCGGCTACGACTTCACGAAGAGCCTCTACGGCGTCGTGCGCTATAACGATGGGTTTGGAAACATCGACGGTTACAAGGCGGTGACCGTCGGCGTCGGTTACCGGTTCTAATCACCCGCTAATCGCTATAGTACGGGAATGCAGACTTACTTCATTCCCCTCCTCGCCGCCTTGGCCCTGCCGTTGGCGGCGCAATCCTCTCGCGTCGAGCGTCCGCTGAGTCTCGAAGCGGGTCTGTTCCTCCCGAACTACAATCGCCTCGGCCCTGATGCGGGCATCTACGCCGCCGCTGGCTACGCTTTTCCCCTCCGTCCGGATGTGACGCTGGTCGGGCAGGTCCGAGGGGCGTACCAGTCTGTTTCCCAGGGAGGCGCGAGCGGAGACGGAGGCTTCAACCCCATCCCGCCCGGCGACCTGACGGTCCTTTCCCTCTTCGTGAACGCCCGCTATCAGCCGACGGGCAGCCGCCTCTTCGGCGGCGCGGGCCTCGGCATTGGTCGGGCGAACCGGGTGGATGCGGACGGCCACACGGGCCTGCTCTTCGCCTTGGAAGGCGGCTACGATCTTTCGAAGTCGGTCTACGTCACCGCCCGCTACGAGTTCGCGGGAGCCGACACCCTGCGCGCAGGCTACGTAGGTCTAGGCTTCCGGCTTTAGGCTAGGGAGCCCAGCAAGACCTTTTTACAGGCGGGGGCTCTAAGCCTTCGCCCCACCCTTACCTTCGGAAAGGGCGAAGCCGACTGAGCCTAAGGCCCCGTCTTCGCAGGAGGCGCGGTCGCCGGAGAGTTGGTCGCAGGCGGAGTCGTCGCGGGCGGGTTCGTCGGGGGAGGCGTCGTGCCGCCCTTGGCGGGGGGCGTCGTTTTCTTGCCGCCGCTCAGTCCATCGTCGTCGTCGCGGCTTATCATATGGGCGATTGGGCTTTTGGCCTGCATGTCGTCCTCCTCCTCCGTCTGATCCTCTTTCGTCGAGAGGCGCATCCAGAACGCATCGATCCAGTCGCCGATGGAGTTCTTCATCTTCACTTGGCGCTTGGTGCCGTCGCCGAGCAGTTCGAGCGTGTCCTTCTCGCCGTCGTAGTTGGCCTGGATTGAGTTCGCCACGCGCCAACGACCGTCGTCGAAGCGCTGGAAGGCGGTGGGGTCGCCGCCTTTGGCGACGGCGTGACGGTTGCCTTCGCCGTACCAGTACTCGACGTTCTCCGCCTTGAGGTTCATCGGGTAGTTGCGAAGGGTTTTACCGGAGCGCAGATCGTCGTCCCGCTTCTGCTCGTCGGAGGAGATGTCCGGCGCGGCTGGTTTTGCTTTGAGGTTAGCGGGGATGTCCGGCACCAAGGGCTGCGCGCCAACGTCGTTCTTCGGCAGCGGCTTGTCCCAATCCTTCTTCGGACGCACGTACATCACCACATTGCCGGTGAAGACCGCCCGCTTCTCCTTGCGGAAGACGACGATCTTGTCGGCCACGAGGTCGGCCTTCGAAGAGCGGTAGGTCGCTCGCCCCATTGCAGTGATCACGTCGGTCTTCGTGTTCTGGACGACGTTCGGGGCCATAACGATCGTCTCGCCGTCCTCCGCGCGCGCATCGTCGGCGGTCACGATGAAGCCCTTCTTCGTGACGGTCTTGCCGACGAGGTTCCAGGCGCGGGCTCCTTGAGTAACAGGCACCGTGCCCTGGGAGATCTTGCCGCGCCACACGACCTTGTTCAGGGAAGTGTAGTCGGAGTTGGGACGATACACGAGGCTTTCCGCCCGGAAAGGGCCGCCCAGGATCGTGCCCTTAAGGGGCGTCGGTACGGTGAGCTGTCCTTTGAGGCCGTTGATATCGGCCTGGGCGGTCTGGATCAGATAGGGGCGACCCTGGCCATCCTTGCCATTCACCTGGACGTTGCCGGACAGGGCGACCGTGCGGGCGTTGGGTTGGATAACGCCCTTGTCCGTCTTGAAGCGCATCGCCCCTTGCGAGGTGTTGGCAAGGCCGTTGGTGACGCGTTTGAGGGTCACGCCGCTTCGGTCGGCGTTGATCGCCAGATCCTTGGCGTTCGCGGAGGCGACGAGCTTGCCGTTTTGGTAGTGCCGGAGGACGACGTCGTTCGCCTTGATCGAGGCGCCGGCGTCCATCGGTCGCTGCCGCTTCATCGCCGCGTAGGGATCGAGACGTCCGTAGCGCTTCCAAAGGGTGGCCGCGCCCGCCCCTAGGCCCAAGACCGCGAGGGTCAGGGTTCCGTTCCGGATCGCCTTCGTCGCCGTCGGTGACATCGTCCTTATGGTACGTCCGACGCCGTTTGCGCGTTACTCCCAGAGGAGGCGCCAACGTCGATTCGTTCCCGTTCGCCACAATATCTTTGGCATGGGCTTTCTCGATCTCCAGCCGGACGCGTACGGCATCTCGGAGCCTCTAGGCTTCGACCTCAAGCGGATCGACGACCTGCTCGGTCGGGTCCTGCGATCTCAGGAAGGCTCGGCCTTCGTGCAGGAGGCGCGCCGCCTCATGGCCTCGCCCGACGAGCCGAACCTGGACGACCCGGACCGAGTTCGCCGCCTCGCTCGCGCCTTCACGATCCTGTTCCAGCTGATGAACGTCGCGGAGCAGAAGGAGATCGTGCGGGTCAATCGCGCCCGCCATCCCCGGCGCGAGTCGATCCGCGACGCGGTGTTCCACCTCAAGGAGCGCGGCGCGGGAGCCGACGAGGTGCGAGCCCTCATGGCCCGGATGCACGTTGCGCCCACCCTGACCGCCCACCCGACGGAGGCCAAGCGCAAGTCGGTCCTCGACAAGCTCCAGGCGGTCGCCCTTCTGCTCGCCAAGGACGAGGCTCCGCCCGCCCTCACCGATCCTCTGGAGGCCGAGAACGCGCCGATGGACGAGGCCGAGCGGATTCTCGTCGAGCTTTGGCAGACGGACGAGATGCGCGCTCAGCGGCTGAGCGTGCGCGAAGAGGTCCGCAACGCGCTGTACTTCTTCGGCAAGACGGTGATGGAGGTCGTTCCGTGGCTCCACGACGATCTCCAGCGCGCCTTGACGGAGGCGTACCCCGGCGAGACGTTCGAGGTCCCGACCTTCCTCACCTACCGTTCCTGGGTCGGCGGCGATCGCGACGGCAACCCCAACGTCACCCCCGAGGTCACCTGGACCACCTTGCTGGAGCACCGCATCCAGGCCCTGGAAGTCTACATCGAGCGCGCCGCCGTCCTACGCCGCTCACTCACCCTTAGCACGAAGCTCACCCCGATCTCGGACGCCCTGCGTGAAGACCTGGAGCGCGAGGACCTCAGGCTCGCGGAGGCCTTAAGGGAACGCACCTCGCAGGAGCCCTACGTCCGGAAGTTCCTGCGTATCGAGGCCCGCCTCGCGCAGACGCTCCAGAAGGCTCAGGCGATGCTGACCCACGGGCGGCGCGGCGGCTTCGACGACGGCTACGCCGGGCCGGGGGATCTGCTGAAGGACCTGCGGCTCGTCCAGACGAGCCTGCGCGAGAACGGGGCCGGAAGCGTCGCCGACGGCGGGCGGCTTCCCCACCTCGTCCGTCAGGTCGAGGCGTTCGGCTTCCACCTCGCGACCCTCGACGTGCGCCAGCACAGCGACGCCCACGCCGTAGCCTTGGACGAGATCCTGCTCGCCGCCGGGGTCTGCCCGAAGTACTCCGACCTTGACGAGAACGCGAAGGTCGCTCTCCTCACCGCCGAGCTGGAGAACCCGCGCCCGTTGCTACCCGCGAACTACGAGGCGAGCGAGACGACCCACCACGTCCTCGACGCGTTCGGGGTGATCGCCCGCGCCCGCCGGGAGCTTTCGCCTCTAAGCGTCGTCGCCTACGTCATCTCTATGACGCACGGCGTCTCCGACGTGCTGGAGGTGCTGCTCTTCATGAAGGAAGCGGGGCTGTACCGAGTCGGTCCTAAGGGGATCGAGAGCGACCTCGACGTGGTGCCGCTTTTCGAGACGATCGACGACCTGCACCACTCGGGCGACCTGTTCCGGGCGATGGTCGCGAACGCGGCCTACGGGCGCCATCTCGACGCGCGGGGCGGCACCCAGGAGATCATGCTGGGTTACAGCGACTCCAGCAAGGACGGCGGCTACCTCGCCGCAAACTGGTCGCTCCAGTCCACCCTCGCCGGGCTCGCCGTCGCGAGCCGCGAGACGGGCATCCCGATCCGGCTCTTCCACGGGCGCGGCGGTACCGTCGGGCGCGGCGGCGGACGCGCGAACCGGGCGATCCTTTCCCAGCCCGAGGGGTCGTTCTCGGGCGAGATCCGCTTCACCGAGCAGGGCGAGGTGATCTCGTTCCGCTACTCTCTGCCCCCTATCGCCCACCGCCACCTGGAGCAGATCGTCGGCGCGGTGCTCCTCGCGGAGTACGGCACCGGCGTGAAGGGCGCGGAGGAGCGGTACGGCGGGACGATGCGGGGAATGGAAGAGGCGTCGCGCGAGGCGTACCGCAAGCTCGTGTACGAGGACGAGGGGTTCTGGCCTTTCTACCTCCAGGCCACGCCGATCGAGCACATCGCGCTCCTCACGATCGCCTCCCGTCCCGTGTCGCGCGGCGGCAGCGGCGTGACCGGGGTGGAAGGTCTGCGGGCGATCCCGTGGAACTTCGCCTGGGTCCAGAGCCGGGCGACGATGGTCGGCTGGTACGGCCTGGGAACGGCGCTCAAGGGCAAGATCGATTCGGGCGGACTGGACGAGCTGCGGCGGATGTACAAGGAGTGGCCGTTCTTCTCGATGGTGGTCAACAACGCCGAACTCGAGCTGATGCGCGCCCACCTGCCGACCGCCCGGATGTACGCCGCTCGGGTCGAGCCCCCGGAGCTAGGCGAGCGCATCGAGGCCCTGATCGAGGCGGAGTACGCCCGTACCCGCGATGCGATCCTCGCGATCTCCGGCCAGTCCGAGCTTATGGCCCGCGCGCGGGTCGTGCGCAACACGGTCGAGTTCCGCAACCCGATGGTCGAGCCGCTCTCGCGCCTCCAGGTCATGCTGATGGACCGCTGGGAAGGGCTTTCCGAAGAGGAGCGGGAGGGCGTCTGGCGCGAGGCGATGCTCCAGAGCATCGCAGGCATCGCGGCGGCGATGCAGAGCACGGGTTGATCCTCACCCGAGCGTGATCGTCAAGCGATCACGCTCGGGCCATGCGAAAGCCAGATCGTTCGGTAACTTCGGTGAAGGCCCCAAATAGGGCTTGATCCTTCCGAAGCCCGCTGCCTCGACGAAGCGGAGCAAGCCCCGGAGACTTTCCTCCAGATCCCGAGGGAGTTGTCCCGCTTCCCTTTCCTGCCCCCGGATCTGATAGATCAGGCTCGTTTCCTCCTGCGGGGATCCAAATCGAAACTCGACCGCCGACGCGCCTTGCGCCGTTGCGTTCACAAGCGTCGTGGCGAGAAGGCGGCTGATCGGCGCCTCGCTCAGGTTCGGGCGGATCAGACGTTCCGCCTCGGGCGAACGCTCGGCGAGATCCAGCACGCGGAGTTGCAGACGAAGGGCGGCGGCGTCGCTTGTCGCCTCCTCTGTGAAGAGGTCCCAGTCGTGGCCTAACTGCCGGAGCGCGATCTGGAAACGAAGGCTCTTGGGCGAAGCGTTCAGCCCCGATAAGGCCCGGCGACTCCGTTCGGAGAGATTCTCAAGCGGACGGCTTCTCGGATGCAGACCGAAGGCCCGTTGGGCGGACGCCAGAGCGCCCACGAGTTGGGGACGGAACGCCGAGACCATAACGCATTATACGAAGAACAGTGCTCCGGCCAAGAACGAGTCAAGGCATTCTTCCTCGTTCGCGTTCGCCACATTTCGAAGCCGTTGTCCATCAATTTAAGCGCTTGGCATCACGTCTGTCACGAGGTGGCGAACGTAGCGCAGGTACTCGTCGTCGTCGGCCTGCGCCTTTGCGGGATCGTCGCCGAGCTTGCACACGGGGTAGCCGTCCACGCGGACGAGCTTGATCACGTTTGAGAGAGGCTTCGGGCCGAGGTCGTTCGAGAGGAAGGTCCCGATGCCGAACTGGGGACGGACCCGCTTGCCGAACCGCCGCCAAAGCTCGGCGGCCTTCGCGTCGTCGAGGCTGTCGCTGAATACCGCCGTCTTCGTTCTCGGATCGATCCCGAGGGACTGGAGATGGCGAATGAAAGTCTCGCCCCACTCGAAAGGGTCGCCTGAGTCCTGCCGCGCCCCGTCGAACCGCTTGGCGAGGGAAAGGTCGAAGTCGCGCAGGAAGGCGGGCGTTCCGATCGTGTCGGAGAGGGCGATCCCGAGCTTTCCCCGGTAGACGTCGTCCCACAGCTCGAACCACGCCTTCTGGCTTCGCTGGATCGGCACCTGGGTCTGCATCGCCATCGGCCCTTGGTGGGAGAACGTGCCGTATAGCTTGAGGCCCAGTCGCTCGCCCCAGGCGAGGTTGCTCGTGCCGAGCAGGACGTCGGGCAGTTCCGAGCAGAGCCGCTCCAGGACGTGCCGGTGCCAATCGGGCGAGAAGGCGCGGCGGGTTCCCATCTCGATAAGGCGGAAGGGGAACGAGCCGCTCGTCTCGCTCGCCTCTCGGGCCACCACCAGCAGCCGCTCGATCTTTGCGGTGAGCCGTCGGTCGCCTTCCGCGCGGATCTCGGGCGTGTCCTTCGCCTCGAAGTAAGCCTCGTTCACGATCTGGAGTACGGGGACCTCCAGGTCGATCGTCTGGTACCACGGTCCCCGGATACGAAGGTCGAACCGTCCGTCCCGCTCGCCGACCTCGATGTGGTCCGCGCTCAGCCGGAACTGAGCGAGGGCTTCCAAAAACGGTTCCGCGAGGAATCCCGTCTCGCGAAGCTTCTGGATCTCGGCGGGCGTGGGCGCGAGGCCGTCAAGCTCGGCCAGCTTCTCGCGGATGCGCCCGACATAGGGGCGGAGGTCCGTGCCATCGCGGTTCTTGAAGGCGTACTCCACTTCCAGGTGCGGGAAACGCTCCCAGACCACCCGCTTGACGGTGTAGGTGTAGAGGTCGTTGTTTCCGAAGTGGCGCAAGGTCCTTTCAGTGTGACAGGCTTACCTTGGGGTCTCTTCCACCTTCAGGTTCAGTGCGGGGATGAGCGCACGTCTGCCGGGGCGGGTAACGCTCGGTGCCCCGTTTCTAGCGGAGTAACCTGTCGTCATGCCGAACGACCGTATCGCCGCCCTCGCCGCCGCCCTAGAGCACGCGAGCGTGGACGCTTTCTTCGCCTGGTCGCCCGTCACCATGGGCTACCTCCACGACCTGCACGAAAGCGCCCATGAGCGGTTCCTCGCGCTCGCGATCTCCCGAGAGGGCAAAGTACGGCTGATCGCGCCCGCGCTCACCGAAACGCAGGCGCGGAGGGCGGGCATCGAGGACGTACGAACCTGGAAGGACGGCGAAGATCCCCTGGTCCACGTGCGCGAGCTTGCACGAGACTGGAACCTGGACTCTGCGATCATCGCAGTGGACGACGAGCTTCCCGCGAAGATGCTTATCGAGATCCAGGATGTCCTTCCCCGCACCAACTTCCGACCGGGCGGTGAGATCGCGTCGTCTCTGATGCGCCAGAAGTCGCCGGAGGAACTGGACCTTCTGAGACGGGCGGGCCGCATCGCGGACGAGGCCTGGAACGCCGTCCTTCCGACTCTGAAGGCCGGCCAGACGGAGCGCGAGATCGCCGCCCGACTCTATGCCGAGATGGAGTCGCGCGGCGGCAAGCCCACCTTCGCCATCGTCGCGGCGGGCAAAGGCGGCGCGGAGCCGCACCACCTTAGCGACGACACGACTCTTCAGGGCGGCGACGTGGTGATCCTCGATTTCGGCTGTTCGCTGGAGGGATACCAAAGCGACATCACGCGAACGATCGCGGTCGGGGGGGCTTCGGACGAGGCCAAGCGGGTGTACGACGTCGTACTCGCCGCCCACACCGCGGGGCGGGACGCGATCCGGGCGGGAGTGACGGCGGGCAGCGTGGACGCGGCGGCGCGCGAGGTGATCGAGGCGGCGGGCTACGGCGAGGCGTTCTTCCACCGCCTGGGGCACGGCATCGGTCAGCGAGGGCACGAGGAGCCGAACATCGTCGGCGGGAGCACGAACGTCCTGCGGCTCGGCGACTGCTTCAGCATCGAGCCGGGAATCTACCTCGCGGGTCGCTTCGGCGTCCGCATCGAGAACATCGTAACGGCCACCGAGACCGGTCACGAGAGCATGAACGCCGAACCAGCAGCGACGTTGCTCGAGATATGAAGCGAGCCCCACGACGAGGCCCCCGGACTCTTCGTGTCCGGGGGCCTCGTCCCTTCGCAAGGAGCCTTAAGCCTTGCGGCGTCGACGGGCGACGGCCACAAGACCGACGCCGAGGACGACCATACTCGCGGGCTCCGGAACGGACTCGCCACCCCCGTTGCGGCTGCCAGAACCGACAAGCGGAAACAGAATAGGCAGACCGGCAAACCATGGGAAACGCCCTCCCCCTATCGCCGTCACAGGCACGGTCGGTGGAAGCGGCTCGACGGGCGGAATCTCGACGATCGGCGCAGGTGGTGGGATGTCCGGCACAGGGGGCGCGAGAGCGACAAGCTGGCCCGGCGCGTCCAGGGCAAGCGCGTCCGGCACGTCCGGGACGAGGGTCCGAGTGCTGGACTCGTCGGTCGGCACCAAAACGACGGGGTTGCCTCGGTTGCCTTTGCGCGGTCCCCTGGTCACAGGGTTGCCGCACTTAACGATCAGGGCCGGGCGGCCCGTAGCGTCAACGAACACCGGTTCCCCCTTCTTGAGCTTCTCGACGTGCATTTTCAGGCGTCCTCCGTTAGGAACGCTGTAGACGGTGTACATTCCGTCGCGGTCGAGGGTTGAGCGGTGAAGTCCGACCATGTAGTCCACTACTTCGCCCTTGGACATGGAGAAATGTCGCTCGTAGCGGTCGGCAACCTCAGGATCGTCCTTTATCTGAGCGACCAAACCCGAGGTGTCGGAGACTTTCCGGTTCAGGAACGCGTTGACGTCTGGACGGGCGACCGCCGAAGCTGAAAGAGAGAGAATAAGGGCTCCAATGCCGAAGAAATAAATAATGCGCATGGCACGTAACCTTGAAGGGTCACAGCCAACGACGTCGATGTACGGGCGAATGTTCCGCTTTAGTGCGGGAAACAGCGCACTTTTCCGCAACACTTCAGGCTTGCTTCTCTGTTCTGAGATGCCCTTGCGATGGGCTTAGGTTCCCTCGAATGGAGGAAATGGGGCGACCTGACGCGATTCCGGGTTTGTTCCGGGTTGACAACGCCGTCCCTCGGTGGCAAAATGGGCCCTGCCCGGGGAGTTCCCGGGGTTGAGGGGAGCCACAGAGGAAACATGAAGACCACGAGGACGTGCCGCCGACTGCTCGCGCTGGCGAGCCTAGCGGCGATGGCGGTCGGGGCGAACGCGCTTTCGGTCGATCCGCAGATCGCCATCGACCGAGCCCTGAACAGTCCCACGCTCGCCGTCCGATACACGGGCGTCGCCGCCACCCTCGTCGAACTGAGGATCAATGGGGAGAGCGTCGGCACCCGTGAGGTCGCCGGAGCGCGCAAGCTGGGAGAGACCAGCTTCACGATCGACCTCGACGCTCTCCACGATGGCGACAACCCCGTCGAGGTCGTTCTGTACGACCGTCTGGGTAAGGTCGTGGGCCAGGACAAGTCGAACATCTCCATCGCCCGCGAGGCGAATCGCGGACCAGTCTACGTGGAGACGCCCAAGGCGGGCGCTACCGTGCGCGGCCCGGTCGAGATCAACGTCGGCTTCGGCGAAAAACTGGGCCGTTCCTACGTGAGCTTCTTCGTGGACGGCCAACTCAAGTCCATCACCAACTTCCCGCCCTTCACCTTCGTGTGGGACAGCGAGAAGGAGGCGAACGGCTGGCACGAGATCGAGGCATGGGCCATCGACGAGCGCAACGACACCCACAAGACGGGCGGGGTGCGCCTCTTCGTGAACAATCCCGGCGGACGCACCGCCCGCGTGGGCGTCGTGCCCGGCGCGATCCTCCCAAGCCGCAACGTGGCCCGTGAGATCGCTTTGGTCGGAGCCGACGCGGGCATCCGCGCCGTCGGTGCGGCGACGGGATCCCTGCGCGTCAAGGGCGCGGCCCCGGAAGCCCTGCCGCCCGCCGTGTCCCTTCGCATGGTTCCCCTCGGAAACGCCGTCCGAGCCGCCGTGACCGGCGCGAACGGCCTTCGCCCCGTCGTCCTGGCGAGCGCGCTGGCGACCGGTCCCAAGACGATGGTCCCCACCGGCAAGCGCCTCGCGACCCTGCCCGGCGTCACGACCACCCGGGCCGCCCTCGCGGGCGCCGGAGCCTCCGTGTCGAAAATCCCTGTCGTCCAGATCGCCGGTGCGGTGACGAACGCGACGATGGTCAACGTGGTGCTGGGCACGCGCCTTCCCTCGCTCGGCTCCTACGTCCTGCTGCTTGACGGCCAGCCGGTGCGCTTCGACGTGCCGACCCGCGTCGAGGGCGGCCTCGCCCTCGCGCCGTTGCGCTCGATCATCGAGAAGGCGGGCGGCAAGGTCCAGTGGGACCACGTGACCAAAACAGTCCGCGCGGGCGCGGCGGGCCACATGGCCATCCTGAAGATCGGTCTGCTGAGTGCGCGGGTCGACGGCGGCAACCTCGTGCTGGAGAAGGCTCCGGGCATTGAAAAGGGCCGTACGATCGTCCCTCTCTCGTTCCTGCACGACGCGCTCGGTATGGACGTCAAGTACGACAAGGCCACGGGGAACGTAGTCGTGAAGTCGGCTAAGGGCTAGACAACCGGGTCGTTTAGCGGGCGAAGCACCCCTGATGACCCTGTCGCGGGGTTCCGACAATCCTTTTCGGAGCCCTAACCTTGACCCGATTCGATCCCCAAGACCTGCGCCGCTACCTCCGCTACGAGGTTCTGCACTTCGCCACCGTCTACTCCGGGCAACCGGAGCCATCCTATTGCGTGGTGACCGATATCGGGTTGGGCGGACTCCAGTACCGCACCCGCGACGCGGTTCCCCTTGGGACCGTCGTCGAAGCCTCGGTCGGTCGGTCCGACGAGTTGCCCCCGCTCTTGATCCACGCCGAGGTCCGCCACTGCCAAGAGATCGAGAACTCGGAGCTCTATGCGGTCGGTCTTCGATTCGTTCCCGGCGATCAAGCCGAACGCATGGCGATCGCCTCGCACGTCCACGACGTGTTCCGCCGCCAGTGCGAACTGATGGCGATCTAGGCCGCATCCCACTTTACTCCCGCTGGGACGCGGGCTCCGTCTCGAAAGCGGAGCCCGCCTAGAAGGCAAAGCTAGAAACCGTCTGCGGTCGAGCCCGAGGTGCTTCCCGCCGTGGAGCCTCCGGTACCACCCGCCGTGCTTCCCGATGTCGAGCCGCCTGTGCCGCCCAAGGTGCTTCCGGAAGTCGACCCCGACGTGGTTCCCCCGCCGGTGGAGCCGGACGAGCCGCCAGTCGCTCCCGACACATCGCCGAGTTCGGTGATCGTTCCGCGTGCCTCGACCTTGAGCGTTCTCGGGTTGAGACGCATGATGCGGCTTCCTGAGAGCACGAAGACGGCAGTCGCGTTCGCCGAGATCGTCGTCTCCATGCCTTGCATCCCGGACATTCCCTGCGTACCCGCGCCACCTTGGCTTCCTCCAGAGACACCGCCGGTCGACTGGGCCACCCCGACCGCAGCGAAGGCGGCGATCGCTCCGATCACCGCGAGAGTAGAGCCTTTCATCTTTCCATTCATCCTGTTCTCCGTGAGCGTTTTGCCCACGTGTCCAAGGACGTGACGGCAGAAAACGGTTCCGGAAAGGATCACGGTCATTTTCCTGTACATAGTAGGCCCGCCGTGCATTGAGTAGGGCGCGTAGCCAGCGGGAGCATATCGCGCTCCCGCTGGCTACGCGGGTCCCGACTAAAGCCCTAGAACCTTCTGCAGCAGCGCCTTCTGGGCGTGAAGGCGGTTCTCGGCTTGGTCGTCGATGCGGCTTTGGCGGCTGTCCATCACCTCGTTCGTGACCTCAAGGCCCCGTCGCGCGGGGAGGCAGTGCATGAAGATGGCGTCGCGGTCGGCCATCGCCATCACGTGCTCGTTCACCTGATAGGGCGCGAAAACCTTCAGGCGCTGTTCCTGCTCGCGCTCGTCGCCCATCGAGACCCAGACGTCGGTGTAGACCATCTTCGCCCCCGCAAGGCCCTCCTCCAGCGAGGCGGTCTGGTCGAGGCCCGCCATCGGGTCGAGCCAGAAGTTCTCCGGTCCGACAAGGGTAAAGGGATAACCGAGGCGGGTGGCGAGGCGCGCGAGGGAGCGGGCCACGTTGTTACCGTCGCCCACGTACACGAGTTTGACGCGTTCGGCGCCAAAACTCTCGCGCACCGTCATCATGTCCGCGAGAGCCTGACAGGGGTGCTCCAACTCGGTGAGGGCGTTGATGACAGGCACGTCGGACTCTTCGGCCAGACGTTCCAGATCCTTCTGCCAATAGAGCCGGGCGACGATGGCGCGGCACCAGCGGCTAAGGTTGCTCGCGACGTCCCGCACATCCTCGCGCATCCCCATGCCGATGTCGGCCTTGGTGAGATACACCGGGTGGCCGCCCAATTCGCGGATCGCGGTCTCGAACGAGACGCGGGTGCGTAGGGACTGCTTCTCGAACACCATCGCGACCGTACGGTCTTCGATGGGTTGGATCACACTCGGGGCGAGACGGCGCCGCCCCTTGTCGAAGGCGGCGAGGTCGAGCACCTCTTCGAGCTGCGCGTCGGTGAGAGAGTCGACCGCCAGCACGTCGTGGTAGGCGGGGGTCGCCACCCGGACCCGTCGGGGTGAGGGCGCGAGGGCGGGAGCAGGCATCCCCAGGACCTCCGCGAGGGTCGAGAGCGCCTGCGTGACCTGGGCCTCGGAGACGATCAGCGGCGGGACGAAGCGCAGGGTCGACTCGTCGGTGGCGTTGACGATGAGCTTGCGGTCGAAGCATTCGCGCACCACGTCCCGCGCCACGGGCTTCTGAAGCTTCGCGCCGACCATCAGGCCCATGCCGGCGACGTCTTGGAGGCCTATCGCGCGCAGGCCATCCATCAGGAACCGCCCGACTTGCTCGGCGTGCTCCATCAGTCCCTCGTGCTCGATGGTGTCGAGCACGGCGAGAGCGGTGGAGCAGGCGAGGGGATTGCCGCCGAAGGTCGTGCCATGGTCACCCGGCTCCAGAATGCCGTCGGCCCGCTCACCCACGACGACCGCCCCGATGGGGAAGCCGCTGCCGAGCCCCTTGGCGACGATGATCGCGTCGGGCCGAACGCCGTGGTGCTGGAAAGCGAACCACTTGCCCGTGCGCCCGATGCCGCACTGCACCTCGTCGAGGATGAGGAGCGCACCGTGTTCCCGGCAAAGGCGCTCCGCCTCCTTAAGGTACTCGGTGGTGAGCGGCAGGACGCCGCCCTCACCCATCACCGTCTCTAGCAGGACGGCGCTGGTCTTGTGGGAGACGACCTCGCGTAGGGCGTCGAGGTCGTTCGGGGCGACGTGGACGAAGCCGGGGACCATCGGACCGAAGGGCCGCTGGTACTTGCGCTGGCCCGTGGCGGAGAGGGCCCCCATCGTGCGGCCGTGGAACGAGCGCTGGAGGGCGACGATCTCGGCGTCGCCCTCGGGCCGCTTGGCGTTGCCGTGCTTGCGGGCGATCTTGATCGCGGTCTCGTTGGCGGTCGCGCCGTCGTTGCAGAAAAAGACGCGCTCGAGGCCGCTGAGCTTCGCGAGTCGCGCGGCGAGTTGCGCCTGCGGCGCGGTCAGAAAGATGTTCGATGTGTGGATGAGCTGTTGGGCCTGCCGGGTGATGGCAGAGACCACGGCGGGGTGGCAGTGGCCCAGGGAACAGACGGCGATGCCCGCCAACATATCCAGATACTCGTTGCCTCGGTTGTCCCAGAGGGCGCAGCCGGCCCCTTGGACGAAGAGGGCGGGCATCCGGTTGTAGGTCTTGAGGACGTGCGCGTCGTCAAGCTCTTTGATCGTGTCGTACTTCAGCATGAAAATCGGGCGGGCTCCCCGCCGCTCGCGCGACCGGGCGCAGAGGCGACGGGCGGCACGAGAAGGGCAGGAAAAGAGGGGTTCGCGAAAAGGCCGAATGGGGGAGCCGGGGCGGCTTCGCGGGCGATCGTCAGACGATCGGACATCCGCGGCTCCCCGAGATACGGCTCTGACGCACGCGGGCGACCAGGCCACGCCGGAAAAGGCGCTCGGAAAGGGTCCACGGGGCTCGGGGATTTCCCACGATCTTTAGGAACCTACCCTAAAACTTTGCTGAGGCGTCTATAATGTTCGTACGGCAGGCTTCGGGAACGGAATCTGCCCCTGGCCCCCCATCCGAAGGGTCAAGACTTGGAGGTGTCCTAAAAAAGTATGAAGAAAACTCTTGCTCTCGCGATGGTGCTCGGCGTTCTCGGTTCGGTCTTGGTCGGCTGCGGCAGCGGTAGCGGCGACGCGGCGGCTACGGACGCGTCCGCGGCGGCCCCTGCGAAGGACAGCACGCCCAAGACTCCCGAAGGCGAGTAACGCCTCCAAGCATTTAGCGGCTTACAAAACAGACGGTCTCGGTTTCCCTCGCGGAAGCCGGGACCTTTTTCCTTTCGGCCCTACTCCGGGGCGCCTTTGCGGAGACCGAGGGCGCGGAGTTGGCGACCGCCCCAGCGGCGCAGGCTCTTGCGAAGCGCAAGCGGCAGCATCCTTGCGAGCCCGACGAAATCGGCTCGCTGGAGATCGGAGAGTCCCTCGCAGTTGCCGAGAACGAGGGGGTGGACGACGTCGAGCGTCCGGGAATTGGTGGCCTCGATCGCGGTACGCAGCTTCGGGTACTTCGCCATGCCCGCCTCGTTCGCGTAGATCAGCGCGTTCTGCAGGTAGACCGCCCCCGCGTCCTGGTCGTCCCACAGGGCCTGCCGGATCGCGTCGGCGGGACGGTAGCCGTGCCGCGCGAACCGCTCCGCCCAGTAGCTCTGCCAACGCTCGTTGATGTGGTTCGTGCCGCCCTGGCGCGGTACCGCCGCCGAGAAGAGGACGACCGGAGCCAGACCGCAGAGATCGGCGATGAACGAATCGGCGCGACTCTCGGAGAGATGTTCCGCCGTCTCCAAGGAGAGCGCGAGATCGGCGGTCCGGTCGAGGGCCAGGGGCCGCTCCAGGTCCCGCGCGAGGAACTCGCCGGGAGCCACGGCGAGACGATTTCGCTCGACGTAGTCGCCATCGACCACGAGCACGTCCGTTACGCCCGCCTCCTTGAACACGCTCAGCCAGATCCCGCGCCCTCCGCCCACGTCGATCGCGGAGCGCACGGGCGCCAAGTCGAGCAGAACGGGAGCGATTCGCCGGGCCGCCTTGCGCGAATCTCGCTCGAACGCGTCGAAGAACGTAGGGTCGTAAGGGGCCGTCGGCTCCATGGAGTGATTATGCCGAGCCTTGCTTCGATCGTCTCTGCTTTTCGATGCCTATCGAACATTTCGGCTATGATCGAAAAATGGAGGCGATGGCGGCGATTTTCGGCGCGCTCGGCGACCCGACTCGGTTGGCGGTGTTCCAGTGCTTGAGAGGTTGTGGAGGCGAGGTGACCTACGACGAGAAAGGGGCCTTGGTAGCGTGTTGCGAGGTGCGGTGCGTGGTGCCCTGCGCGCCGAGCACCCTGACCCACCATCTGAACGTCCTTCGCGCGGCGGGGCTGATCGAGACCGTTCGCCAGGGGCGGGAGACCTTCGCCCGCGTCCTTCCGGAGGGACTTCGGCAGATCGAGTCGTTCGCCCGATTCGCCGCGCCGTGCGCGTCCGTGCCCGAACCCGCGCCCCAAGGCAAGGTGGCCCACCGATGAGACGCGCTTTCACCCTGATCGAGCTGCTAGTGGTGATCGGGGTCATCGCAATCCTGGCGGCGATCCTCTTCCCCGTTTTCGCCAGCGCAAAGGAGGCGGCGAAGAAGACGGCTTGCCTCTCCAACATGAGGCAGCTCGGGACCGCCTTCGCGCTGTATCTGCACGACAGCGACGGAACCTACCCCTCGTGCGACAACGACAAGGCCAAGATCACCGGTCGGCCGCCCGAGCCGGAAACTCCCGAGGTCGACGGCCCGCCCGAGCGCGACTGGACGATCACGACCCAGCCATATCTCAGGAACTTCGACATCATGCGTTGCGGCTCTGACGGCTCCCTCAAACCCAAGGACCCCAAAAACCCCGATCTGACGCGAGAGTACCGCTCGTCGTACACGATCAACGGCTGGGCGGAATACGATCTGAACGAGTCGGCGGTCGGTCAGCCCGCGAACTGGATCCTCCTCGCAGAGCGCAACAACAAGGAACGCGGGCCGAAGACGTGGTGGATGTTCTACTGGTGGGCGTGGCAGGGAAACGTCTGGCCGCCCGCTGCGACGCCCGATCCCCTGCCGAAGGCACAGATCGACTTGGCCCTCGACCGTCACGCCAAAGCGCCCAATTGGCTCTACGGCGACGGCCACAGCAAGGCGACCCCCTTCGCGTTCGTCTGGGGCTCGGGAAAGGCGAACGCCTTCTGGCCGGACGCGAAGTAGCGAGCGGTGGACGGCAAGGCTTCGGAGCGGTGCCGCCCACTTCCCCTATTTACCCTTCGCCATCCCCTCAAGGCCGGGTCGTTCTTCCGGGGCGGTACTCGGCTTGGTAGGCCTTCGGAGAAGTTCCGAGGGCGCGGCGGAAAGCGCGGGTAAACCCGGCGGGAGCGTCGATCCCGACCCGACGTCCCGCCTCCGCCGCTGAGAAACCCATCAGGAGCAGGTGCGCCGCACGTCGCATCCGTCGGTGGTTGATCTCCTCCGCTACGCCGATGCCCATCCGGGCCGCGAAGCGGCGGCGAAGAGCCCGGGGCGAGAGGCCTACCGCCGCCGCGACCTCATCGACGCCCAGCGTCCGCTCTAGGTGCGTGTCGACGAACGCGAGGGCGAGATCGACCGGATCGACCGTTTCAATCGCGTTGTCCACGCTCGGGACGCCCGCGAGGGCCTGGAGCATCCCAAGGGCTAGGTATCGCGCCGCCATGCTGGCTGCCGCCCGTTCGAGCCCCTTCGCGCCTTCGTCAACGAGGGGGAGGTAGCGAGCCAGGGCGGATTGTCCCGGCGCGTGGGTCCGGTGGCCTTGGCGGTAACGCTCGTCGACCGCGTCTTCGACGCCCGCCGTATGGCCGTCGAGCGAGTGGATCGTCAGGGTGAGGAACCACAGTTCCAGGTCGCGGGTCGCGTGGCTGGAGATCTCGTGGACCACGCCGGGATCGGCCACGAACACGTCGCCCGTCCGCAACGGATACTCGCCCTCGCCGTGGAGAAAGCGCCCGGTCCCGGAGAGGACGAGGCAGATCTCGACGAAGTCGTGCCGATGGCGCCCGTTGGTCGGCTGGGCGTCGAAGCGCACCGTGCCGTGGGTCTCCACCTCAAGGCGGTGGCGTCCGAGGGTCTCGTGGAGGATCATGATCGTTGGTGGGCGGTAGAAGGTTCGTGTGGAAGGAAGGGCGTTCCAAAGGCGAACAATTCCCCACTCAGCGGCCTCAAGGCCGAAATCGTCAATTTACCGTCCCTCTTTAGCCTTGGCTCTTCGATCAAGGTGGCCTAAACTGCACAGCATGGAAACTCTTTTCCGCCCTCCCGTCGCCGACACCGAGGTCGGGCGCCGATTCGCCGAAGACGGCTACTACCTTGCCAAGGGCGTGTTCGACGCCCGGCAGGCCGCGGAACTCGAACGCGACTTCGACCGGATCGTCGCCCAGATCACACGCACGGACGAGAGCGTGAACGCGACCTGGGGCGGACCTGAGATGGCGCGACTGGGCGCGGGAAACCTCGTGGTGCTCCATACCCACAACGTCCAGCAGTACTCTGCCGCCTGGCTACGCGCGATGACCTCGCCGGAGTTCCTCGGCGTGGCCTCGGAAATCCTCGGCGAAGACATCGTACTCCACCACTCCAAGCTTTTCCAGAAACCGCCGGAGAAAGGCGCGCCGTTCCCGATGCACCAGGACTGGACCTACTTCCCTTCTATCCATGACTCGATGCTCGCGGCGGTGGTCCACGTCAGCCGCGCGACGGACGAGATGGGCTGCCTGCGCGTGGTTCCCGGCTCGCACAAGGCGGGTCGCATCGCGGGGACGAGCGGCCAGGGCGAGAACGAGTTCCTTCTCAAGCACCCATTGGAAGAGGCCACGCCCTGCCCCGCCGAACCGGGCGACGTGCTGTTCTTCCACTATCTCACCCTCCACGGCTCGATGCCCAACCGCTCGGCGGAAACCCGCAAGACGGTCCTGATGCAGATTCACCGAGGCGACGACCGAATCGAGGACGGCATCCACCACCCGAACGAGCGACTGGTCTTGCAAGGCTTCAACCACCACGCGACCCGGAACACGGTAAACGACTGAACCGCCTGCCACGCTAAACTCTTTGCATGTCTTTCCGCGGCGCGTTGCTCACCCTGGGCGTCGTCGCCGCGTTCCTGGCGATCTTCGTACCGCTGGCGATGCGAGTCAACGAAGGCAGGGACCGAACGATCGACGGCGATCGTCTGCGGCGGACCTACGTGGCCCTGGCCCTCTACGAGACGGAACACGACGGTCTTCCCGCTCCGAACCTCGGCGCGGTCCGTCAAGAACTAGAGCCGGTCGACCTGCAGTCGGTCGCCGATCCGCAGGTGGGTGGCACGGGACCTTTTCCGCTAGACCCCTTCCAGAATCGGCTCGCCTTGCGCACACCGACCCGGGTTTCCTGGAGCTACCGCTGGCACTGGCCAGAGGCCGGAAAGCCCAAACGGGTCGATGATCCCCGGCAGGGTGTGCTGTCCGACCCGTGGCTCGATCTTCGCATCACAGAGGATGGAGCGCGAGTCGAGATGCCGAAAGGATCGGACTTCAAGAGCCTCTTCGGCAGGTAGGGTCAGGGTCGTTGTGTGGCGGGGTGGCTTGCCACCCCGCCACACACACTCAAGAGATCTGGGCGAGAACGGACTTGAGCGATTCGGCCGACCGGTGCAGCCCTTCGCGCTCCTCCGGACTCACCGAAGGCTCGAGCACCTGCTTGACGCCGCTTCGACCGACCTTCGTCGGGAGCGAAAGCGAGATGTCGGAGATGCCTAGGGTTCCCTTCTGCCAGGAGGAGACGGGAAGGACGGCCTCGGAGTCGAGGGCGATCGCCTCGACGACCTCCTTGATGGAGACGCCGACCGCGCGGCCCGCGCCGCCCTTGAGCCGAATCACCTCGGCGCCCGACTTCTTCGTGAAGTCGAACACGTCCTTGACCGCCTGCTCGCTGTAGCCGGGAATCGAAGCGAGGGGCACGCCGCCGACCGTCGCGGACGAGAGGATCGGCACCATCGAGTCGCCGTGCTCCCCTAGGACGAGGGCCTTCACATCGGTCGCGTTCACGTCGAACTTATCGGCGAGGAGCGAACGGAAACGGCAGGTGTCGAGCACGGTCCCGAGACCCAGGACGCACTCCTGAGACACGATCTCCGCTTGGGCGGCGAGATGGGTGAGGATGTCGACCGGGTTCGAGACCACCAGGATCGTCGCACCCTCGGCGAGGCGAACGCCCTTGACGCTCTCCAAGATGCCCTTGAAAAGGGAGACGTTACGGTTGACGAGCTCCAAGCGCGTCTCATCGGGCTTGCGGCGCAAGCCGGCGGTGATGACCACGCAATCGGAGCCTTCGACGATGTCGTAATCCTTGGACGAGGTGAACCGCTGGTTGGCGGTCAAGGACGCGCCGTGGCGCAGGTCGAGCGCCTCGCCGGCGGCCATGTCCTCGTTGTAGTCCACGAGCGCGATCTCGCGCACGACGCCGCCGAGTTGCAGCGCGTACGCCGCGTCCGAACCGACCCGTCCGCCGCCACCGATGATGCTGACCTTCACGCTACCGATTATGGCAGGGGCGAAAGGCGGTTGGTGGCTGGAAGGATCGATCCTTCCAGCTATCGACACCTTCTCCTACCGTCGCAACGAGTCAGCCACCGCCCAGCCGCAGAGAGCGCCGAGGTAAGCGAGGTTGCCGCCCCAAAGCAGCACGGAGACGAGAGGCGCCTGAGCGGAGCTTAAGGCGCTCGCGACGGCGAGAAGCAGGACGACAGAGGCGACCGCCGCGAGCAGACGCGAGGTCGTCAGGTTAAAGCCGCGTTGGAGGAGCCCGAGAAGCACGTAAAGGATCGCCGCCGCTGGGAAGCTGACGAGGGCGATCAGGCCGAGGGCGACGGTGGGACCGAGGCGACCCGCCGCGTAGGCGTCGAGCCGGTCGAGCAGGTCGCCCACCGCCAGACAGGCCCCGGATGCGACGCCGCCCAGGAACAGCATCGCCACGAGGCCGATAGACCAATCGCCCAACGGTCCCAGCTTCAGGTCGGCGCGTTCCGGCGAGAGGATCAGGTACGCGGCTCCGAGCAGGGAAACGCCCAACAGGGCAAGCAAGGAAAGACCGCCCCGGTCGTTAGGGTCGAGCCGCGCGCCGCCTTTGTCGCCCGCGTGGATCTGGGCGCGCTCCAAGACCTCCTCGTAGCGGCGCAGGTAGGTCGGGTTGCGCGGATCCATCTGGATCGCGAGGGAGTATTGCCGCGCCGCCTCGTCCATCTTGCCGCGCTGGCGGGCGAGATCGCCGCGCACCGCGTACGGAAGGGCCTCGCGAGGAGCGATCCGCACGATCTCGTCCGCCAGTTTCTCGGCTTCGGCGTAGAGGCCCCGCGAGAAGAGCATGGAGAGGCGGGCGAGTTGTGTGGGGACCGGCGCGCCGGTCCGGGGCGGAGTTGAGGCGTTCGAGCCCGGAGTGGCGGTCTTAGAGGCCGATGGCGCGGTCGAAGCGGAGCGAGCGCGACGCACGCGGGCGTCGGCCTCGGTCTGACGTTTGGCCTCCGCTTCGCGTTCGGCGGTGCGACGATCCTCCGCCTCCAGTCCCACGTCGTAACGGCGTCGCTCTGGACCGTCGATCAAGACGTCGTACGCCTCGGTCGCCTCCATAAAGAGACGGGTCGAAGCGGGATCGGGATTCCGGTCGGGGTGGTGACGCAGGGCGATACGACGGTATGCGGCCTTGACCTCGCCCTCGGTGGCGGTCGGCTTCAGCCCAAGCGTTTCGTAGTGCGTCGACCGCCTCATTATCTTAATGAATACACAGCATTATATACACATGTCGCCGTCAGTATTGCGATATATTACGGGGGATCGCACGAAATCCGAGGGTTCGGTCGTCCAATTCCAGCAAGGTAGGACGGACGATCGTACCTTCCTAGTTCCTCACAGTGAAGCGAAAGATGCTCTCCTCCCAGCAATCCATCCGCCGGACGCTGCCCCTCGCGGGCCTCTCGGTCCCTGCTCTCGTCCTCGCCCTGGCAGGCTCGGCCCTGGCCCAGACTCCGACGGTTCCGGTCGCCCAAGTTCCTGATGCAGTCAGCCAGGCGACGCTCGTCGGCAAGCCTCCGCAGACCCAGGTGCTGCACTTCACCGTCGCCCTCCCTCCGGCAGATCGCACCGCCCTTCAGGACTACGCGAATCGCGTGAGCAATCCGAAGGATCCGCTCTACCGTAAGTTCCTGAAACCGACCGAGGTGGGTGACAAGTTCGGCCCTTCCGCCGCCACGGTGAACACGGTGACCGCCTACCTCAAGGGGAAGGGCTTCAAGATCCGTTTGGTCAACGGCAGCCGACTCACATTCCTCGCGGATGCGACGGTCAAGTCAGCAGAGACTGCTTTCGCAACCACCTTCGGCAACTTCAAGCGCGTTGCGGCGGACGATAATGTTCGCCCCCTTTTCTACGCGAACACGACGCCGCTTAAGTTGCCTGAGACCATCGCGGGCAAGATTCTCACGATCGACGGCGGCACGAACGCCCTCAAGCCGCGTCCTGCGATTCTTACCGTCACGCAAACGAGAAGCCTTTACAACACCGCGCCCTTCTACAGCACCGGCTTCCAGGGCCAGGGCATGAAGATCGGCATGGTCAATTACGACGGCTATCGCCTGTCCAACGTGCCCCTGCTCTACTCTCAGTACGGTCTTCCGACTCCTACGGGCGGCGTGGGGAAGAACATTACGAAGGTTTCGATCTCCGGCTTCAACGGCGAAACGCAGGCTGCGGAAGGCGAAGGCGACCTCGACATCCAGATGATTCTGGGCATGGCCCCGCTGGCGAATCTGTACATTTACGACGCTCCGAATACCGGCCCACTCGCGACGTACACTCAGCAGGCGAACGACAACCTCTGCGATATCATCTCAGAAAGCTGGGAATACGGGATTAGCGACGCGAACTACATCAGTGCGCTTCACGATCTTCACCTTCAGATGACGGCTCAGGGCATCACTTATATGTCCGCCGCCGGCGATTTTGGAGCGATCGGTCGAAAGACGCCGTATCCCCATTACGACTCCGAGGTTCTTCAGATCGGCGGCACTATCGCACAGGTGGACACGAACGGAAAGCGCACCTCCGAGGTGACTTGGTCAACGGTTTCCGGCGATGCCTCTCACCTTGGCGGTGGCGGTGGATGGATCGGGGACGACTCATCTCTGAATGTGCGTCCGCCCTATCAGAGTACGGCCTCACCTTACAACTTTGGCGTCCGCCCTGACCTGAACAAGCGACTGTTCCCGGACATCTCGTTCAACGCGGCGGGACCGAACAACGGCGGAGCGTACTATTTCTACCAGGACGGCACCCTTTCGAGCGGTGCGGTCGGCACGAGCTTCGCCTGCCCGATCTTTGCGGGTCTGCTCGGCGTGACCGTTCAGAAGCTGGAGAACGACGGCTACTTCGCAACTGGCACGGGTCATCGCATGGGCCGCCTTCAGGACCTCATCTACCAGATGAAAGGCGACTCGAACGTCTACTTCGACGTGACGGAGGGTGGCATCGGACCGCTTCCCGACGGCACCCTCGCGAACGCGGGGGCCGGCTGGGACTTCGCCACGGGTTGGGGCTCCATGGATATGGGCGCTTTCGAGGACACTCTGATCAAAACCGTGGGCGTCTCGTTGGTCGACACCCCTGCCGACGCGGCGATCTACGCTACCTCCGCCCCTTCGGTGACCTACGGCACCTTGGCCCAGGGAGACGCGAGCGACCTCACGACCACCGACGGCCTCACCTACTCGGTGCTTTCGGTCAAGCAGACCGGCGTCGGCCAGGTCGCGGCGACGGAGGTTTCCTTCAGCCTCCAAGGCGACGCCACCACACGGCGCAGCGCAACGCTTAAGCTCGCGCTGATGTCGGACAGTCTGACGACGGAGTTCATCTACCTGTACAACTACACGACGGGCAAGTACGATCTGGTCAAGTCGCTTGGCGGTTCGGGAACCATGACCTCGGTCAGCCTCGCCCTCAGCGAGAGCAAGTACATCCAGGACAACCAGGTCAAGGTTCTGGCCCGCGCGATCAAGCCCACCCGCCTCGGCAACGTGCCTTTCCGCATCACCGTGGATCAGGCGACGGTCACCGAGCGGGTTCCGACCTCTTCGTAAGCCCTTCGCTACGGACGAAGCGACCCGGCCCCGATTTCGGAGCCGGGTCGCTTCGCGTCAGTCTCACCAGAAAAACCAGACGGCTGTGTTCGACGGGCATACGACAGCCGTTCGAACCTACGCCGCTTAGGAGTGTCGAGAACTTCGGGGCCTGCGCGGCGAGATGAGCCAAGCTTGGAGGTCGTTGGACATGCCGAAAGGATGACTAGCCCGCGAGGGGCAGGGCCACGGTGAAGGCGGTGCCTTGGCCTTCGCGGCTAGCGACCTCGATCGTGCCGCGGTGCGCCGTCGCGATCTCCTTGCAGATCGCGAGGCCCAGGCCTGTGCCGCCGGTCTCCGACGTGCGCGAGACGTCGGGACGGTAGAAGCGGTCGAAGATCCGGGACAGGTGTTCGGGGGCGATGCCGATACCCCGGTCGATCACCACGATCTCCGCCACGTCGCCCCGTCGGCCCAGCCGGACTTCGATGGGTTCGTCGGTACCCGCGTATTTTTTCGCGTTGTCGAGCAGGTTGATGAAGAGGCGCGTCAGGGCCTCGCCGTTGCCCTGCACGACCAGCGGACGGGGGGCGCCGCGAACCTCGACGGCCAGGGGCGATACCGCGCCGACCGCCGCGCCGACCGCGTCCGCAAGATCCACGGGAGCCGTCCGGGCGGTAAGCGAGCCGCCATCGGCGCGGGCGAGCACCAACAGGTCGTCGACGAGGCCGCGCATGCGGTTCGCCGCTTCGTCGATGGCGTCGGCGCTCTCGCGGTCGTCCTCGTTCTCCAACCCGGCGAGAAGACCCGCGTGGGCCTTGATGGTGGAGAGGGGGGTTTTCAGCTCGTGGGAGGCATCGGCGGTGAAGCGGCGCTGCTGCTCGACCGTCTCCGCCAGCCGCCGCGTGGTGGCCTGCTCCAGCCGGAATCCCTCCTCGAGTCGCCCTAGCATCCCGTTGAGAGTAGTCGCCAGCCCCGCGAACTCGTCGTCCCCCACGACGGGCAATCGGTCCTCGAGGGTGCCCGCGCCGATCGTCTGCGCATTGGTGGTGATGATCCGCAAAGGGCGGAGGAGGCGATCGACGATGAAAAGGCTCGCCGCCGCCCCGAGGAGCATGCCCAGCGGGATCGCCACCGTGACGAGCAGGCCCCGCAGGGTGGCGAGCGAGCCTTCGATATCGCCGAGCGGGTAGGCCACCTGCACCATTCCGATCGCCTTGCCGTCTCGGCGTACCGCCAGGCTGAAGACGCGGCGGGGCTCGCCCTTCCACACGACCGTTCGTAGAACCTCGCCTCTACCCGCCTGGATCGCACGCAGAGCGTCGGGATCGTAGAGCGTCTCGCGTGGTCGCGGAGGATTCTGCGGATTAGGGGCGCCTTGGGTCGAAGTTGGCTTTGGCGCACTCTCGTCGAAGTGGACGAAGCGCGGGCGGAAGTCGTCCTGGTCGCCCGGACGTGGCCCGAAAGGCCCTCTTCTGTCCCCACCCTGTCCCTCCGGGCCGCCCCCGAACAGCCCGAAGAAGGGTCCCATGCCGCCAGGACCGCCATGCGGGCCTCCTCGGTCCCTTTGGGCCATATCCTCCGCCCGGTGCCGCAGCTCGGCCTCGACAGTGTCCATCAGGGTCTTGCGGGTGCCGACGTCGATGAGAAAGCCCAGAGCGACGAGCACCAGGCCCACCACGAGGGTCGTGGTGAGGATAAGCTTCGCGCGGACGGTACGGGGACGAGGAAAGAGCATCTCAGTTTTCGGTCGCAGGTTGCCGAAGGGTACTTTCCCTTATTCGGGGCTCCGCAGGACGTAGCCGAAACCGACCTCGGTGTGGATGAGCTTCCTGTCGAACGGCGCGTCCACCTTCTTCCGCAGGGTGCCGATAAAGACGTCCACCGTGTTCGAGAACGCCTCGTCATCGCTCCAGACCCGCTCTTGGATCGTCTCGCGGGAGAGGACGCGCCCCTCGTTGGCGGCGAGGGCCTCCAGGAGGTCGTACTCGCGCCGCGTCAGGGCCACGTTCTGGCCACCTCGGGTCACCTTACGGGCGTCGCGGTCGATCGTCAGGTCGGCGACCCGGATGACGTGGCCTTTGTTCGCCTTGTCGCGCCGCATGAGGGCGGCGACGCGCGCCACCAGCTCAGGGGCTTCGAAGGGTTTGGCGAGGTAGTCGTCCGCCCCGAGGTTCAGACCCCGCACCTTGTCTCCGACCTCGTCCATCGCGGTGAGCATCAGGACGGGCGTGTTCACCTTCGCCGACCGGAGCCCTTCGAGCACCTGCCAGCCCGTCTTCTTAGGAAGCAGCACGTCGAGAACGATCGCGTCGTACCCGTCCATCCGCGCCGCCTCGTACCCTTTCTCGCCGTCGGCGGCCCAAGTCACCGCATAGCCCGCGCCTTTTAGGATGCGCACGATCGCCAAGGCCAAGGGGCGCTCGTCTTCCACCAACAGAACGTTCATGCGGTTACTCTACGGCTCCAAGGTGAGGACGACATGAAGATCCTTCATCTTTCCAGGGCCTCTTACGCGGCAACGAGCGGTGGACAAAGGACGGGGAGGCTGAATAGGACTCTCTAAAAGGGTTCCTATCGCCATAGACGGTCGCCAGGAACGCGTCCGGACACTTCGGATTCTAAAGTACGTAGAAATGAGTCACCTACCGCAGCGGATCGCCGACCTGGATCTCGCCTCCCTCTGCCGCGAAGGCGGCCATTTTCCCTCTCCTGAAAGCTGGCAAGACCAGTCGCTCTATTTCCTCCTCATCGATCGTTTCTCGGACGGCGACGAGCAGACCGCCGATGCGCCGCGCGGCTCGACGCCCCTTGCCAAGAAGACCGACCGAGGGAACGCTTTCGGCGACGACGCGTCGGCGGAACGCTGGCGAAAGGCGGGCAGCGGCTACGTCGGCGGGACGCTCGCGGGAATTCGCAGCAAACTCGGATATCTTCAGCGGCTTGGAGTGACCGCCCTGTGGATCTCGCCCGTGCTCAAACAGGCCGGTCTCTCCAGCTATCACGGCTACGCCACCCAGGACTTCCTGCGCGTCGAGCCGCGTCTGGGGACGCAGGAGGACCTGCGAGACCTGTGCGCCGACGCCCATGAACAAGGACTGAGGGTCGTGCTGGACGTGGTGATCAACCACGCCGCCAACGTCTTCTCGTACGAAGAGGGCGGGACCTGGACGGGCGAGGAGTTCCCCGTCAAGGGCTGGAACGACGCCCAGGGAGGTCCCACGATCCCCTTCGAGAGGGAGGCCACCGACGACCGAGAAGCCGCCGTCTGGCCTTTGGAGCTTCAGGACCCCGCCGCCTTCCACCGCAAGCGGAGCATCGGCGACTGGGATCGCGATCCCGAGTTTCGGGAAGGCGACTTCTTCGATCTGAAGGACTTCGACCACGGCACGGGCGGCCTTGAGGACTACCAACCTTCGGACGCGCTCCGTGCGCTGACGGAGGCCTACAAGTACTGGATCGCCTTCGCCGACCTCGACGGTTTCCGAGTCGACACGGTCAAGCACATGGACCCCGGCGCGACCCGGTTCTTCGTGGATGAGATCCGTGCGTTCGCCGAGTCGCTTGGGAAGTCGGACTTCTTTATCGTCGGCGAGGTAACGGGGGGGCGCGGCTTCGCGCTCGACCTCGCCCATAAGACGGGTCTCGACGCCGCGCTCGGCATCTGCGGCGAGCCTTCCCTTCTCGCCAGCTCGGTGCGAGGGGAGTCCGATCCGAGCGAGTTTTTCGACCTTTTCCCCGAGGAGTCGCCCGACGACACGGGAAAGTACAGCGGCCACACCGTCAGTATCGTCGACGACCATGACCAAGTCTGCCGAGGAGCCAAGGCGCGCTTCGCCAGCGATCCGGTCGGCGCGAAGCTCGCCCTCGCAGCCCAGGCCCTGAACGTGCTGACCCTCGGCGTTCCGTGCGTCTACTACGGGAGCGAGCAGGGTTTCGACGGGGCGGGCGACGGCCACGACGCGGAGCGGTTTATCCGCGAATCGATGTTCGGGGGCGAGTTCGGCGCCTTCGGCTCCCGGTGCGTGCATTACTTCGACGAGTCGTCGGAGGGCTTCCGCGGGTTCTCCGCCCTTCTCCATCTTCGCCAAGAGGACGTCGCGTTGCGCCGGGGTCACCAGTTCCTTCGCGAGACGTCGGGCGACGGGGAGGGGTTCGGGCTTCCGACGCTCGTCGGGGAGGAGCCGATGCACGCGGTCGTCGCCTGGTCGAGGGTCTACGAGGGCAAGGAGACGCTCGTCGCGATCAACACCGATCCGGAGAACACGACGCGCGCCTGGGTGACGATCGACGGCACGCTCCACCAGGAAGGCGACGAGCTTCGATGCACCTACTGCCCCGGCGACGAGCAACCCTGCCGGGTGAAGGTCGAGGCGAGGAACGGTCTTGCGATCTCGGTAACGCTTCCCCCGGGCGGCGTCGCGGTCTATCGGTAGTTCGGGCTCGGACCGATCGGGGCCGCTACAATCCTCTTTGTGCTTACCGGCCTCGATCGTCTCGTCGCGGAGGATTTCGCCCGCCTGAGCGGGCAGCGGATCGGCCTGCTCGTCAACCAGGCGAGCGTCGATCGGGGCTACCGCCACGCGCTCGACCTGATGCTTGCGGCGGGGCTGGATCTTCGGGCTCTCTTCGGGCCTCAGCACGGCCTTTGGGGACACACCCAGGACAACATGGTCGAGTGGGAGGGCGGGCGCTACCGAGGGCTCACTCTCCATAGCCTCTACGGCGAGCATCGGGAGCCGACGCCCGCGATGCTCGAAGGGCTCGACCGCGTGGTGATCGACGTGTTCGACGTGGGCTCGCGCTACTACACGTTCGTCTGGAGCATGGCCCTGACGATCCGCGCCTGCGCGGCGGCGGGCGTCCCCGTCACGGTGCTCGACCGTCCGAACCCGATCAACGGCGTCGACACCGAGGGACCGATCCTGGAGGAGAGTTACGAGAGCTTCGTGGGCCGGTTCGCCGGGCTTCCCGTCCGCCATGGGATGACAGCGGGGGAGATCGCGCGCTGGCTCGGGATGGGAGACGTCGAGGTGGTGGCGGTCGAAGGCTGGGACCGTTCGCTCTACGGCGACGAGACGGGCGCCCCGTGGGCCATGCCGAGCCCGAACATGCCGACGGTAGACACCGCCGTCGTCTACCCGGGCGGTTGCCTGCTGGAGGCGACCAACCTGAGCGAGGGCCGGGGGACGACCCGGCCTTTCGAGACGTTCGGCGCGCCCTGGCTCGACGGCTGGCGCATGGCAGAATCGTTGAGCGACCTTCCGGGCTGCATCCTGCGACCCGTGGAGTTCCAGCCCACCTTCAACAAGTATCGCGGGGAGGTCTGCTCCGGCTGTTTCGTCCACGTCACGGACCGGCGCCTCTTCCGGCCCGTCCAGACCTACCTGCGCGTTATCGAGGAGGCAATCCGACAGACGGGACTGCACGACGCCTCCGCGCTGCCGGTGACGGAGAGCTTCGTCCATGAGGGAGCAGAGACGCGCCTGAAGGGCTTCGCCTTCCGCCAGCCGCCGTACGAGTACGAGTTCGAGCGGATGCCGTTCGACATTCTGATCGGAAACGGCGAAGTACGCGAGGCCTTGAGTCGTTAGGTCTCTGGGAAAGGCTATGCTCCCTAGGACCCGATGACCCGAAGACTCTGCGCCCTCCTTCTGACGCTCGCGCCGTTCGCCCGCGCCGACCGTCTCATTACCGTACCCACCGCGCGCAAGCTGCTCGACGGCTCGGTCAGGCTGGAGTACCTCCAGCAGTTCGGACGCGACGCGAGCATCGGGTACGCCACCGCCGCGTTCGGCGGGGCCTGGGAGGCGGAGGCGCGCTACCTGCACACGGACGGGCGCGACGACCGGGGAACCCTCGACCTGAGCTACAACATCATCGCGCCCTTGGCGGGCTTTAGTCCCGGCTTCGCGGTGGGGGTCCAGGACATCGCGGACGAGACCAAAGCGGGAACGCGGGCCTTTCTCTGCGGCACGATCCGAAACGAGTTCGGCGCGGGCAACGCGCCGTTCGACGTTACGGTGGGCCTGTTCGCGGGGCGCCTCGTGACGCCCTACGTCGGAACGAGCGTCCCGCTCTACGCATGGGCCAGCCTCCTCGCGGAGCAAGACGGGCGGCAAGGGCAGCTTGCCCTGGAGGCGCGTCCGACGCGCGGCCTGCGCCTGCGCCTGATTGCCCGTTCGGGCAACGTGTTGGGCTCGGTGGGCTACACGGTGAGCTTCAAGTAGGCCGGGAGCGCGGCTTAGAGACAAACACCCTACGGATTTCCGGTCTCTCCAGACCCGACTTTTGAGGTTCAACGAGATAAAGGTCGAGAATAACGGGTTTTTTGTCGATCCAGGATAGGGTGTTTGAAGATATGAGGAGAGGTTCTGGGCGATGACGACCCGTTCCAAAACCCCCGAGGGATTTTCACGAGTCCGGCGTCGTGGATCGGAATGAGAGCTCGACATGGACCCGGCCCGGGAGGCAGGCCCTAAGCCCGCCGTTTGCGAACAGGGTTCTAAACCGTCTCGGAGATGATGCGGAGAGACCACGAAGCTCCCGCGCAACCACGGAGGTTGCGGCTACAACCGCTTCGCGGTTCATCTTTGTCAACAACGCGCGTCGATCCGACGTTCCTGTCTCGGAGCTCCGCCCTGAGCCCCTTGCTTCGGCAGAAACCTTTCGGCGGCTACGGGCCATCCGTGCCGACCGCCCCGGCGGGCTCTAGCGGGGTTCCGCCTTCGGCGGTGAGGGTGCGGACGCGTTCGGAGAGCACGGCGAGGAAGCGTTCGCGGCCGTCGCGTCCCTTTCCCGCCACGTCGTCGTAGCGGAACGGCTCGCCCACCACGAGGGTGACGGGGGCCTTACGCCCGCCGCCGCCCGCGGGCATGACGGCCTGGGTCCCGCAGATGCCCACCGGGAGCACGGGAACGCCCGAGCGGCGCGCGAGGAGGGCGATCCCCGGCTCCAGGGGAAGCATCCGCCGCCCGTCGCCCCGCGTTCCCTCGGCGAACACGATGACCGCCTCGCCGTTCTCCAGGAGTTCCAGGCACTTGCGGACCCCTTCCGCGTCGGCCTCGCCCCGCTTTACAGGGAAGGCTCCGATTCCCTCGATAAGCTTTCCGAAGAGCCGATTCTTCCACAGTTCCTCCTTCGCCATCGCGCGGAGCCGCCGTCCGTGGAAGGTCGCCGCCATCGCGGGCGAGTCGAGGTGGCTCATGTGGTTGGACACGACCAGCAGCCCGCCTTCGGCGGGAACCCGTTCGGCGTGGATCGCCCGGACGCCGCCGTGGGTCGGGAAGTACAGCCGCCGGAAGAACCCCGTGGCGAGGCGGTAGACGGGAGGAAAGCGGTCCGGCATAGGAAGTTGGGAAGGCGGGGAGTCGGATCGGCGCTCCTTGCCCCCTGCCTTCCCAACTCCCGGTCGGGTAAACCCTACCCGATGGGCAAGCGCTTCCCCGCCTTCAAGGCCTACGACATTCGCGGCGTCGTTCCGACCGAACTGGGGCCGGACCTCGCCTACAAGGTGGGGCGCGCCTACGCCGACGTGATCGGCGCGAAGACCGTGTGCGTCGGCTACGACATCCGCCTCTCAGGGCCCGACCTCTACGAGGCGTTCGCCCGGGGCCTCAACGACGCGGGCGTCGACGTCGTGCACCTCGGGATGGTCGGCAGCGAGATGGTCTACTTCGCGACCGCCTTCTACGGTTTCGACGGCGGCTGCATGATCACCGCCAGCCACAACCCGGCGGAGTACAACGGCCTGAAGTTCGTGCGCGAGGAGAGCCGTCCGATCAGCGGCGACACGGGGCTCGACGATATCGAGGAGGCGGCCTTCAAGGAGGAGTGGAAGCGCACGGGCCAGGGGACGCGGCGCGACCTCGATCCCTACGACGACTTCGTGCAGCACCTGCTCGGCATCGTTCCCGCGAGCGACCTCAAGCCCCTCAAGGTGCTTTGCGACGCGGGCAACGGGGCGGCGGGCGTCGCCCTGGAAAAGCTGCTTCCCCACCTTCCCCTCCAGGTCGCGCGGCGGCTTTTCGAGCCGGACGGCCACTTCCCCAACGGCGTCCCGAACCCCATACTGGAGCAGCAGCGCGCCGGGACCGAGGCGGACATCAAGGCGGGCGACTTCGACTTCGGGGTGGCCTGGGACGGCGACTACGACCGTTGCTTCTTCCTGGACGGACGCGGCGAGTTTATCGAGGGCTACTACATCGTCGGCCTGCTCGCCCAGGCCCTTCTGCACGACGGTCCGAGCCGGATCGTCTACGATCCGCGCCTCACCTGGAACACGATCGACATCGTGGAACGCATGGGCGGCGAGGCGGTGATCTGCAAGTCGGGCCACGCCTTTATCAAGGAGAAGATGCGGGCGGTGGACGCGATCTACGGCGGCGAGATGAGCGCGCACCATTACTTCAAGTCGCACTGGTACTGCGACTCGGGCATGATCCCCTTCCTGCTCGTCGCACGGCTCGTCTCGAAGACGGGCAAGAAGCTTTCGGAGCTCGTGGACGAGATGATCGCCGCCTACCCTTGCTCGGGCGAGGTGAACTCCAAGGTCGCCGACGTGGCCGCGACGATCGCGAAGATCGAGGCGGAGTACGGCCCGCAGGGCAAGGTCGACAAGATCGACGGCCTGAGCGTGGAGTTCCCCGAGTGGCGCTTCAACCTGCGCGGTTCGAACACGGAGCCCCTGTTGCGCCTGAACGTCGAGTCGCGCGGCGACCGTGCGCTGATGGAGGCGAAGACGCAGGAGCTGTTGGGCAAGATCCGGGGATAGGGGCTGGTTTCGTCCTTCGGGCCTTTTCTCGGGGGCTCAATCCTAGCATGACCTCCCACCCCCACCCTGCCCTCCCCCTCCGGAGAGGGGAGGCGTCCTAATTCCAGGCTTCGGAGGTGCGGCGCCCCCCCCGCCGTTCGCGGTGAAAGGCAGGGAACTCTGAAATCCCCCGTCGCGACGGCAGAGGAACCCTCGCCGGAGACGCTTTCTAAGCGCTATCGGGCAACGTGCCTAAAACCCTCCAGCCAACACGTTTCGCGACATATTCGGGCTACAATTCGGAACGTCCGCGACCGAGGAGCGATTCGCCCCGTCTCTCCTCACGTCGGTCGGACGCGCCGCGCAGGAAGGGCGGCGATCCCTGGAGCAGCATGCGACCCGAATCCCTCTACGAGAACCCCGCCCGCATCAAGGTCGTCGGCATCGGCGGCGCCGGTTCGAACGCCGTCAACCGAATGATCCACGAGGGCGTCCAGGGCGTCGAGTTCGTCGCCCTCAACACCGACGCGCAGGCCCTGACCCACAGCGCGGCCACCCGGAAGCTCCAAATCGGCGAGGTCCTGACGCGGGGTCTCGGCGCGGGCGGCAATCCCGAGGTGGGCGAGAACGCGGCCAAAGAGAGCGAGAAGCTGATCCAGTCCACGCTCGACGGAGCCGACATGGTGTTTATCACCGCCGGGATGGGCGGCGGCACGGGCACGGGCGCGGCGCCCCTCGTCGCGGACATGGCGCGCCGGATGGGCATTCTCACCGTCGGCGTCGTCACCAAGCCGTTCACCTTCGAGGGACCGCGCCGCAAGCGGCTGGCCGAGGGCGGCGCCGCGCGCCTGAAGGACCACGTCGACACCCTCATCACCGTCCCCAACGACCGCCTCCTTTCCGTCGTCGAGAAGAAGACGACGATGCAGCAGGCGTTCGCCGCCGCCGACGACGTGCTCCGCCAGGGCGTCCAGGGCATCTCCGACATCATCCTCCTTCCCGGCATCATCAACGTCGACTTCGCGGACGTGCGCAGCGTCATGAGCGACGCAGGCGTCGCCCTGATGGGCCTCGGCAAGGGCGTGGGCGAGCAGCGCGCCAAGGTGGCCGCGCAGAACGCCGCCAACTCCCCGCTTCTCGAGACGAGCATCCAAGGCGCGAAGCGACTCCTCGTCAACGTCACCGCCGGACCGGACTTCTCCCTCGGCGAGGCGCACGAGGCGATGGAGTACATCCTCCAGTTCACCGACGCGGAGGACGCCGACATCATCATGGGCCACGTCCTGAGCGACAACGTGGAAGGCGAGGTCACCATCACCCTCCTCGCGGCGGGCATGGACCCCAAAGCCACGACCGTTCGGGCCTCCCGTGAGAACACCGAGGTGTTCGATCGCCCCGCACCCACCTATTCCATCCCGGCCCCGACACCGACCGTGGAGCCGACGCCGGTGCCGCCCGTGTTCAAAGCTCCGGAGCCTGCGGTCACGCCGACGTTCGAGCCGGCGCCTTCCAAGCCCGAGCCGACCAAGCCGGAACCCGTAACGGCGGAGATTCCGACGCCCGAGCTCGATGCCCCGGCGGCTCCTTCCCCGGCCCCGGTCGAGCCGACCGCCCCGTTCGCGACGGCTTCGTCCGCAACGGGCTCCGAGCCGATCAAGATCGACTGGTCGGCCAAGCCCGCATCGCCCGTCGTGGAGGAGAAGCCCGCCACCTCGCCCATCGGTCTCGATGAGATCGACCTGGATATCCCCACCTTCCTGCGCCGTCAGCGCGGAATCCGAGACTAGCGGAAAGGATCGTCCGTCGGGCTCCCGAAAAGTCCGACGGACCGCCTCGCCTAGGTCTCTTTCGCCACGGACTTCGCGCAGGCGGCGACGCCCACCAGCAGAGCCGCCACCCCGAGAAGGGCGAGCGACAGGCTGAAAGCGCGTCCCACGAATCCGATCAGTGCAGGGCCGCTCAGGATGCCTGCGTAGCCCATCGTGGTCACCGACGCCACGGCGAGGTTGCTCGGCATCTCCGCCTGCCTTCCCGCCGCCGTGAAGAGAACCGGGACGACGTTCGAGGCGCCCGCGCCGACGAGGGCGAAACCGAGGATCGCCACGGGCCACGAAGGCACGAGGGCCACCAGCGTAAAGCCCAGGCCTGCGCAGAGGCCGCCTAGGAGAACGATCCGGAAAGCGCCGAGGGACCGGACGACCTGATCGCCCGCGAGACGCCCCGCCGTCATCATCGTGGCGAACGCCACGTAGCCTAGCCCCGCGCGTCCCTTGTCGAGCCCCCGCTCGGCGCTCAGAAACACGCCGCTCCAGTCGAGAACGGAGCCTTCCGCGAGGAAAAGCGCGAAGCACAGTCCGCCCAAGAGCAGCACGCGTCCTCGGGGAAGGGCGAGGGCGGTGGAGTCTTCCTCGCTTCCATAGGGCAACAGTCCGCGGGCGAAGGCGCCCAGGAGCAGGATCGCCGCCGTCACGACGACCCCAACGGCGGCAACCGGGGGCAGGCCCGTCGCCAGCAAGCCGGTGAGCCCTCCGGCGCCCACGATGCCGCCCACGCTGAAGAGCCCGTGGAATCCCGACATCATCGCCCGTCCGCCCGCCTTCTCCACGATGACGGCCTGGATGTTCATCACGACGTCCACCGTGCCGACGCCGGCTCCGAAGAGAAGCAGACCGGCGGCGAGGAGAGGAACGGTCGAGGCGGCGGCCAGGACGGGCAGGGCCGCGCACGCGAGCGCACCGGCAGCCAGGATGGTCCGTCGACATCCGAACCGCGCGGCGAGACCGCCGGACAGGGGCATCGCGAGCACCGAACCGAGGCCGAGGCACAGGAGCAGTCCGCCGAGCCGTCCCTCGTCCAGGCCGACGCGCGCCTTGGCGAGCGGCACGAGCGGCGCCCAGGCGGCCATCGCCAGTCCGGCGACGAAGAAGGCCACGCGCGTGGCCTTCCTCTCGAGGGCTCCGGGCGGCGAAGGAACGTCCGAAACGGCCTCGGTCACCCTAGAGAGTATCCCTGAGTCCACTACGGCGCGATGGTTACTCCGCGTCTTCGCGGGCGACGTACTCGAAGTGCGAGAACCAGGCCATGGAGGCGGCGAGGGTGGCGCCGATCACCACGAGGAGGACGACCCAGGCCACGTTCGCGGAAACGCCGGTGGAGCCCAGCATCGAGCCGATCGCGTCGAGGAAGTCGGCGCTGCTCTCCTTGGGGACGGGCCGCTCGGCGAGAGCCATGACGTGGGTGTTGAGGGTGAGGAGCTTCAGGTCGCCCGGCACGCCCGCGGCGAGGGTTTCCCAGCCGAAGGCGAAGAGCAGACAGGCCACCATGGCCCGGTTGAGGACCAGGGAGACGAGAGTGAAGAACCCGGTGTAGGCGAGGGCGCCGACCGCCAGCGCGATAAGGTCTTTGGCGAGGAGCGGATTGTGGGTTCCGCGCGTCGCGAGCGACACCGCGACGGCGGAGAAGGCCGTCACGACGAACACGACGAGGGCCGCCGCCAGGGCGCGCCCGAGCAGAAGGGCTTGGCGTGGCACGGGACGCGTGAGCAGGTAGACGATGGTGCGTCCCTCGACCTCCTGCGCGACGACCGCCATGGAGAAGATCGCCGCCGCGAGGGCCAGGATGCGGTACGACAGCACCGAGGAGAGCAGGACGTAGGTGTCCTGCCGAGGGGCTCCGCCGTTCACCTTGACGTAGGCCAAGCCGATGCCGTAGGCCACCCCGGCGACGAGAAGCCACACCAGAAGCCGTCGCCCGCGCGCGAAGTCGCGCAGGGCATGGGTGAAGACGAAGCCGCCGACCATTGGGGATCAGTATAGGTCGTTTGGGAGGGGCGACGTCGGGACGAGTAGGCCCGGGATAATAGGCCTATGCCCTCGTCCGAGCAGCCCCGGCCCAACCCGCCTTTCACCGCCCGCTACGGGACCGTCGGCCAGAGCGGCGAGTGGCATGAGGCGATCGAGGCGTACTACCGGGACGCGATGCCCCAAGCGTACGCCATGGCCTCGGCCCTCGGGGCGGGCTACGGCGGCTCGGCCCTGCGCTGGTACCGGATGATCGAAGCGGAGGCGCGGGTCCGGGAGATAGCGCAGATCACGGCGATCGCCCCCTGGCTGAGTTTCGAGGCGGCCGAAGAGCTGGACGACGAACGGCGGGAGTTGATGCGGGAGGCTTGCGAGCGGGTCGCGGGGACGCTGGGCTGGAACTTCGAGATGCCGGCCCGGATCGCGGTCCTGCTTCCGGAGAGCGACGCGCCCTGGCACGAGGCCCGCTACGGCTACTGCGTGGACAAGTACCCCTACGACAAGATCTGCGTTCCCCATGCCGCCTACGCCGATCCCGCGACGCTCGCCCGCGTCGTGGCGCACGAGTACACCCATGTGATCACGCTCAACCTCACCCAGGCGCGCATCCCGCACTGGCTCGACGAGGGGCTGGCGATGACGATGGAAGGCGCGCCGCCCCGGCCCGTCGAGACCTGGCTGGAACCGACCGCCCTGAACGCCGCCTTCGAGGCGGACCGGCGGGAGGCGACGGGGCTCGCCCGGAGCGGCCACGCATACTCGCAGGCGGCCCAGCTCGTGCGGCACCTGCGCCGCCTCAAGGGCGACGCGGGACTCGCGAAGCTCGTGCGCGCGTTCACGAACAACAGCGTCTGGGACGAGATCAAGATCAACCTCCTGGGCGAGCCGAGCGTCGAGGAGGCCCTGCACGAGGTGTACGGTCTGGGGCAGCGGGAGCTTTTCGCGGCGGCGCAGGCCTAGGTTTCTACTTCAGGTAGGGCAGCAGGAGGGTCGCCATACCGAGGAAGATGGAAATGCCGACCACGTCCTGGAAGGCCGTCTCGAACGGGCCGGCGGTGAGGGCGGGGTCGAAGCCAAGCCGCTTGGAGACGAGCGGAATCGACGTGCCGACCGCCCCGGCGATGTTCACGGAGGCGAACATGCCGATCGCGACCAGGATACCGAACATGGCCTTGCCGTACCAGACCGCGCCGATGATCCCCAGCGACAGGCCACAGGTGGCGGCGAGGATGGCGGTGGTCTGCATCTGCCGGGCGAGGGCGTGGCGCCAGTGGCCGATCTGAACGTGACCCGAGCTGAGGCCGCGGATGATGATGGCGGCGCTCTGGAGGCCAGTGTTGCCGCTGATCGCGCTGATGATGGGCATGAAGCTGGCAAGGAGGAGCACCTGTGCGAGCGTATGGTCGAACAGCCGGATGACGAAGCCCGCGACGAGCTCGATCAGCATCGTCGCGAGAATCCAGGGCATGCGCATGCGGGCGATCTGGACGGGCGTCTTCTTCTCCAGCTCTCCGGCGTCGGTGCCCGAGAGGTGGGCCACGTCCTCGTTCGCCTCCTGCACGACGACGTCGATCACGTCGTCGGCGGTGACCACCCCGAGCAGGCGGTCGCCGGGTCCGACGACGGGCAGGGCGGTGAGGTCGTAGCGCGCGAACACGGCGGCGACCCGCTCTTGGTCCATGTCGGACGGGACGCGAACCTCGCCCCGGTCGGCGAGATCGCCCATGCGGGCGCCTCCGTCGGCGCGGAGCAGGGTGTGGAGGTCGACGGCTCCGTGGAGCGCGCCGGACGCGGTCACGACGTAGACGTCGAAGATGGGTTCGACGCGCGGCCTCGCCTTGAAGCGGGCGATCGCCTCGGCGGCGGTGTCGTCGACGAGCGCGTCCACGTAGCCGTGGGTCATGATGCCACCCGCCGAGTCGGGCGGGTAGGTGAGCAGGTCGCGGACGTCTTTCGCCTCGGGAAGGAGGGCCAGGACCGCTTCCCGATCCTCTTTGGGCAGGGCGCCGAGGACGTCCGCCGCCTCGTCGGCGGCGAGGTGGCCAAGGATCTCGGCAAGGACCGGAGGCGGGGTCGCGTCGACGAGCCGCCGCCGCGTCGAGGCGTCGACCTCGTCCAGCACCTCCGCCGCCTCTTCGGGGCGCAGGAGCCGGTAGACGGCGAGATCCTCTTCGTCGCCCAGGTTTCGCATCGCGTCCGCCAGGTCCGCCGGGTGGATCGTTCCCAACACGGCGCGCAGCCGGTCCTCCTGTCCCATGGCCTCGCGCAGGGCGGCGCAGAGGGTGGCCCGGCCTCCCTCGGGTCCTAGAGTTCGAGGCCGGGGAGCGAATCGATCCTTCACCGGACCATTCTTCCCCACGGGATTCCCGTTCGGACTAAAGAAATCTCTCAGGCGTCGCGCGGAAGGAGTTCAGTCGAAAGTCCCAGCGCCGCTTCATGCAGGCGACACAATCCTCGGATGCCGACCGTCACCCTCGCCAAAGCGCTTAAACTCAAGAATCGCCAAATCCAGAAGGTCAAGGACCTTCAAGACCGGATTACGAACAGTAACAGCGTCATCGCCGGATCGCCTCCGGACTTCGACGCGAGGGTTCTGTACGACGAGCTGAAGGGGGAGACGGAAAGGCTCTGGCGACTCAAGGCGGCGATCAACGCCGCCAACGTGCCCGTCCACGCCACGATCTACGAACTGGCCGAGACGAAAGGCCTCATCGCCTTCCTCAAGGGGCTCGACACCAAGCGCGGCCTGTCGGCCGGCAGCTACATATCCGGACCGCAGGAGTACGAGGCCCAGATCACCGCCGCCGACGCGCAAGCACAGATCGAGGATCTCGAGGCACGCATCGACGCGCTTCAGGACGTTCTCGACGACCATAACGCGGCCATGACGCTGGCGACCGAGGCGTGAGGGCCGAGGGGGGACGGCGCGACGCGCCCGGCGAACGCACGTTGCCAAACATCAACGCTTAAGAGCCATCGTTCCCGATCGAGAGCCGGATCAAGACGCCCCGCAAGGGAATCAAACTTTAAGGCCGAAGATCGAAGACGTAAGAGTCAGAACGCAAGCCTCTTCTCGCCAGCGCCCGCAAGGTCCCCTTCGACCCTCCCGCTTCCCCCGCGCCGTAAACGGCGCGGGGACGCCCAAAGGCGAAATTCGCGCCTTCCGCGCATAATCCCAAGCACCCATGCGCGTCATCATGCTCTCCTGGGAGTACCCGCCGCGGATCGTCGGCGGCATCAGCCCGCACGTCTACGACCTTTCCCAGCGGCTTCAGTCCAAGGGCATCGAGGTTCACGTCGTGACGAAGTGCACGCCCAACGCCCCTGAGGAGGAGACTCAACCCAGCGGCGTCCAGGTCCACCGCGTCACGCTCGACGAGGAGCCGAACGACTTCCTGCACGAGATCCAGCTCCTGAACGTCGCCACCGACCGGCGCGTGCGGAAGCTTTTGGAGGACTGGCGGCCCGGCGGACAGCCGACGATCTTCCACGCCCACGATTGGCTTTCGCTAGACTCGGCGCGCGAGCTCAAGTACGAGTACAAGCTGCCCATGATCGCGACGATCCACGCGACGGAGATGGGGCGGCACGGCGGCATCCACAACGACACGAGCCGCTACATCCACGAGCAGGAGTACTGGCTCACGTACGAGGCGTGGCGGGTGATCGTGTGTTCCGAGTTTATGCGGGAGGAGGTTTCGAAGTCGTTCTCGGTGGGTTGGGACAAGATCGACATCATCTACAACGGCGTCGAGCCGAGCAAGTTCGAGTTCTCGTGGACGGAGGCGGAGCGCGCGGCGACCCGCGCCAAGCTCGCCCTGCCCGAGGAGAAGATCGTGATGTTCGTGGGCCGCTTCGTGCGGGAGAAGGGCATTCAGGTCTTGCTGAACGCGGCGCACGTCGTGCTGGCCCAGGAGCCGCATGTCAAGTTCATGATCGTCGGCGGCGGCGCGCGCGAGCGGCTGGAGCGCTACACCGAGTGGGCGGGGCTTAAGGACAAGGTTCTGTTCACCGGCTTTATGGCGAACCGCTCGCTGCACCAGCTCTACCGGGTGGCGGACGTGGCGGTGTTCCCTTCCCTGTACGAGCCGTTCGGCATCGTCGCGCTGGAGGCTATGGCGGCAGGAGCGCCGGTCGTGGCGAGCGACGCGGGCGGTCTGCGCGAGGTCGTGCACCACGACGAGACGGGCACCCTCTCCTTCGCGGGGGACCCGCAGTCGCTCGCCTGGGCGATCCTGAAGGTCCTGCGCGACCCCGCCCGCGCCCGCAACCTGGGCGTCAACGCCCGCGAGCGGCTTCAGGAGGAGTTCTCCTGGGACACGATCGCCGACCAGACCAAGGCGGTCTACGACCGCGTCTGGGAGGAGTATCTCGACTCGTACTGGGCGAAGGACACGCCCTGGCCCGTGTCGCCCGGCGCCGACGAGCGCGCCAAGGCGCTCCACCTGGAGGAGAAGGCCATCGTCGGGGCCGCCATCCCCTTCAGCCAACCTCCCCTTACCCCCGGCGTTCCGCTTATCGAAGACGACGAGGAAGAGGACATCGAGACGCTAGTCTGACGATGAGGCGCTTCGTAGTCGCCGGGTTCGCCCTCGTGGGTCGCGTTCACGCCGCCCCCCTTCAGGCGCGTCCGGGTTCAGCCGCGAAGATCGTGGAGGGGGCGAGAATCCAGGTGCGGGAAGGAGCGGCGTACACGGTGGGCTACGTTCGGATCGGCTATCCGAACGGGGATCTGCCCCGGAGTCAGGGCGTCTGCACGGACGTCGTGGTCCGGTCGCTCCGCCACGCGGGCTACGACCTTCAGAGGCTGATCCACGAGGATATGCGGACGCGCTTCGCGTCCTACCCTCGCCGGGCGCGGCGTTCCGACGCGAACATCGACCACCGCCGCTGCCCGAACCAAGCGTGGTTCTTTCGTACGCACGGCCGGAAACTTCGGAACGACGGCGACTGGAAACCCGGCGACTTCGTCTATTGGAAGCTTCCGAACGGCCTCGACCACACGGGCGTCCTGTCCAACCGGCTGAACGCCAAGGGTCTGCCGTACGTCGTCCACAACCTCGGCCGTTGCGCGGAGGAGGACGTGCTCGCAAGCTGGCGGATCGTGGGGCACTACCGGTACCCGCGCTAGCGGGTACCGGTAGCGTCGAAGGCTTCAAAGCCTTTCTCTCTTTTGCGAAAACGGATCCTAGAGGAGATCGTTCAGGAACCGGAAGCTGCTCGCGAGGCAGTCGAAGGGATCGCGGCGACAGGTGTCCTGCTCGACGATGGCCCACTCCGTGCCGCCCGCGCGGCAGGCATCCACGATGGCGTCCCAGTCGAGGTTGCCCTCACCCACCGGAGCGAACTTGGCCCCTTCCCAGCCGACGACCTCCAGATCCTTGAAGTGGACGGCGGCGATCCGTCCGGCGGCGCGGCGGAGCAAGGCCGCCGGGTCGTGGCCCGCCGCCGCCGTCCAGTAGACGTCGACCTCCAGCTGGAGGTCGGGCTCTTCGAACAGCACGTCGTAGCGGGGGAGGCGACGGTCGCCCTGATGCATGAACTCGTGCGCGTGATTGTGATAGCCGAAGCGGATGCCCGCCGCCTTCAACTCCGCGACGATCGGTTCGATGTCGACTAGGAAGCGACGGTAGCCCGCCGCTTCCATCCCGTAGTCGGCGGCGATGGAGCCGACGGCGATGTAGTCGCAACCGAGATTCTGGTGGATCTCGATCTCCTCGTCCAGGTTGCGCTTCAGGCGGACGAGGGGCCGGTGGGTGGCGCAGCAGGCGAGGCCATGCCGGTCGAGCATCTCGCGCAGGCCCGCCGCGTCGATCAGGCCCGCGTCCCAAGCGCCGACGGCGGAAAGCTGGACGGCGGGATAGCCGATCGCGGCGACCTGCCCGAGGGCGGCGTCCAAGGCGGCCGGAACCGTCGTTTGGTCGCGCAGGGTGTACATCTGGACGGCGGGACGCATAGGGACAGGATACAGGAACGGACGGGGATCGGCGCCGCCCCTTCGTCTTTTCACAAGGATAGGTTTCTCTACCCTATCCGGTACAATCGTCCGTGGCCCCCGAGAAACTGCCCGCGCTCCAATATCCGGCGTTTCGGAGGTGGGTGATGGGCTCGTTCTTCTCGAACGTCGGCGGCTCGCTCCAGATCTGGGCCGTCTTCTGGCAGCTCGACCACATCACGGGCAGCGCCCTCTCCGTAGGCTACGTCGGACTCGTTCGGGTCCTTCCCTTGCTCGTCTTCGGGCTCTTCGCGGGGTTGGTGGCGGATCAGCACGAGCGACCGAAGATCCTCTTGGTTACCCAGAGCGCGATGGGCGTGGTCGCGCTCCTGCTCGCCTTCCTGAGCTTTAGAGGCCACGTTACGCCCGCCGCGATCTACGTGCTGGTCTTCGTCGAGGCTTGCGCGCGCGCCTACGACGGCCCGGCGCGGCAGTCGATCGTCGCCAACCTCGTACCGCCCGAGCACTTCGCTAACGCGGCGAGCATCAGCGGCGTCCAGTGGCGGCTGAGCGAGGTGCTCGGTCCCGTGCTCTCGGGCCTTTTCATCTGGGGTTTCGGGGAGCGCTACGGCCCGTCGATGGCGTATCTCGTCAACGCGCTCTCGTTCGGGACGCTTCTTTACGCGGTCCTCAAACTACCCCACCTGCCCGCGCGCATCGCACGCTCGCAGGGAGCCCAGCAGGTGCTCCAGAGCATCGGCGAAGGGCTTCGATTCCTGCGCCGGACGACGGTCGTGCGCAACGCGATGTGGATCGACTTCTGGGGGACCTTCGTGGCGGGCGCCTCGGCCTTGTTGCCGACCTTCGCGCGCGCGGGGTTGGGGGTCGGAGCTCGCGAATACGGCTTCCTCGTCGCGAGCCAGGGGCTTGGGGCGATGGCCGCCTCCTCGTTCCTGGCTTGGCGGCCCGCGTACGAGAAGCCCGGACGCGTCGTGATCCTGATGATCGCCTTGTTCGGCCTCGCGACGGCGGGCATCGGCTTCAGCCCGAACCTCTACGTCGCGATCGTGTGCCTCGCGCTGGTCGGCGCGACGGACATGATCTCCACCGTCCAGCGCCAGACGATCCGCCAGCTCGCGGTGCCCGACGAGATGCGGGGCCGTCTCTCGTCCATCGGAATGATCTTCCAGGTCTCGGGGCCCCAGCTCGGCGACTACGAGGCGGCGAAGGTCGCGGACCTCGTCGGCATTCGGTACTCGTTCGTGCTGGGCGGCTTTGGAGCGGTGTTCGCCGCCCTCTGGTACCAGTTCCGGGGGCCGGCACTACGGGACTACGAGTACGAGACGCGGACCAGACCGGCGGCCTAATCCAGGGCCTCGCGGACGAGGCGGGCGAGGTTCCACGCCTCGTCCGTACCGCCCGTCACGCCCGAGAACGCCCGGCATCGCCCCGCGCCTAGGATACGCACCGTCGTCAGCGGCACGTCGTTCCCGATCTCGATCGGGGGCGGCGAGTCGGGCCACCGGTCGAATCCGGTCAGCGCGCGAAGGATCGCGGCGCCCGCCGCCTTCGCCACCGGACGTTGGACCCAGCCGGAGGGCTCCAGCCGCAAGCCGGACCAGACGCCGCCCCGGCGGCACAACACGAAGCCTTCGGTCGCCCAGGTAGAGCCGGTCCCCACCCGAACCTCGACGTCGTCAAGGGCCAGTTCTCGCGCGTTACCGACCGGCATGGGAGGCGGTGGGGGGCCGAGCCAGGGCGCTGGCGTCGACGGGAAGGCGGTCGGGGTGGATTCGGCGGCGGGGCGCATGAGGATAGTGGCGCCCGATGAGACGACGCGACCGAACACGACGGGACGGGGCACGATGGCGGGCAACGCGAGGAGCACGAAAGGGACCATCGAAGATCGGACGGCCCGCGCCCCTACCGGGATACGGGAAAGACCTAAGCCTTAACGTAACTCCGCCTTTGGCCTAGGACTCGGATGTTCGCCCCGTCTTACGGGCGCCGACAAGCCCTTCGAGCGACGGTCCGGCTTCTGGGTTCTCTTAGCCGCGCGACGGCGCTCAACGATATCGGATAAAGTGTCCCCGCGATGCGACGACGCACGAGAGGTCTCCGATGACCGCCACCAAGAGGATTCCCGGGTTTCGCTGGACGATCTGCGCGCTGGTGTTCTACGCCATGACGGTCAACTATCTCGACCGTTCGGTGTTCTCCCTCCTGGTGCCGTTCTTCGAGAACGATCTGCGGCTCTCGCCGACCGATCTCGCCCTTCTCAACGTGGCGTTCGCCCTCTCGTACGGGCTGGTCATGACGTTCGTGGGGCGGGGGATCGACCGGGTGGGCATCAAGCGCGGGCTGGGGACGTCGTTCCTGGTCTGGAATCTCGCGGCCATCGCCCACTGCTTCGTGGGCGGGCTCGGCAGCTTCGTCGTGGTGCGCGCCCTGCTGGGGATCGGCGAGTCGGGGATGTACCCGTCGGCGGTGAAGACGGCTACCGAGTGGTTTCCCCAGCGCGAGCGGGCGACCGCCAACGGCATCTTCAACGCGGGCGCGAACATGGGAGCGTTCCTCGCGCCTATCCTGGGGGTCGCCATCGCGACCGCGTTCGGCTGGCGCGCCTGCTTCGTCCTGACGGGGGTGATCGGGCTGCTCTGGATGCCTTTCTGGAAGGCGCTCTACGCCTCTCCGTCGGAAAACCCGCGCGTCTCCGAGGCGGAGCGGGCGCACATCCTGAGCGACCCGCAGGAACCCACCGAAACCCTAAGCTTCGCCCAACTTTTCGCGATCCGTCCGCTCTACGGCCTCGCGATCGCCAAGGCGCTCTCCGATGCGCCGTGGTGGTTCTATCTCACCTGGATGCCGAAGTTCCTGACGGACCAGTTCAAAGTGACTCCGGCGTTCATGGCCCTCGCGATTCCCGTGATCTACATCGTCGCCGACGTCGGTTCGGTGCTCGGAGGAATGGCCTCCTCGCGGCTGATCGCGCGCGGCATGGAGGTCGGAAAGGCGCGAAAGCTCACGATGCTCGTCGCCGCCTTGGCGGTGCTGCCGGTGATGGAGGTCGGTCGCCTCGTCGACGTGCCGACGGTCGGCGGGATTCCGAGCGTCTACCTCGCGGTCGCGATCACCGCCCTCGCCGCCGGGGCCCACCAGGGATGGAGCGCGAACCTCTTCACCTTGATCTCCGACACGGTGCCGAAACACGGCATCGCGCTCGCGGTGGGGGCGATCAACGGCTTCTCGATGATCGGGGTCTCGGCGTTCCAGTTCTTCGTGGGGCGCGCGGTGCAGGTCACCGGCTCCTACGTGGGCCCGTTCGTCCTCGCAGGGACGCTCTACCTCGTCGCCCTCTTCTTCCTGCACCTCCTGGTGCCTCGGATCGCCCCGGCGGACACGAGCCGTCGCGCGAACCTCGGCCTCGTCGGACTGGGGACGGCGGCCATCCTGGCGGGACTGTTCTACTTCCAGTTCGCGGTGAACAAGCCACCCTACGCCTCGGTGGACGACTACCTCGTCAAGCGCGTCGGAGAGCTGAAGTCCTCCGCACCGGGCGTCAAGGGTCCAACCGCGAACGTCGGCTGGATGCGTGCCCAGTGGGTCCGATGGCAACCGGCGGACAAGCCGCCTAAGTGGGAGTTGGTCAAGATCGACGACCAAGGTCGGCCGTACGTCGAAGGTAAGGGCGTCAAGGCGTCGCACTACGAAGGTCCGGTCGAAGCAAGCCTCGCCCCGGCCTCCTGACGGGACTCTCCGGTGGAAGATTTCTGGGCTCGATCGAGGAATCGAGGAATCGCAGCGAGGCTTTCCTGTCGTCGAGCCCCCTTTCCCTATCACCGCCTTCGCGCCTCTCCCCGGAACATGGACGTTCTGCTCGCGAAGTCGAAGCGGACACCCCGGGAAAACCGGGGCCTCGTCCGACTCGGCAGGCCGCTCGTGACGCGGCTGATCCGCGCTTCGGAGGCGGCGAGGGGCGACGCGCGGAACGACCTGACCGAACTGCTCGCGCAGATCGCGGATCGTCGGGACACGGCGGCGATGTTGGTTTTGCCGAGCGGCGAGGCGTCTTCACCGAGCGGGGCGAAGGCTACCCGGCGCCCTTCGGCGCTTGGCTGGAGGAAAAGGCCGATCGGGAGCAGGTGGCAAACGCGGCTCTCCCCAAGCTTCTGGCGACAAAAAGCCTGCGCCTGCGTGAGGGATTGCTCGATTTCGTTTCCAAGGGGATGGGAAAGGCGGTGGTGGACGCGATGCTCACCATCCTGCGGTCGCCCGGCGCGTCGCCCGAGGAAAAGGGGCTGGTGTACGGTCGGATCGCCGCATCGGGCCGGGCGGACGTCCTGGCGACGATCCGGAGCATCCGTGCCCACGGGCGACGTCTGGCGCATCCGATCGCGAGCCTCTCAGCGACGAAGGACACGGACGGCGACGGCCTCCCGGACGCGGTGGACGCGAACCCGCTGGTGGCCCGCGTCCTCCAAGCGACACGGAGCAGGCGATGGCGGCGGCGTTCGACGCGCGATTCCGATTTTCGGGACGCGTCGAAAAGATCGGGCTGGTGGACTACGGGGCGGGCGTTCGTCCCTTCGAACTCGTAGGCTGGACGAGTGGTCTCGCGCCCCGATCCCAGGCCAAGGCTTTGGGCTTGAACGTACCGGAGAGGATCAGCCCGTCGTACCCCTATCCCTACCTCCGCCTCGGCGTTTGGAAACCGATCGGGCAAGCGGCTTCGATCGATGTGGCTCGAGGCAAGGCCATGGTGGACGTCGACGACTCTTATGGAAGCTTGAGCGGCGCCGGGTACCGGGCGACCCTTCGCAAGATCGGCGGCGAGTGGTATTGCGTCGATTTGGTCAGGACCTGGGAAGCCTAGGACGTCGTTCTAGGCTCCTTCGCGCACAAGCTTGACCGCCACGTCCCGTTCGATCGTAGGCAAAGCCACCCGGACGCCGCCGTCGATGCCGACCTTCGTCCGCACGGTGGAGACCGGCCTTCCCGCCCAGGTGTCCCAGATCTCGGTGCGCCACGTTCCCGAGCGCAGGCCGCGCAGGCGCATGACGGTCGGCGGAGCAGGCGCAGGGTTCCGCTTCTGCTCGATCACCGCTCGCCAGGATCGATCGGAGACGCGAAGCCAAGCCATCACGGTGCCGTCGCCGACCACCGCCCAGGCGCTTAGGGGCGTTTTCGTCCGGGGAACGACCCCGACAAGCCGATACCCGACGCGCACCCAGTCGACGCCCTTGTTCTCGACGACGACGGTGTGGACGCCCGGCGAGAGGGTGATCGGGAAGACCCTGGCGTATTGGGACAAGTCGTCCGTCTTGGTCTTCCAGTCCGGGTCGGGAAAGTCCTTGTCGAGAACGACGACGCCGTCGAGGTTCACGCTCAGCTTCGCCCCACCTTCGCCCGAGACGGTGCGAACCGCGACCTCGAAGCGCGTCGGGCGATCCACCCGAACCCGAAGCATGAAAGGATTGTGCAGGTCCGCGTGGTTGACGATACCGTGCAGGACGCTCGATGGGAAGGCGCCCGACAGAACGCCCTTCGACACGGTCGCCATCTGCGGGTTGGTCACGACGGGTCCGTCCTCCAAGACGAGGTCGCCGTTAGGAACAGGCGCTTTGGGATTGGCGGGAGAGAGGACCACGTCGGTCTGGCGAAACCGCTCCTGGCCCCAGTCGACGCCCGCCAGGAAGCGGGAAGGACCGTCGTAGGCGCTTGCGGGAACCGACGATCCCCAGAGGGGAGCCGCGCCGCCGCTCGCGCCCGTCGCGAGCGAGGCCCAGATGGGATCGTGGGCTTGGAGTCCCTCAGGATCGTCCTCGGCGTGGGGCGAGGCGCCGTCCGGCGCGACCACCCCGACGAAGTGGGGCTTTCCCCAAGCCGACTTGCGCGACTGCTGGGCAGCGGTGGCGACCGCCGGGTCGGCGTTCCCCACGGCGTGGGTCTGCATCAGATCCAGCTCTGGAATCAGGTCGATCGTCCGCATTCCAAGAAGGGCGCCGACGCTCGTGGTGCGCAGATGGCGATAGGCGTCGAGACCGTCGAGCGTGCGGGCCATGCGCTGGTGCCAGTCGCGCACGGTGGCCGGATCGAACTCGGTCACGCGGTCGACCTCGTTCCAGAATTCCCAGGCGAAGACATGGGGATCGGCCCCGTACCGAGCGACCAGATAACGCAGTCGGTTTCGGTAGAGGCGACTCATCGTTTCGCTCGACCAGAAGTCGCGCCAGATGCGAAGCGGGCCACCATTGTCGGAATTCTCGACGGCCTTGTCCCACCCGCCCCTCTCGCCCTGCCTCAGTTCGCTCGAATCGTTGAGCACGAGCGTGGTGTATATCCCCTTTTCACGAGCGACCGCCAAGACGTGGTCGAGGCGCCAGGCGTTGGCGAGGTCCATCTGCCCGATCCCTTTTCCGGCTTCGGCCCGTCCGTATATCTCGGTCGCCAGAGTCGCGTTTCCGGGGGAGAGCGAAAGCCGGGCGTAGTTCGCTCCGTGGGCGCCCAAGTTACCGAACCATTCGTCGTAGTCGAGCGTGCCGCGCGGCCCGGCGGAGGCGAGGTTCGAGCCGAGAGGCCAGTAGCTCGTCCCGTCTGGGAAGGCGAAGTACTTGCCATCGCCCACCGTGACGAAACCCTTGTTCGGCGAGGCCGCGCAGCGGAAGGTCGCGTTCTCAACACGCTCGCCCGTCCGGTCGGCGAAGACCACGCGCAGGCGGCATTCGCCTTCGACGGTGGGACAGATCCTTAGCCGCCAACGCGTGGGGCCATCGGGCTCGAGTCGCTCGGCGCCATCGACGAGCGTGCGTCGAAAGGGACGGTCGAAGTAGCCGGGGATGGACAGGGTTCGACCATCGGACAAGGTGAGAGTCGCATCGAGCCGCACCTCGGCGGGATCGAAGGGATCGTCGTAGGTCGCAGACGCGTCCACGTCGACCTCAAGAAGGCCGAAGCGGGGAACGGTGGCAGGGAGCACGAGCGGACCGAGGCGTAACCGCTCCTGCGTCGCGTAGGGCGTTCGGAACGACGCCTGCGCGGGCGGCGGGAGGAAAAGAATCATGCCGTCCTTTCCACCCTACCCGCTTTCGTGCGCCTTCTTTAGAAGGCTGAGTTCATGAGCTGGATGCCCGGCCGATGGCTGCGGCTCGACCAGGTCAAGCCAACCTCTCGCCAACCGATGCGGTAGCTGACGATCGCGTAGAACTCGGTAAAGCTGTTCGTCGCGTACGTACTCAGCAGGTGGGTGTAGCTCAGACGCCACAGACCGCTAAGGCGGTAGGACGCCTCGCCGGAGAAGTTCATGCGGTCGACGCCGATTCCCTTGCTCATCGAGAAGTTGATGCCCGTGTTGCCGCGCACGTAGTTCCCGAGCAGACTGAGGCTATGGCGTCCGACGAACGCCTCGTTCAAGCCGTCCTGAAGGTAGTTGTAGGTGAGGTAGGCGTTGGCGGAGGAGTTTAGTCGACGGTTCAGGCTGACCGAACCGTTCAGGGCGAGACCGTGGTTCGCGGTCGCGTTGGGACCGTAGAGCTGGGTGGCGCCGAACGAGGCGTTGACGGTACTCGCGTGGTCCAGTTTGATCGCGTCGGTGAAGGCGCGGGCGGTCAAACCGACGCCCGCCAGTTCGTTCGTGACCTTTTCAAGTCGCTGAACATTGTCGACCGACACGTCCTTATAGAAGGTCGATGACGATTGGTTTGCGGTCAAGCCGTAGGAGGCGCGTAGCGGCGTGCCTTCGATGCGGATCGGGTTCCGGTCAAAGGTCAGGCCGTAGTACTGGCTTGCGGCCCGCGCGAAGACCGGGCCGCTGATGGTCTGGCTCTGGGAACCGCTGAACGAAAGATTGTAGTTTCCGAACGTTCGTCCGACGCTGCCCGACCCTCCGATGCTCTTTCCGCCGGGCGAGTCGATCTGGATGTTGGCGGCGGATCGGCTGTCGATGCGGAGGTACTGCCGCAGGGAAGCGACCCAGTCAGACCGTCCGACCCCGGAATACGTGAATCCGCCCTGCTGGTCGTCCCCTTTCGACCAAGCGAGCTCGTAGTCGAGGAAGGCGCCGCGGTTCGCGGTGAGGCCTTGGCCGTAGCGCTCGCCGGTGCGGAAGCGGAGCAGGCTCGTGAGACCGGGCTTGAGCGTGAGATAGTAGGGATAGTTCAGCGACACTTGGTTGTCGTTGACGCTGACCATGTCGTCGGTGACGAGAGGGCTTCCGTTCGATGTGCCGAGATCGATACGGAACAGAGGGAATCGGAGAACCTTCGCGTTGGCGACGTAAATGTCCGCTTTCTGGAACTGGATCTCGCGACGGGCGTAGACGACGGCTTTTTTCGCTCCAACCGTGCTGGGCGAGTCTGAAATGTCGGTGAGTTCGAAGGTGTCTTCGGCTACGGGCTGGCTTAGAGCCTGTTCGCCATCGATACCGATCTCGACCATGCCGTAGCGCATCCGGGTGGGAGCGACGATCGGCTCGCCTTCCGCGCCCGACTCAACGAACGCGAAGCCACCGGGGTAGAGGGCCAGCGAATCGGGACGGCGCGTGGGAAAGTTCGTCAGGCCGTACCCGGTGCGATCCGTCAGATTCAGAAGGAGCGAGTCGTAGGTCTGCGTCTGCCGACCATGCTTGACGAGGGCCTTTCGCGCCTTCAGGGTGAAGCTCTGGAGGTCGAGCTGAAGGAGATCCGCATGGATCTCATAGTCTCGGTACCGGAGGGTCACGCCTTTGTTGGGCGCTTCGCCCTGGATCACCTTCGAGTCGTTGGCGAAGACCACGGAGGTGGTCGAGGTCACTTCGATCGTCTCGCGGGCCTGAGAAAGCTCCTCGCGCGACTTTACGAACTCGATCGTGCAGGTGCTTCCCGTGGCGTCGCCCGCTACGACGCTCGCCTTGATGCGCGCCACGCCAGGAACGCCGCCCGCCACGAGAAGTCCCCGGGCCATGCCCCCGCTCGTGCGGACCAGGCTCTCACGGAACGCTCCGAGGTTCGTCTCGAAGACGACCTGGGTTCCGTCGGGGGCGAGACGCCCGTCTTGGAACACCTGGGCGTTCACCGCGACCTGGCTGTGACCGTCCGCGACCTCAGCGGTCGGGAACGGCACGAGCTTGATCGTGTAGGTGTCGGCGGCGGCCATTGCCGCGACGGTCGCCAAGAGGGCGACGAGGGGAAGGCGTAGCGATCGCATGAGCGGGAGAGAAAAAGGAGAAGCGGGAGACAAGAGGTCTCCCGCCGGGAAGAGCGATCGGCCTTAGCGGCGGATCGTGATCGCGAGCTGCCTGGTCGCGGTGTCGCCAGCCTCGCCGGTCGCCGCGATCTCAAGGACGTAGCTGCCCGCATCGAGCGGAAGCCCGTTCGCGCCGGACATGCCCCACATCACCGTGTTGGCGCCCGCCACCGCGTCGACGTCGTTCGCGACGGTTCCGAGGAGCCGTCGCTTGCTGTCGTACACGCGGATCGTGGTCGAGCCACGGCCCGAGAGCGTGTAGGCGATCTTCATCTGCTGAACCGGGCCCTTGCGCACCTGACTCACGCTGGCCGTTCCGACACGCTGGGCGACGGTGGCCTTCGGCGTCACGGTCACAGTGAAGGACCGCTCGGTGTTGGCCGACGACGTGTAGGTGTAGCCGGCGACGCTTCGGGCGTTGACCGTCTTCCCCGTCACGGCGTCCTTGAGGGTCACCGCGAGGTTGGTCGGAATCTCCCGAAGGTTCGGCCACGAGATCGTCGTGGGACCCGCCTTCTTGCTAAGCACCTTGTAGGCGTAGCTTTGGGTTCCCTTGCCGACGCGCAGAAGCTGGGCGTTGCCCCACGACGAGTTGCCCACCGCGTAGCTGCGGACGGCGTTCGCCGCCGGCGCGATCGGCGCTTTCAGGTACGAGAGATTCTTCGAGTCTTCCGCCTTGCGGGCGGTGCCGACGAAGATCGAGTCGGCCGCGTTCGTCTGAGCCGCGTTGAGCTGGAGCCGCCAGTTGTCGAACCGCTGGACGAACGCCTTGGGCGGCGCCGACCGGATGAAGATGTCGTAGATGGGCGGGAACTGGATCGCGAAGTCGTAGTTCGCGTAGATCCAGTAGCCATAGTTCGGCTGAAGCCGAGAGCCGGCGCCCGCGATCGGAGAGGAGTACCTCTTCTGCGACTGGTCGTAGTACGTGAACGCGCCGTTCGTGTAGCCCTGGTTCACCAGTTCCGTGTACGGCAGCGCGGTGGACGAGTTGTCCGGAACGCCGACGATCTGGCCGATGTCGAACGCGTAGTTATATGGGTTCGCGACTAGGTTCCAGCCACGATGGAGCTGGACGATAGGAGCGCCGCCGAGGTCGTTGTTCGCAGGATTCGGGAACTGGTCGTCCGGCAAAAGCGGAAACCCGCCCAGAGGCTTGAAGCCCAGATCAGGGTTCGAGATGATGAAGCTGCCACGACCGCGCTCGACAGCGACCTGCGGAATGTATTGCTGGGTCGTCGCGTCCCAGGTGTAAGCCTGAAAATCCGAGTTCAGGTCGAGCCCGAGGACCGTCTCCCACGAGTTGTCGGCGAACTGCCAGGGCGGACCGACAAGGTTCGCACCGCTCGCGATCTCAAGCTTCGGCGTGGTCGCCACGTTAATGACGCCGTTGATCACCTTCGTCGCGAAGCCCGGTTGCGGCGAGATCGTGACCGTGTAGGGCAGCGCGCCGAAGGCGTTCTCGTCGACGGCGACGCGGAAGTCGACGGAACTCAGAGCCGCCGGTCCGATCGCGGAGATCGACTTGGTGATCGTACGCTGAGAAACGTTGTCGGGGTTGTACATCCCGTTCGGCAGGCTGAGCGTGACGCTCACGCTCTGCATCGTGACGAACTGGTCGACCGTGCTGAAGCCGCCCGTGTTATCCACGTTCACGCGGATCGTGAACGGGTTCGGCGCGAAGCTGTTGGCGTCGCCCGAGACCGTCGAAATGGACTTAGGCGTGTCGACGACCGCCGTGTAGCCGGTAAAAGAGGTGCCGTAGCTCGAATCGCCGTTCGTCGAGCGGTAGTACGCGACGATATCCCGGAAACCGCCCCCGGCGACCACGGTCGTCGGAAGCCACTTCTGGACGAACGAAGGCGTCGGACCGATCGGCGCCGCGTCGGCGTTGAGGTTCGCGGCGGAGGGACCGGGGGGATTGAAGATGAAGTCGCCGATCGTGGGGTTCGTCGTTCCGTATCCGCCGGAGATAAGGAACGGAGCCTCGCCCAGAACGAACTCATCGACCGGGGTCTGGTCGATCGCGCCGGACGCGAGAGCCTGGGGATCGAACACGCCGAGCGCGCTCGGGTCGTTGACGACCTGGAGACCGAAGCCCGCCGCCTGGCTGGCGGAGAAGTTCACGTAAGGCGGAACGCCGATCGTCGCACCCAACGCCTGACCGTCGGGGTCGAGACCGGTTCGGTTGAAGCGCTCCTCAACGGTCAGCGGTCGGCGGCCCGGAATCGTGGTGTAGGTCTTGTCGGGAAGACCCGGACCGTTCCCGAACGGGACGGTGCGCTGGATATCATCCCTCGTGTAAAGCGCGACCGTATTGGCGTAGGCGAGACCGATTCCGAGCGGAGTTCCGGTCGAGGCAGCGGTCGTGAGGTTCAGACGATTGCTCAGACGCCAGTTCACGCGGGCGGCGTCTCCGATCACGTCGACGACGCAACGTACTCCGATACTGTTGTTGATCGCGGTTCCGTTGACGGTGCTCTCGGCGTACATATACCGACCGCTCCGTCCGTAGAACGCGAGCCGCATGCCGTTCTCACCGAAGAGATAGCTGTTCGTCGCCCCGGTCGTCGGATCCTGGGTGTAGACGCGCGCGAAGGTGAACCCTCCGTACCCCGGAGCACGTCCTGGCGATCCGGCAGGAGCAGGCGCGTCGAACTCCTGGAGGTTGTTCATACCCACCGTCAGACGCATATCCTCGTCGACGATGCCCTGGAAGTCCTGAGTCGGATCGTTGTCCTGGATGCTGCCCTGCCGTCCGATCGTGAAGCCGATTCGCCCGACGACCGGGGCGGTCGCGGCTCCACAGAGATTGGCGGCAGGCCCGAGGGCGACGGTGCCGGAGATTCCGAGCGCCGCGCCGAACAGATCGGTCGACAGACGGTAGGTGATGAAGTCCGCGCTGTAAGGGGCCGTGTTGTTCGGATCGATACAGTGTCCGTCCCAGTCGAATTGCGCAAGCGCAGGGGCGACGCTGCCGAAGGCCACCAAAGCCGAGGCAAGCGCCCGGTTGAGATTACTGTTCATCTAGTTCCTTGAAAGGTATTTCCCTCGCCCCGAAGGGCGAGGCTATCGTTTAGACGTACGAGGCGGTTCCGTTCGTGCGCTCGACTACGGCCCCGAAGGGGGCGTTTGGGTGCGCGTGTAGCTTCTCGGAAGCGAGTAGATAAAGCGGCGGTTCTTATCCCCGTTCTCCGCCACCGGCCCCGGTCGGTCGCTTTGGACCCGAATGCCCGCCCGATAGTAGATCGTCTGCGCGTTTCGAAGCCGCGTCGGGAAGCTACTATTGTCAGGGCCGCTAAACGGGTTGATGTTGAAGGTAAACGTGTTCTTAACTTCCGTTCGGACCGTGCTCGCCTTAGGGAAGGTGGGATCGTCCGAGAACTCGAACACGTACTGGACGAGCTGCCCGCCGACGTTCGGCGCCGTAACGACGAAGTTCTGGCTAGTGCTGCCGAGGGGCACGTTGTTCGACGGCTGCGTGATCGTGGGCCGCTCAAGCGGCGTGGTGCGTCCCGAGGAGCTTCGTCCGGATCGGAAGTAGCAGAGCTGGTTGCCCGCGCCCGAGGTGGTTCCAGCGGTAGAGCCCGCCGACGTGGTCGTCCCCGTGTTGGTCGTGCCGGTCGCGGTGGTGGTCGTGCCGGTGGTACCGCTCGTCGTGGTGCCGGTAGCGCCGGTGGTGCTGGTCGTGCCCGTCGTGCTGGTCGTACCCGTCGTGCTCGTGGTGCCGGTCGTACCGCCCGCCGTTCCGCCTGCGGTCGTGGTACCGCCCGCGGTGTTGCCGCTGGGCAGGTCGAGACCCGTCACCGAGTAGACGGCTTCGACCGAGTAGACGTAAGTCTGACCCGCCACGAGGGTTGGTGTGGTCGTCGGGATCGTCGCGTTCGTCGGGCTCGTGTTCTTACAGGTCGTACCGCCCGCGATGGCGTCCCGGAGGTAGCCCGTGTCGCTGCTGGGGGTCTGGCGCGTGCTATCGACCACCTGCTGGGCTTCGCTCACGACCAGGATGGGATTGAGCGAGACGTCAGAGCGATAGACCTGCCATCGGACGGTACCGGTGCCGGTGTTCGCGTTGCCCTTGAAGAAGCCGTTGCGCGTCCACTTGACGCGAACCGCCGCCGCCGTGTTGGTCTGAACGTCGGTCGTCGCCTCGGCGGTCACCGTCGCGGCGCTCGTCGAACTGCCGTTGCCGCCGCCCAGGAGGACGCCGACGAGACCGACGACGAGGAGCGCCGAGATGAGGGTCGCGTTGTTCGAGCGCCCCTTCGGCTTGCTGCTGGTCCGCAGTCCACCGTTCGCCTTGAGAATGGAGACGCCAGCCGCCGGAAGCGCGGGTGGCGAGAAGACGGCGCGGACGCGGTCGCCCGGCGCAACGCCTCGGACGACGCGCTCGTAGGTGATTTCCGCCTGATCCGGCTCGATGACGCCGATCCGGCCGGTACCGACCTGGATGGGACCGCGCGTGATGATCACGGTGTCGCCCGTCTTGAAGCCGCTACGGGTGCCCTGGTTCAGGAGCGCGGAGCGCGTCTGGGTGTTCAGGATCGTCGCAGACGGGAGCTGCTGACTCTGCATGGTCCGCACCACGACCGCCGCCGCCTGCTGGATAGCGTCGGTGATGAGCGTCTCATCCGTGACGTTGCCGCCCCGAACCGTGGACTGCCCCTCCTCCAAGGCGCCGTTTACCGGCAGGACGCTCGCCACGTCGTACGCCACGACCCGAAGGGCGACGCGCGCCTGCTTGCCGCCACCGACGTTGTCGACTCGGTAGTCCACAACCTCGCCGGAAACGATCGTGCCGCCCCGGTCCGCGCTAGCGGAGCCGATCGCCTCGGTACCGACGCGGCTCAGGTTGACGAGCCCTTCCAAGGGCGACGTCAGACCGAGCGTCTCGATCGCGCGGTTCACCGTGTCCTGAGCGACGATATCGTAACGATTCGTCTTCGCCAGCTCCCCGGAAACCGCGTCCGCCGCGGCCTGCCCGTACTTGCGGTTCTGGGACTTCAGATCCCGGAACTCGGTCACGGCCCAGGACGGCAGTTGCTGAACCTGTGCCTCGGCTCGGCTGGCCACGGTCAAGGTGACCGTGGGCAGCACGAGCGCCATCGCGGCCAGGTGGCAAAGAGCCTTCCCAGCAAACGTATCGACGAACCGCCTCACTTGGACGCGTCCTCCTTCCTCATGTCTTTTCGCATCTAAGCCCACCAGGGGGAGAGCTTCCATCGCGGACATCCGGGGGCTTTCGCCCCTTCCAGCCAGATTGCGCAGACGGTCGCACGCTGGCCGGATGTCCCCTCCGGTCGTCTCCCCAGGTTATCCTCGTGGCTCTACCCGGTCTAAAGTCCCACCGTCGGAACCTTTTCGAGCAAATCGGACGGAGTATAGCACGGTTATTCGGGTTGCGCAACGCGCGTTGGAAAGCATCGTGCCGCCTCCGCTCTTACGGCCGAAAAGACGGCTTCTTTCGACACGTTCGTTCGAATCTCGACGTCGGCGAGGGCCGCTTTCACCCTTTCGTCGAGCTGCCATCTTCCGTAGGCCGCCGGATCGGCGTCGGGTCCGTAGCGCGCCTTGAGGCGGCGCGATCGCTCCTCCGGCCCGCAGGTCACGCACCAGACTTCCCGGTATCGCCCTTGGAGGCACGCCTCGAACAGAAGGGGTACCTCGATCACGTCCGCTTCGATCGCCCGCATGCGTTCCCCTACCAGAGGATGCATCAGTCGGTTCGTCCAGCGGCGCAATCCGGAGTCGCGAAGGATCGCCTCGCGTAGCGCGACGGGCGCGACCGGACCGGTCACTCCAAGACGCCTCTCCAAAGCCTCCTGCACCGCCGTTTCGAGAAACACCTCCCGCGCGACGGCGTCGCTGCTCGCCGTTCTCAGACCAAGGTCCCGGAGCATGGCGAGCACGGTCGACTTTCCTCCGGCGATCGCCCCGGTCAGCCCAATGGGTCGCGCATCGTCCACGGGCTATTGTGGCCGGAGCGATGAGGTTTTCAGCTTTCCTAACGTCGTGGGGCCGTCTGCGGGCAAGGCGACGATCACCCGGACGCGATCGCCGGGCCTCCCGTCGTTCGTGGGAGGATCGAAGGCGAGTTCCACCGTATCGTCCTCCGCGATGGCCACATGCGCCCGCACGATCAGCCGCTTTCCCCGAACGACGACCACCCGCGTTCCTTCCAGATAGCCAGCCTTCTTTCCCTGATTGACGAGCGGCGAACGGCTTTGAGTGTTCACGATCGTTCCGACCGGCTTCTCGGCGGTTCGCATCGCCTCGACGGCGTCCGCCGCCGCGTTCTGGATCGCTTCGACGAGGAGGACACCGTCCGAGACGCTTTCTTTGCGCCGGACGGCCTCACCGAAAACCAGCGCGCCGCTGATGGGCTCGCCGCTGGCGACGTCGTAGGCGATCGTACGCAAGGCGGCCCGGGCCCGTCGATCCGATCCGACAGAATCGACACGATGGTCCACGATCTCACCCACGACGAGCGTGCCGTCGCGGACGTCGTCGCCGATCGCCTCTTTCGCCGCGCGGACGAGTTCCGTCCTTTCTCCAGAATACGGGCTCCGCGATGAGCGTTACCCCGCGCCCGCTGGAACGACCTCGTACCTTCCCGTCTTCTCCAATTCCCGCGCGAGGATCGTCGCCGCCAGCGCGCCGTACTTGCCCGATCGAAGGTCGCGGAACTCCACTACCCTCTACGTCGGATGAGCCACCACCTTCTGGTTCGGGGCAAAGGCAGCCGCCGCGCCGAAAGCCAAGAGCGCGATCACGGCCTCTCGCCTTTGCGGATGGGAGTCGCCGCGGGCGGAAGAGGCGGCAGGGGAAAGATCCCGCGTACCCGGTAGCCGGGCAAGATGCCCATGATCACGCGCTCATAGTTGATTTCAGCGCTGTCCGGTTCGACTCGCCCGACCCGAGCGGTCGCGATCTGGACGGGACCTCGGCAGACGACCACCGTGTCGCCCGTGCGGAAGCCCTCTCGGGCGCCCCGGTCGATCGTCGCCGAACGCGATCGGATCGCGACGATCTTGGCCTCCGGCGCCCTTTGGCCGCGCATCGTCCGCACGACGGCACCCGCCGCCTGCCGAAGAGCCTCGGCGGTCAGGTCCCCGTCCGTCACACGCTCCGTACGAACGGGCGACACGCCAACTTCGAAGGCGCCGTTCACCGGGAACATGCTCGTCACGTCGTAGGCAACCACCCGTAGCCTCAGATGGGCCCGACGCCCTCCGGGCGCGGGATCGAGACCGTAGTCGACGATCTCTCCCGACACGATCACGCCCCCGCCTTGGTAGACCGCGTTCGAAGCGCCGAACGCCTCGGTCCCCACACGCTCCATCTCGACCAGGCTGCGAAGCGGCGACGTCAAACCGAGCGTCGTGATCGCGCGGTGTACGGCTTCGTCGGGCAAGACGTCGTACCGTCCCGTTTCCTCTAACCTTTCCCGAATCGCCTTGGCCGCGACCGATCCGTACTTGCCGGTCACAAGGTCCCGGAACTCCGCCACTACCCATCGGGGCCTCATGGGATGGGCTTGAGTCGCACCGCCTGGAGAGAACGCCTTTAGACCGACAAGGACGATGAGCGTCGCGATCAACACTTGCCTCCAAAGATCGACTTCCCGGCGGGAGGAAGGGGAGGCGGGGTGAAGACCCGACGCACCCGGTCACCCAGCGCGATACCTGCGATAACGCGCTCGAAGGAGAGTTCGGCGCACTCTGGCTCAACCCGACTGACTCGTCCCGTTCCAATCGCGATCGGCCCGCGCGCGATGGACACGATATCCCCCGTTCGAAAGCCTTCATCGGATCCATGATCAAGTCGCGCAAAGCGCGTCTGTGTCTCGACGATGGTGGCGGTCGGCACTTTGTAACCTCGCATCGTCCGCACCGCCAACTCGGCAGCGTGCTGCAGGGCTTCCGTCAAGAGCTCGTCGTCCGTGACGGGTTCCTTGTGAACTAAGGGCAACCCGAGCTCCAGAGCGCCGTTGACCGGCAGGACGCCCGCAACGTCGTAGGCGACGACGCGCAGGGCGAGCCGCGCCTGCTTTCCGCCGGATGATCGGTCGATCCGGTAGTCCACGACCTCCCCGGTGACGATCGTGCCGCCTCGTGCGGATCGCTCGGCTCCCATCGCCTCGGTGCCGACGCGGCTCAGGTCGACGAGACCGACCAGCGGCGGCGTCAAGCCCAGGGTCGCCATGGCGCGGCGCACGGCCTCGTCCGGAAGGATGTCGTACGCCTGGGCCTTGGCGAGCCGTTCGGTGACGGCTTTCGAGGCCGCGAGTCCGTACTCTCCCGCTTTCAGGTCGCAAAACTCCGTCACCGCCAGAACAGGCAACGGGTGCTGACCTTGGGAAAGGATCAGCGCGACGAGGAGGGGCAGCACGGCCCCATTGTATGACAAAAGACCGAGGCTCTCCGGAGATTTCTCCGGAGAGCCTCGTCGACTCTGAGTTCAGGGGAAGCCTTACTCTTCCGTCTTCTCTTCGGACGTGGACTCTTCCTCGTCGCGAGCGTTGCCGAGAAGGCCCTTGAGCATCCCGAGGCGTTCGCCGATGGTGGCGCCGATGCCGGTGCCCGTGCCGCGCGGCCGCGCGTCCTCGAACTCCTCGTAACCGCCAGGGCCGCCGGGACCACGGCGGGGACCGCCGGGGCCGCCCGGACCGCGCCGAGGACCGCCGGGGCCGCCCGGAGCGCCCATACCCTGGCGCCGGAACTCCTGCTCGTAGGCGCCGCCGCCCGGAGCCTCGACCGCACCGGGCTTGAGCTCGGTACCGCCGCCGATAGAGCGCATGGAGAGAACCATGCGTCGCTCGTCGGGCCGCAGGTCGATGATCTGCGCATCGACCTCTTCGCCCTCGGCGACCACGTCCTGAGGCCGCTTGATGCGCCGGTAGCTCATCTCGCTGACCGGCATGAACGCCTCGGCGCCCTCCGGAAGCTTGATGAACGCGCCGCTCTGTACGATCCGGCCGATCGTGATCTTGATCGTCTGGCTGATCTTATAGTTCTCCTTGATAAGGTTCCACGGATCAGGCAGCACTTGGCGGTGGCCCAGGGAGATCTTGCCGGCGGACGGGTCGAGACGGAGGACCATGACCTCGATCTTCTGACCTTCCTTGAACATCTCCTTCGGATGGTTGATGCGCGCCCAGCTCATCTCGGAGATGTGCAGGAGACCGTCGACGCCGCCCAGGTCCACGAAGGCGCCGTAGTCCGTGAGACGACGGACGGTGCCTTCGAGCTTGTCGCCCGGCTTGACGTCGTTGAAGATGTTCTCCTTGGCGGAGGCGCGGCGCTCCTCTTCGGCCTGTCGGTTCGACAGGACGACCTTCTTGCGTTCGCGGTCGATCTCGATGACCTTGAGCTGGAGGGGCTGGCCGACGTACTTCTCGATGTTGCGGAGCTTGCCCGAACCGACGTGGGTGGCGGGCACGAAGCCGCGCACGCCGATGTCGACCACGAGGCCGCCCTTGACGCGGTCCACGACCTGCGCGTCGAGCATCGTCTCGCTGCGGAACGCCTCTTCGATGCGATCCCAGACGACCTCGAAGTCGGCGCGCTTCTTGGAGACGATCGGGTTGCCTTCCGCGCCCTCGGGGCGGATGACGATGACGCTGATCTTGTCGCCGACGTTGAAGTGGCCCTTGGCGGTGTCGAGGTTCTCCTCGGACAGCTCGCCCAGGGGCACGATGCCCTCGGCCTTGGTGCCAAGGTCGACGAAGACCTTGTCCTTCTCGACGGCGACGATGGTCGCCTCGACGCGGTCGCCCTTCTGAAGACGGCGGAACGAGCTGTCGATCGCCTGCTCGGGATCCTCGCCGCGGTCCATCGCGCTCATATACGACTCGAACAGGTCGGCGTCGCTGGCGGTCTGCTCGGCGGGAGCTTCCACGCCCATCTGCGGATCCACCGGGGCGGTGGGCTCGGGATTCGGGCTGGAGGGAGCGGGCGTCGGGTCGGTCGGATCGATCGGCGCGTTGGGCTCCGCCGGATCGCTGCCGGGCAGGGGCTCGCCCGGAGTGCTCGCCTCGGGGGCGCTCACTGCGGTCGCCGTCGCGGTAGGCTCGCCGGCCAGATCGGCCTGAAGCTCTTCGGAGACGGGAGCCTCGGCGTCAGTCGGGGCGGGGGTGGCGACGGCCTCGGTCTGAGGAGCGTCGGCGGTGTCGGGAGCCGAGGAGACCGGCTGGGTCGCGTCGGACGCCACGTCGGTGGTCGGCACCGGGGTGGCCTCTTCCTGCTCGGCCACGGGCGTCGGATGGTTGTCGATGGTCATGGGTACTTGGGCGATGCTCCGCCTGTAAATCGCCCCTTTTGGGGCGCGGAACGCGTTATTATGGCGCATTCGTTACGGTTCAGTCGCGGGAAAGCCGATCCGTTGGGGGTTTAACCCGTTAAGGATCGGCGCTCGGCGCGACTTAAACCCTTAACGCCCCCACGACCGGGTCGTCTGGTAGAGCGATCGGTACCGCGCGTACGCCTCCGCGTACTCCGTTCCGCTCGGCTCGACGCGCCCCTTGCGGCGAACCGCCGCCTCGGCGGCGCTCGCGACGTCCGGCCAGACGCCCGCGCCGACGCCCGCGAGGAGAGCCGCCCCGAAGGCAGGCCCCTCGTCCACCTCAAGGATGGTGCAGGGCACGCCGAACGCGTCGGCGAGCATCTGAACCCAGAGCGCGCTTCTCGAGCCACCGCCGTTCACCCGCAGCTCGTCCGCCCGCGCGCCGAGTTTTCGAAGGGCCTCGAAGCCTTCCTTCAGGCCGAAGGTCGCACCCTCGAACACCGAGCGCGCGAGGTGGGGGCGTCCGTGGGCGAGGGTGAGCCCGGCCCATCCGGCTCGGGCGAAGGGATCGTTGTGGGGCGTGCGCTCGCCGCTAAGGTAGGGCAGGAAGGCCAGCCCCTCGCATCCGGCAGGCGCCTTCGACGCCTCGTCGGAGATCGAGTCGTAGGGCGTTCCCGGCTGGACCGTGTCGCGGTACCAGCGGAGCGCCCCCGCGCAGGAGAGCATCACGCCCATCGCGTGCCAGCCGCCGTTCGCGTGGCAGAAGGTATGGGCCGCGCCGCTGGCGTCGTACGCCGGCCCATCGATGGCGGTGAAGACCACGCCGCTCGTACCGAGCGAGACGGAGACGACGCCGGGCACGACGGCGCCGGTCCCGACCGCCGCCGCCGCCTGGTCGCCGCCGCCGCCGACCACCGGGATGCCCGCCGCGAGGCCCGCGACGGCACGGGTCTGGGCGGTAGGCACGAAGCTCTCGGCGGCAGGCGGGAAGAGGGCGGGGTCGATCTCCAGGGCCGCCATCATCTCGTGCGACCACCGCCGCTCGGGCACGTTGAAGAGGCCGGTCCCGCTCGCGTCGCTCACCTCGGTGCGCTTTTCGCCGGTGAGCCGTAGGCGGATGTAGTCCTTCGGAAGCAACACCGAGCGCAACCTCTGGTAGTTCGAGAGCTCGTGGTTGCGGAGCCAAAGGATCTTGGGCGCCTGGAAGCCGGTGAGTGGCGGGTTGCAGGTGACGGCCTTGACGTTCTCCGGCCCGAACGTCGCGTCGATCTCCGCGCACTCCTCGACGGTGCGCTGGTCGTTCCAGAGGATCGCGGGACGCACGACCTCGTCCCGCTCGTCGAGGAACACGGCGCCGTGCATCTGCCCGGTGAGGCCGATCGCGTCGACGTTGGCCTCACCGATCTCCGCAAGGCAGCGGACGACGCCCTGCCACCAGTCCTCGGGGTTCTGCTCGCTCCAGCCAGGCTTAGGGGTCGAGAGGGGGTACTCCGCGCCCGCGCTCTTCAGGATGCGGCCGTTCTCATCGATCAGGAGAACCTTGCACCCCGAGGTGCCGACGTCGATGCCGAGCAACTTTGCCATCGAGGCGAAGTATAGAACCCCGCCGCGGCCTTCTGCGCTCCGACGGTCCAACGCCGAGGAGACCTCGGGAGGTTGGTGGAAAGAGTCTATGGATAGGGTTGGTTCGGTTCCCGGGGGATACTGTTAGGCCATGCGAAAAGCGGTCGTCGACGTCGGCTCCAACTCGGTCCTTCTCCTCGTCGCGGAGGACGGGCGGACGATCTTCGAGACGAGCGCCGTCACTTCGCTGGGCGAGGGCACGAAGCGCACCGGCCTCTTAGGGGAGCCGGGGATGGTGCGGACCCTCGACGCGCTGAAGAGGGCGCTCGACGACGCAAAGGCCCACGGAGCGACGGAATTCCGGGCGGCGGCCACGATGGCGGCGCGGATCGCCTCGAACACCCCTGAGTTCCAGGCGCGGGCCGCCGCTCAGGGAACGCCGGTTGAGATCCTGAGCGGCGACGACGAGGCCGAGCTGGGTTTCCAGGCGGTCGCGAGCGACCCGACCTTCTCCGGGACCGATCGCCTTTCCATCATCGACGTGGGCGGACAGAGCACGGAGCTGGTCACCGCCCTCCGCCAGGGCGACGGCTGGGAGAAGGTCTTCCACCGCAGCTTCGCGATCGGCACCTTCGCCCTGAAGGACGGGCCGCTCCACGACGAGTCGCCCGACGGTCCGGCGGTGTTCGCGGCGAGCGCCCTGGTGGACGATCTACTCAAGGACGTGCGCCATCCCGGCGGAACGCCGGTGGCCCTCGGGGCGACGGCGACGAACCTCGTTACGATCCGCGACCGGATGGAGACGTGGGAGCCGGAGAAGGTCCACGGCGCCTGGCTGCACTACGGTGAGGTCGGAGCGGCGGTGGGCCGCCTGATGCCGATGACGGACGCCGAGCGCGCCGCGCTGGTGGGCATGGAGCCGGGTCGCGAGCGGACCCTTCCGGCGGGGGCCCTCATCCTGGAGCGGTTCCTCCACGCCCTCGGGGCGCGGGGTTGCGCCGTGTCGGTCCGAGGCTGGCGGCACGCGATGGCCGAGATGTAGCCGCCCTCCGTCCGTGTGCTATCCTCTCTGACGAAGCAGAGGTCCCCTGTCGTGGGGGACTGAAAGAACGGGGAAAGTCCGGTGAGAAACCGGCGCTGTGCCGCAACGGTGAGGGGGAACGCCCCCAAGCCCGAATGCCCGCTCTGCCGATCGAAGCGACCTGACGCCTGCGTGCATGGGCGGTTGGAGCGGACCCGTGCAGGTCCTCTTCGTCCCTCTTTGCCCTCCGACGTTCGGTCGTGGGAGGGAACGATGAAGAGAGGATTTACGCTGATCGAGCTGCTGGTCGTGATCGCCATCGTAGCGATCCTCGCCGCGTTGCTCTTCCCCGTCTTCGCGCAGGCGAAGTCGGCGGCGAGGAAGACGCAGTGTCTGAGCAACGTCCGGCAGCTTACGCTCGCCTGGACGATGTACGCGGGCGACGCCGACGAGCGGGCCTGCCTCTCCTACTACTACAGCGGGCCCGACTTCGCGGTGGAGACCGCCTGGGACTTCCGGTCCGAGAACGGCAAGTCTACGCTGGGATTGCTCGGACCGTACACGAAGACGGGTGCGCTGAGCGCCTGCCCCACGTTCACCGGCGAGTCCTGGGGACGGCCTTACACCGGCTATGCCTACAACGCCACCTACATCGGCGGCGATCCCCTGTTCGTGCCCCCCCTTCCCGAAGCGGCGCTCGGGAGCATCGCCGATCCGGTCGGCACCGCCGTCTTCTCGGACGGCGCGTACGGCAACCCGCCGAAGGGCCAGAACTATCTCCGCGCCCCCAGCGACCCCTTCTTCGGAGCCGGGAAGGTGCACTTCCGTCACCTCGACGCCGCCAGCGTGGCCTACGCCGACGGGCACGCCCGTTCGACCAAGGCTCTCTTTCTGCCCAACCCCACCGAACCGGGGATGGGCGCGCTCTCCGCCGACGATTCGGCCTACGACCTCAACTGATCCATGAAAGCCCTCGCCTCCGTCGCGCTCGCGGCCGTCGCCGCCCTGGCCGCCGCCGGGACCGCCACCTTCGACGACCTCACCCTCGCCCCCAACTCCTACGAGAACGGCCGCAACCTCAACGGCTCGTTCGTGAGCGGGGGGACGACCTTCCTCAACGACTACAACGCGACCTACGACTTCTCGACCGGGTTCTCCTACTCGAACGTGAACGACCCGACCACGCCGGGATATAAAAACCAGTTCGCGGCGATCACCGGGACCGCCCACGGCGGCACGAACTACGCCGTCGCCTACGACGCGTCGACACTGCGCCTCCAGGCCGGGACGACGATCCAGGGCCTCTACATCACGAACACGACCTACACGGGCCTTTCGATGCAGAACGGCGACAGCTTCGCGAAGAAGTTCGGCGGGGCGACCGGCAACGATCCCGACTTCTTCTCCATCGTCGCGACGGGCTTCGCGGGCGGGACCAAGACCGGAGCGGCGGAGTTCTTCCTCGGAGACTACCGGTTTGGGGACAACACCAAAGACTACGTCGTGCGGGACTGGCGCTGGTTCGACCTGACCGGTCTCGGGTCGGCGACGGAAGTGCGGTTCTCCTACACCTCCAGCGATACGGGCTCGTTCGGGATCAACACCCCCGTCTACTTCGCACTCGACGATCTTCGCACCCAGGCGGTGCCCGAGCCCGCGTCGATGGCGGCCCTTGCGGCGGGTCTCGTCGCCCTCGTGCGGAGGCGGACCCGATGAGGCTCGTCTTCGCGTTCGGCCTCTTCGCGGCGGCGGGGATGGTTTCGGCGCAGTACGCGTCGACCGGGCTCCTGGCGACCAGCACGAGCATCGTCGGGTGGGCGACAGGCGTCTCGAACCTCACGCGGGGACCGGCGAACGTCGCAAACCCGGGCGGCGGCAACGCCACCTACGGCACGGCGGACGCCGCCCTCGGCGCGGCGAACGGGTCGATCGTGAGTCTCGGAGACGGCGGTTCGATCACGCTGACGTTCGACAAGGCGATCCGGAACGGCAAGGGCACGGACTTCGCGGTGTTCGAGAACGGCTTCTCGACGGGCGCGAACGCGGTGTTCGCGGAGTTGGCGTTCGTCGAGGTGAGCTCGGACGGGCTGAACTTCTTCCGCTTCAACGCCGTGTCGAACACCCAGACGACGACCCAGATCGGGGGTTTCGGCTCGCTCGACCCGAGGAACGTCCACAATCTCGCCGGGCAGTTCGTGTCGGGCCAGGGCTCGGAGTTCGACCTTCAGGACATGACGGGGATCGCGGGACTCGACGTGAACAGCGTCACCCACGTCCGCATGATCGACGTGGTGGGAAGCATCGATCCGCGCTACGGGACCCGCGATTCACAGGGACGCTTGATCAACGACCCCTACAGCACGCCGTTCGCCAGCGGCGGGTTCGATCTCGACGCGGTGGGCGTCGTGAACGCGGTGCCGGAGCCCGGAACGTTCGTGGTTCTCGGCCTCGGGGCGGCTCTGCTCCATCGACGACGGCGGTAGAAGCCCTGGGGAGAGGATCGCGAAGACGGTACGATGGCCCCATGATCCTTTCCTGCGCGCTCGCGCTCGTCCTGGTTCAGCAGGACGAGCCTCCTTTCGGTAAGACGAACGCCCAGATCCTCGCGATGGGCCGCACGAAGTGGTACGACTTCGCAACCAGACGCGACGGCGGCGAATCGACCGCCGGGATGACGGGCGCGATAGGGAGTTACGGCGACGCGCTCGCCTGGCGCAACGATCGGATCAAACCGAAGGCCCGAGTCGTTCGGCTCCGCAAGGTTCTCCAAGACACGAAGAACGACGCCATCGCCGTCGGATCGGCGATCACGGGCGGGGGGACGCTGTGGAACATCGTCTCGGTGAACCTGTACGCGGACGCGGAGGAGACCCTCTACGCCGTGCTCACGAAGACCGGCAAGGCTCCCGCCCGCCGGGTTTCGGACGTGACGAAGGCGCTCGGCGGACTCTCGGCCGCCTTCGAGGCATCGAAGAAGGAGTCCGGGTCCAAGCCCGAGGGCGACCAGTACCTGGTCGCCCTGCGAAAGGACGTGGCCGCCGTCGCCGCCGAGGCGAAAAAGCTCCCGCGCCGAGCGTCCGACGCGATGCTGGACTTCGCGAAGCAAGCGATCGAGGCGGGGAAGTCAGGAGGATAGGACTGGCGCTCACCCCCCAGTCCAGCTTCTCTCACCCCTTGACGGGCATCGCCTTGTTCGGACGCTTCGGCACGGGCGGCACCGCGACCGGTTTCTTGGCGATCTCCTCCTTGAGGTAGGCCATGGCCGCCTCAAGCTGGGCGTCCTTGCCGAGGAAGGTCGCGTGGGGAGGGTTGTCGACCGTTAGGTCCGGATCGACGCCGTGGCCTTCGATCAGCCACTTCCCTTCGGGGCCGTAGACGCCGAACTCGGCGGCGGTGGCGATCCCGCCGTCGCTCAGGTTGTTGCTCGACGAAAGCCAGATCTCGCCGCCCCAGGTGCGGGTGCCGATCACCTTGCCGATGTTCAGCCGCTTGACCCCTTCCGTGAACGCCTCGCCGTCGGAGGCGGTGTTCTCGTCGCACAGCACCACGACGTGGCCCCGGAACGCGTACTGCATGTTCCAGTACGGCTCGCCCGCGCGGCCTTGCCAGTAGAACCAAGCCTTGCGCAGGAGTTGGGAGAGGATCCACGAGTCGATGTTGCCGCCGTTGTTGTGGCGCACGTCGATGATCAGTCCCTGGCGGTCGAACGCGGGGTAGAAGTCGCGCTCCCACTGGGCGATGTCGCCCGAGCCCATCGCGCGCAGATGGACGTAGCCCATCGTGCCTCCGCTCGTCTCCTCGACCTTCTTGCGGCAGGCCAGCTCCCAATCGGTGTAGCGCAGGTCCGCGTCGGAGGCGAGGGGCCGTGCGATCACGTCGCGCACCTTGCCGTCCGCCTCGCGAACGTGCAGGAGCACGGGCTTGTTCGCCTGGTTGCGCAGACCCGCCTGCAGGTCGGGCATCGTCATCGCGTCCACGCCGTTGACGGCGAGGATCGCGTCGCCGACCTTCAGGTCCACGCCGGGCCGCAGGAGCGGGGAAAGCGTCTCCGGGTAGTCGGAGTCGCCGCCGTAGATCCGGGCGATCCGGTAGCCGCCGAGGGCAGGATCGCGGACGAGGTCGCCGCCGAGCCAGCCCGTGCCGACGCTCTCGCCGGAACGGCGAAGGTCGCCGCCATAGACGAAGGTGTGAAGGGCGGAAAGCTCACCGACCATCTGGGCGACCACGTCGGCCAGCTCCTCGCGCGAGCGGACGCGCTCGGCGAGGGGCTGGTACTTCTTCAGGACCGCGTTCCAGTCCACCCCGTGCATCGCCGGGTCGTAGAAGTAATCGCGCTCCAGTCGCCAAGCCTCGACGAACATCTGCTTCCACTCCTCTTTGGGATCGACGCTGAAGGCCCAGCCGGAAAGGTCCACGGGCGTCGTCGCGCCGCCCGCCGACGGAAGGGTGACGAAGCCCGCGCCGACGCGAGCGACGATCTTCTTGCCGTCGCGGGTCATCTGGAACCCGCCCACGCTTGGCAACAGGGGCTTGGGGCCGATCTCCCGATCTTTCACGTCGATCGCGAGGAGGCTCGTCGCTCCGCCGGCGGCCGCGTCCATCAAAAATAGCCGTTCGCCGTTCGTCTGGAGCCCCCGATAGTTGCCCGCCGGAACCGGCACTTCGATCTGGCGATTCTCGATGCCTTCGAGGTCGATGCCGGGAATCGGTTTGGGGTCGGCCCCGGTCAGCTCGTCCGCGCGGACGAAGGGCGAGCGCTGCCCCTTGTGGAGGGAGAAGGCGTACACCTTTGACTGGCGGTCGAAGAAAGGTTGGGGGGCGCGGGGTCCCCAGGGCGAGCCGACGAGGGAGTTGAAGCTGCGATCGGCGAGGAAGTAGAGCCACTTGCCGTCCGGCGACCAAGCGGGCGAAGAGGCGTCGGAGCGCGTCGAGGTGAGTGGGGTGGACTTGCCGCTCTCCGTCGAGTAGAGCCAGAGGCGCTGGAAGCTGTTCGTGGGGAGGGCGTAGGCGAGCCACTTGCCGTCGGGAGACCAAGCGACGTCGTCCACCGTCCCCGCGGGGCTGGTGGCGACGAGGATCTTCGCCTTGCTCGTAAGGTCGACGACCCAGAGATTGAAGTCTTTGTCGGTAAAGGCCAGCCGCTTGCCGTCGGGCGAGATCGTGCCGCCCGAAGCGAGGATCTTGGCTCCCGTCGTGATCGCCTCGCCCGCGCCGACCCCGTTCGTGGGGAACCGCCACCATTCCGTCTCGCCAGAGGCGTCCGAGAGGGTCAGGACCGACTTCCCATCCGGGGAAAGGACGGCGTTACGGTAGCGCACGCCGGGCTTGCGGGTCACCTCGATGAGGCGTCCGGGCTCGGTGGGGGCGACGAAGACCTGCCCACGCGCGTTGAGGGCGATCCGGTCGCCGTTCACGGAGACGTCCCAATTCGTCAGGTACGCGATGGGGTTCTTGATCCAGCGCTCGCGTTCCGCATCGAAGTCGCTCGCGAGGACGATCGGCAACGCCGCGTCCGCGCCGCTCTTGAGGTCGAGGAGATGGATGTCGGCTCCGAGGGCGTAGGCGACGCGGCCTTCGTCCAGCGAGGCGCTCTGAACGTCCCAGTCCTTCGACTTCGTGACCTGCCGGAGCGAACCGCCGTCCGGGTCCATCGACCAGAGATTCATCGTGCCGTCGCGGTCGGATAGGAAGTAGACCCTTCCCTTCCACCACATCGGGGCCTTGCTCGTGCCCGCGAAGCTCTTGGTGAGGTTCACCGCCTCCGCCGCGCCGTCGACGTACTTCCAAATACCCTGCGCGGTGCCGCCCTGGTACCGCTTGGTCTGGGAGCCTTGGAAAGCGAGTCGGGTGAAGAACAGGGTCTTGCCCGACGGGTCATAGCAGCCGTCGCTCGCCTGGCTCAGCGGGGCGAGGCTCTGGCGGCGGGTTTTCGGATCGATGAGGGTGAGCTGGCGGTTGGGTAGGCCGGAGTGATTGGTCGTGCTCGCCATGACCCGGCCATCGGGCGTCCAGCCGACGACGCCCATGCCGCCCTCGTAGGTCAGGCGCGCGGGCGCTTCCCCTTCCAGGCTCATCGTGTACGCCTCTCCCGGCCCTTCGTAGGTTCCGGTGAAGGCGACGGTCCGCCCGTCGGGCGAGATCCGGGGGTTGGAGGCGGGGGCGGTGTGGCCGGTCAGCGCGTGGGCGACCCCACCTTTGGCCGACACGCTCCAGAGGTCGCCTTGGGAGACGAAGACGACGGTGTCGCCGCGCAACGACGGCTGCATGTAGTAGCCCTGGTTGGCAGGAGCAAAAGAGGCGGGAAAAAGCACGTTGCGCTAGATTAGCCCAACGTGCGTCAAAACGTCAAAACACCCATCCGTAAAGAGAGCGCGTCCCCTTCACCAATCTTGGTGAAGGGGACGCGCTCTCTTCTCCCTTTCAGATCGCTTTACGCGGCCTGCATTCTCGGGAGAGCGTAGCCATGAGCTCGAATACGTCGGGTGACGACGGGCTTGGCAATGGTCGATCGGACGGCGACGACTCGCACTTTGACCCTTCTACGGTCGGACATCATCTTCCCGATAAAGGGAGCGAGTCCGAAGGAGAAGGCGACCCAAAAGGCGAAGAGGACACCAGCGGCATTGGCGGCGTTGATCATGCTTTGATCCTTGGTAGATTCTACGACGGGTCTTAGGGACCGGGCGCTCATTTTTACCAGGATGAACGAAATTTAAGCCAAGGTTGGCGAATTAAGGGGACAAAACACCCCGAACCCTCCATAACCTCTTTGAGCAGATGAGACGGAAGCCTTTCGCACCCACCGATGAACGATGAACAGCGCTGAGACTCTCGTTCACTCCCTTGCCGGCTGGCTCCGCCTGATCGTCGAGACGACGGGAGCGTCCATCGTCGGCCTTGGCTTCCTGATCGCGGCGATCCGCTTCGTCCGGGAAAGCCTGCGCGGCGAGGGCGACTTCACCGCCGTCCGCCTCGTGCTGGCTCGCTATCTCGCCCTCGCGCTGGAGTTCCAACTGGGCGCGGACATCCTCTCCACGGCGATCGCCCCGTCGTGGGACCAGATCGGCAAGCTTGGCGCGATCGCAGTGATCCGAACGGGGCTGAACTACTTCCTCTCGATGGAGATGCGCGGCGAGCGCGCCACCCGCCACGCAGAGGCGTCCGTCCAAAGGGACTCGCCTCTTTGACGGGTCAAACGCCCAAAGCGGCCCGGATCTTTTCGATCAGATCGCCATCTCGCGCCGTGTCGAACGCCGTCTCGGGGTCTTCGCGCACCGCGAGCGGCAGGCTGAGGGGCGGCAAGGTCCGCTCGTCCTCGGGCTCATCGTCGAAGCGGGGCACGACGTGCGCGTGGAGAAAGGGATCGAGATTGCCGTAGATGGAGTAGTTGCAACGGATCGCACCGGTCGCCGCGCGCACGGCGTCGCCCAGGCGGGCCATATCGCGCAGGAACGCGATCTGAGTCTCCGGGTCGGCGTCGTTCAGAGACGGCACGATCGGGTCGGCGAGCAGCAGGCAGTAGCCGCGCCGGAACCCGTTCGGCGCCATCTCGACCCATCCGCTCGGAAGGCGGGCGACGAAACGGGGGTTCTCGCCCTGGGCGAGGAGGCGGAGGCGTTCGGCGGGGGTAGGCATCCTAAGACGAGTATGACGGCCGACCTCGATAGGGTCGGCCGTCAGCCGTCGTCCTGCGCCTTCGTCACGCGGCCATCGCGATCTGACGCCGCTCTTGAAGGCTGACGTTGATCTCGACGGTGCCGATCTCCGGCAGGGCCAGAGGAATCACAAGGGCGGGGATGTTCAGGGTGGTGATCTTGACGTTCGTGCCCTGGATGATGGTCGGAGGCGTGATGTCCACCGCGTAGCCCGCCGAGGCGAGGATCGAGGCCGCGTTGCCGGACACCATGTTGCCCAGTTCCGCGATCGCGCTCGCCGCGAGGCCGTCGAATCCCGACACCGGAGCGCCGATCATCTTGCCCGCGACCTTGCTGGCGGTCGCCATGCTCATCCCGTAGATCACCAGCCCCTCGATGGGGCCGGTGATGCCGCAGACGATGTTGATCTGCTGCGTCGTGAAAAGCTGAGGCCGCGCCGAGAGGGCGCCGCGCTCCGGCTTGGTGGCGATGAGCATCTCGAAGCACGACTTCGCCGCTTCCGCGAAGGGCGAGACGTACTCGACCTTCACGCGGCCGCCTTGGTCAGCGCCTCGAGAACGCGGTCGGCCTGGAACGGCTTGACGATAAAGTCCTTGGCACCGGCCTGGATGGCCTCGACGACCATGGCTTTCTGGCCCATCGCGGTGCACATCACGATGCGGGCGTCCGGGTCGGACGCGCGGATCGTCTTCAGGGCGGTGAGGCCGTCCATCTCGGGCATCGTGATGTCCATCGTGACCACGTCGGGCCGGAGTTGGCCGTACAGTTCCACGGATTCCGCTCCGTTCGCGGCCTCGCCCACGACCTCATAGCCGTTCTGGACGAGAATGTTCTTCAGCGTGACCCTCATGAAGAGGGCGTCGTCGGTGATCAGGATGCGTTTCGCCATGCTTGTTGCGCCCCCACGGGCTTTTGGTAGAAGAAGGGGAGAGGAGACTCGTAGCCGATTCCCTTCGCGTCGTTGATGCGTTCCGTGCCGCCTACGAACAGCACGCCGCCCGGCTTGAGCGCTTCGTAGAAGCGCCGGTACAGGCGATCCTTGGCCGGGTCCGTGAAGTAGATCACGACGTTGCGGCAAAGGATAAGGTCGTAGTCCTTGTCGAAGCGGTCTTCGAGAAGGTTGCCTGGGCGGAAGCGAAGGTTCTGGCGGATCGCCGATCCGGCCTGCCATTCCGCGCCCGCCGGCGTGAAGTATTTGTCGCGGACGTCCTTCGGCACGCCGCGCATCGACGCCGCGTCGAAGCGGCCCGCGCGGGCGGTGGCCAGAGCGTCCTCGTCGATGTCGGTGCCGATGATCGAGTGGCGGTAGCCGCCCACCGTCAGGATCGAGGCCAGCGTGTGCGCCTCCGCCCCGAAGCTGCAGCCCGCGCTCCAGCACTTGAGGGTCGGGGCCCGCTTCGCCAGCGACGGCAGGACGCGGGTCTCCAGTTCCTTCCAGCGCTCCGGGTTGCGGTACAGCTCGGAGACGTTGATCGAGACGCGGTCGAAAAGCTCGCGCATCTCCGCCGGGTTCTTCGCCAGCCGGGCGCCCATGGCTCCCAGATCGCGGTCGCCCCGCGCCTCGGCCCACGAGAGCAGGCGGCGCCGAAGCTGATCCTGTTTGTACTCGTGCAGGTCGAGGCCGGTGGCCTTGCGGACGGCGGCGTACAGCGCGTCGAACGGGTCGTTCGACGCGATGGGCCGAGGGTTCGTCACGACCCGCAGGCCGGAATCGTTGGGTCTATCTTGCATTCGTCACTCCTCCGGCGACGGCCCGCGCCAACGCCGCTCCCATCCCGTCGATGGGGACGGTCCGCTCCACCGCGCCGATTTCCACCGCCGCTTTAGGCATTCCATAGATCGTGCAGGTCTCCTCACTCTCAGCGAGGATCACGCCGCCCGCCTTGCGGACGGCGAGCGCGCCCTCCGCGCCGTCGCGGCCCATGCCCGAGAGCACGGCCACGACGCAGCGCTTGCCGAAGGCTTCCGCCGCCGAGTTGAAAAGCCGATCCGCCGCCGGGCGCACGCCGTGGACGGTGGGCGCGTCGTCGAACCGAAGTCCGCCGTCCGCGCCGATCGTCATGTGCCGTCCGCCCGGCGCGAGCAGGGCCACGCCCGGCTCCATCCGATCGCCGACCTTCGCCTCACGCACCGATATCGTGCCGATGTCGTTCAGCCGCCGCGCGAGCGGCGCCACGAAGCCGGCAGGCATGTGCTGGACGAGGAGCATCGGGGCCGCGAATCCCTTCGGCAGCCCCTCGAAAAGGGCGGCCAGGGCGCGCGGCCCACCGGTCGAACTCGCGACGAGCGCGACCCGGTCGGTCTTCGAGATCGGAGCGGTCGAGCGCGGCGTGGGCCGGAACGTGCGGCGGACCCGCGCGTTCTTCGCCGCCATCACCTTTTCGACGAGTTCCTCGCGGACTCCCCGCAGAGTCGAGAGCGAACCGTTGTTCGGCTTGCACACGAAGTCCACCGCGCCCAAGGCGAGCGCGTCGAGCGTCGTCGCGGTGCCCGCCGAGGTGAGGGTCGAGACCATTACCGCCGGAACGGGCCGGGTCGCCATCAGCTCACGCAGGCAGCCGAGGCCGTCGAGCCGAGGCATCTCCACGTCGAGCGTCACTACCTCGGGGTTCAGTTCCGCGATCCGGAGCAGGGCTTCCTCGCCGTCGCGGGCGAAACCCACGACCTCGATCCCCGGCTCTTTGCGGAGCATATCCACCAGGATCTGCCGGATGAGGGGCGAGTCGTCCACGACGAGCACGCGAACCGGGTTCACGCGTCCACCTCCGCCGTTGCGAAGGGGTTCAGGAGGAAAGGTTGCATAGCCGCCGCTCCTCCTCGTTCACCGATCTCAGCCGGACTTCGCCGGTCTCTAAATCCATCGTCATCGTCCTTCCTTTCGAACCACCCAGGTCCTGCGCGATCGCGCGCAGCCCCAGGCTCTTAAGCATCGTCGCGACGGCCGCGGCGTTCCGTGTGCCGACGTCCAGCCGCCCTGCCTCGGCGCCGAACTTGAACATCTGCGAGCCGCCCGCCAGGGCGATCCGCAGGCGGCGCCGGTTCGCGCCCGCCCGCTCTAGCTTTTCCATGAACACGGGCAAACCGGTGTCCGCGAACTTTCCCGGCTTCTCCTCGGTCCTTCCGGCGAACGACTCGGGGAGCATGATGTGCAGCATCCCGCCCACCCCGGAGGTCGAATCGAGCGCGGCGACGCCGATGCACGACCCCAGCCCCAGGCACACGAACCGGCCGGTCCCCGTAAGGACGCGCATGTCCGCCATCCCTACGTGGACCGTGTTCACGCCACCGCCTCGAGTTCGAGCAGGCCCAGCGACCCGAAGACGCGCCGGAGGCCGGAGGCTGTGGGCACGAAGAGGAACGTGCCCTCCATCGCCTCGCCCGATTCGCTGATCGTGGTCCGCACCGCGAGGGCGGCGCTGTCCTCCGACGAGACCTCGCACACGATCGCCCCGACCACCGCGATGCCCATGTCCATGCAGAGCTGGGGCGGCGTGGCCTCGAGCAGGAGGCCGGTCAGGTCGGAGATCGCGGTGAGGAAGCCGCCCGCGACGACGTTGCCGATCTCCGTGAGAACGGAGGCGTGGAGCGCGTCCATGCCTTCGGGTCCTTCGGGGGCGGCGCCGAGCAGCATCGTCCAAAGCCGCACGGCGCTGGGCCACGGGAGGACGAAGGCGACGTGGCCCGCGACGTCGCCCGCGATGGCCATGTAGACGCCGATGCAGAGCTCTTCGCCGCCGAGAAGGGCGGGCAGGTCTTCCAAGGCGACCGACTCGGCGTCCGGGACGCTCATGTCGATCGTCCGGCCCGTGAGTTCGGCCAGGGAGGTCGTCGCGTGGCCCAAGCCGATGTTAGCGATCTCCCTCACCGCGCTGGCTTCGAGGGGGCCCAAATGGATCGTGCCCGTGTTCATCTACAGGGGTTCTCGGTCGTCACGAAGAGGGACAATAGGCCCAACGAACGCGTTGCGCTTTTTTAGCGTCATAATAGGAGTGTATGGGGGCGAACGGGCTCGACAGGGCCGGTTCGACTCTTGATCGCGAGCCGTGGATTCTCGTTGGCCACGTTAAAAACGAGAGAAAAAAGTAGCTGCGAACAACAACTACGCCTTCGCCGCCTAAGCTTTAGCTTAGCCACGTCGAGGTCCGCTTCCCACGAGTCGGTAGGGGGATGTCCGGGCCTAATAAAATCCGAATCGGCCGCCTAGTCTCTGTTCGGGGCGAAGCGGGCTAAAGCAATCGAACTGGATGATCCGCCCAGGTGGCCTCGACAGAGGGCGGCATCGAGAAAAAGTACAGAGGAGACGCTCGTGGTGGTTAGGGGTGCGACGGTTTTGGAAGGGAGTTCAACTCTCCCCGCCTCCACCAAATCTTCAGAAGGCGGCCTTAGGGCCGCCTTCTTTCGTCTAAGGGCTCTGTATCAACCGTGCGGCTGTCTGGTCAAGCGCCCCCTAGCGGCTTTCACTCAGCTTTAACCGCCCTCGCGCCCAGCGGCGAGCGCTCTTCCAGGCGAGCATGAAGAACAGGGCGCCGAGGAAGCCGCCGAAGAGGGCGTTGAGCCGCTCGTCCAGATCCCACTCGTTCAGGACGAACAGGGTCACCGCGACGCCGAAGGCGATGAAGCCGACGTTCATCAGCAGGACCAGGAACAGCACGACGGACCGGGCCACGCTTTTCAGGATGCCCGATAGCGCGTTCCCGGCGCGGTGACGTAGAGCTGCTGCACGATCTTGGCGACCACCGCCGTCCAGCCGGTCTGGTGGGCCGCCCCCAGGCCCTTGCCCGTGTCGCCGTGGAAGTACTCGCTGAAGGCGACGAGGTCGCGCCAATGGGGGTCGAGGTCCAGCCGGTCGTCGCCCCCGTTGCAGGGCCGCCGTCCGTCCGGCCCCGGCAGGAAGAGGCGAAGCAGCCGTTCTTCCAGATCGGCCGCCACGTTCGCCAGGGTCATCGGCGTCCCGGGCACGTCGAAGCCGTCCCCGTAGTAGTAGTCGAACTTCTGGATCGACTCGACCAAGAGGTAGTTGACGGGGAACCAGACCGGGCCCCGCCAATTTGAATTGCCCCCGAACGATCCGCTCGTCGACTCGCCCGGCTCGTAGTCGATGGTGTGATCCTGACCGTCGAGGGCGAGGGTAAAGGGATGAGCCGCGTGGAAGCGCGACACGCTCCGCACGCCGTGATCCGAGAGGAACTCCGCCGGATCGAGGACGCGCTTGAGGATACGCCCGAGACGATCCGGACCCACCGCCGAGAGGAGGACGCGGCGACCGACGCCCGGCTTCTCGATGCTGGCCGCGTTCTTCGTAAGGTCAGGGCGGTTGTCGAGGAACCACTCCATGCGTTGCCGGAAGCCGTGGAACCGGGCGATCGCCTCCGGCTCCAGGGTGGTCACCGCGAAGAGAGGAATGAGGCCGACGAAGGAGTGGACGCGGCTGGGCTCGCACCGCCCGTCCGGATGCAGGAGGGCGTCGTAGTAGAAGCCGTCCTCCTCGTCCCACAGGTCGGTCATGCCGACCTCCGAGCTGTTCAGCGCGGTGGCGACGTACATGAAGTGCTCGAAGAACTTCGAGGCCACGTCCTCGTAGGCCGGGTCGTGGCGGGCCAGTTCCAGGGCCATGTCCATCATGTTCAGGCAAAACATCGCCATCCAGCTCGTGGCGTCGCTCTGCTCCAGGACGTAGCCCTCAGGCAACGGGTGGCTCCGGTCGAACACGCCGATGTTATCCAAACCTAGGAAGCCGCCCTCGAACACGTTGTTGCCTTCATAGTCCTTGCGGTTGACCCACCAGGTGAAGTTTAGGAGCAGCTTGTGGAACGCGCGCTCGAGGAACGCCACGTCCCGTCGCCCGTCGATCTCGTAGACCCGAAGGGCCGCCCAGGCGTGGACGGGCGGGTTCACGTCGCCGAAGGCCCACTCGTAGGCCGCGATCTGCCCGTTCGGGTGCATCAGCCACTCTCGCATGAGCAGGATGAGCTGCCCCTTGGCGAACTTGGGGTCGATCAGGGCCAGGGGAATCGTGTGAAAGGCGAGGTCCCAAGCGGCGAACCAGGGGTACTCCCACTTGTCCGGCATCGACATGACCTCGGCGGTGTGGACGTTACGCCAACCCCGGTTGCGTGCGCGTCCCGGAGGCGGCTTAGGCTGAGCGGGGTCGCCGTCGAGCCAGGTCTGGACGTCGTAGTGGTAGAACTGCTTGCTCCAGAGAAGCCCCGCGAAGGCTTGCCGCTGCACGTTCGCCACCTCGGGCGGCAAGCTTGGAGACAACGTCTCGTAGAACGCGTCCGCTTCTCGCCGCCGCTGTCGGATCGTCGCGTCGACGTCGGGCACGGCGCCGTCATGCGGCAGGAGAGCGTAACGGATCGTGACCGAGCCACCGGCGGGAACGACCGCGTGAAACACCGCCGCCGCCTTCGTGCCCCGCATGGCCGGATTGGTCGCGCCCGACTCCGCGTCCACGACGTGCCGGTGGAACGCGTCCTTGACGTACGGTTGTCCCTGCGTCGCAGCGAACAGGCGCGCGGCGTTCGTGTCGTTCTCGGTGAACAGCCACTCCCCTGCCCCGTCCGCGACGAACGACAGATGGCCGTAGCGCGGATGGTCCACTCGCACCCGTCCCGCCTCCAGCCGCATCTCGGGGCACGGGCTCTCCGCCTTCCATGACCAGGTGTTGCGGAACCAGACGTGCGGGAGGAGCCAGATCGGCGCCGCCTCCGGCCCCCGGTTGTGGACGGTCACCCGGAAGACGGCGGTCGATGGATCGGCCTTCGCCTGCTCGATCTCCACGTCGAAGTACCGTCCGTCGTCGAAGACGCCGAGATCCTCGATTTCGACTTCCGGGTTTTCCCGCCCCGCTTCCGCGTTCCGGCGGATCAGTTCCTCGTAAGGGAACGCAGCCTGGGGATATTTGTAGAGCATCCGCCCGTAGGCGTGGGTAGGCGTCGCGTCGAGATACCAGTACCTCTCCTTGACGTCCTCCCCGTGGTTGCCCTGCGGATTCGTAAGGCCGAAGAACCGCTCCTTCAGGATGGGATCGTGCCCGTTCCAGAGCGCGACCGCGACGTTCAGGATGCCGTGACGGTCGCTCCAGCCGCCGATCCCGTCCTCACCCCAGCGATAGGCGCGGGATCGGGCCTGGTCGTGGGGCAGGTACGCCCAGGCGTTGCCATCGGCGGAGTAGTCTTCCCGGACCGTTCCCCACTGCCGCTCGCTGAGGTAAGGGCCCCACCGGTGCCAGACCGATCCCTCGCCGTCGTTCTCATGAAGCCGTTGCGCCTCGCTCACCGCTCTTCTACCCGCCCGTCGCGAAGCCCGGATAGAGCGTCATGCCGCCGTCGACGAAGAGCGTCTGGCCCGTGATGTACTCGCTCTGGTCGCTCGCGAGGAACACCGCGACCTTGCCGATGTCGTCGGCCACGCCCACCCGGTCGTAGGGAATGAGTTTCAGCAGTTCCTTCTCCGCCTCGGGGGTCGACCAAGCGGCGGTGTTGATGGGCGTCTTGATCGCGCCCGGCCCGATGGAGTTGACCCGGATCTTCAGGGGCGCGACCTCCTGGGCGAGCGACTTCATCAGCTGGAGGATGCCGCCTTTGCTCGACGCGTAGTTCACGTGGCCCGCCCAGGGAATCGTCTCGTGAACGCTGCTCATGTGGACGATCTTGCCCAGGGAAGCCGACACGTCCGGCCTCGGTCCCCGCCGCTTGAACTCCCGCACCGCCTCTTGCGCGCAGAGAAACTGTCCGGTCAGGTTGACCCGGAGCACGAACTCCCACTGTTCGAGCGTCATCGCGTCGAACGCCGCGTCGCGCTGGAGTCCGGCGTTGGCCACGAGAACGTCGACGGTTCCGAACCGCTCGATCACGGCTTTGAACATCGCCTGTACCTGCGCTTGGTCGCTCACGTCGGCCTTGACCGCGATGGCCCGTCCGCCCGTGCCCGCGTTGATCTCGGTGGCGATCGCTTCCGCCGCCTCAGGGTTCGCGATGTAGTTGATCGCCACGTTCGCGCCCGCGACGGCGAGGTGCCGGGCGACCCCCTCGCCGATGCCGCTGTTCGCCCCGGTGACGATCGCCGTCTGGCCTTTCAAGGGAAGCTGAGGATAGAACCGTTCGATGTCCGCCTGGGTCGACACGCCTAAGGTGAAGGCGCGAGACCGCCTTTAGGTTCCCGACTTGCAGCTTTATTAGATTCCCAGCCTTCTCGATTCCCAAAAGACGGACATCTACGCGGCTTTACGGCGCCGCAGGAAGGCCGCCACGCCGAGGCCGAGGGCCGCCCACGTTCCGGGCTCCGGCACGGCCTGGGGAGCCGCAGAGGGCAGGATAAATCCCCGGCTCATGGGCGTCTGACTCAGAACCCACTTCCGAACCTTCGAGTTCGTGAGATTGACGGCGCCGCTGCCGAAGTAGGCCTTCTTCGACCACCCGAAATCGGACTTGCGGTTGTTGTTGCTGAAGACGAAGGAGGAGATCCCCACGAGTTCGCCGTCGACGAACCAGCCGCCGCCGGAATCGCCGCCCGCCAGCACCGATTCGCCCGCGCCGTTGAGCATGCTCGTCAGGACCGGGCCCCGGTTCTTCCAGGTCTTGCGGTCGGAAACAAGATTGGTCCCCGCACGCCGCGCGCCGCCACCCATCAGGCTATAGCCCGCACCGTCGTTCTTGACGACGCCCGCGCCCCCGAAACCCACCATCGTCACCACGCTCCGCTTCGCCGCCGACGTTCCCAAACCGTACCAGCCCGGCAGGGTCCCGGAAAGCTGCACGACGCGAAGATCGACCTTGGTACCGTCGATCTTCGGCGCCACGGCGGTCGAGACCGCCGCGTAGCTCAGGCCGCCAAGAGAGAACGTCCCCATGCCGACGTGGCCCGCCGTGAGGATCGTGTGCGGGCCGACCGCGACCGCCGAGGCCCCGCTCATCGAACCGACCCACGACCACGCCGCGTCGGTCGCACCGGGATCGGTCGTCGAGGTCGTATCCACGACGGCTTGGGCGGCAAAAGGAGCGAGGGCGAGTAGGATTGCGGGGACGAGCTTCATGCTCCAAATCTTCGGGGCCGCCGGGCGCCCTACCCCCCTGATAAGGGCGCTGGGAAACTAAAGCCCCAAACATGGAAAGAACGTTGTCTCTATCCCGGCAGAATAGAGCTATCGAATCCCACCGCACGCCCGTCCAAGGCCGGACGATCGCGATCCAGGTCCTTTCCCGGCGCGACGTAAAGCACCTAAGCCCCGAGGTTCCGTACGTCGTGATCTCGATCGCGAACCCTTCGGTTCCGCACCCCTCGCTCCTCGACTCCCCCCGTCGTCTCGGCGTCCTGCGCGTCGCGTTCGACGACGTGGAGGCGACGCGCAAGGATTTCCGGGGCGAGAAGACGCCGATGACGCCCGTCCAGGCCCGCGAGATCCGCGAGTTCGTCGAGGCCCATCTCGAAGAGGCGGCGCTGATCGTCGTCCACTGCGACGCTGGGATGTGTCGCTCGCCGGCCGTCGCCGCCGCCCTCTGGCGATGGCTGGAACAGGGGCGCGGCCCTTTCTTCGACACGTTCCGTCCCAACCCGCACGTCTACCGCACGATGAGCGAGGAGCTGTTCCGCTAGAATGCGAAAACGCACGAAGGCGACTTCGTTGTTCGAGAATGAGCGGCGAAAGCTGAAGAAATCCCGCCCTTAATAAAATTTTTCGGCTTTTTGGACCAAAGGTCCCAAAAGGGCGAAACCACAGAAGGAAATCGGCGTCCGAATAATTGCCACTGTATCCTCCAGTGGCTCCTCAAAAAACCCTCGACGGGGCTCGGGACCAGACGGCCCGGGCTCCCGTTTCTTTTTTGAGGCCCGCTTTTAAGCCTTTGCAACCCCAAGGGCTCGGACGCGGTCCAATCGTCCATGCCAGATCCGAACGAGCGACCGCCCGTCGAAAGCGAAGCCATCGATGAGCGAGACGTCGAGCCCATGAGCGAGGGCCACGTTGAAAGCGATCCCGTTCCACACCCTGAGATGCCCCCTCCCAGCTACGAAGCGGGCCAAGCTCAACGCGGGCGCGACGCTCATCCCGGAGGCTCGACAGACGGCCACAACGTGCTGATCCACGCCGATTCTGGCGACGAGACGGAGCCGAGCGACGCCTAAGGGTTCTTTTTAGCCTTCGAAGGCTAGGACCTAGTAACCTAACGGCGTGCGTCCCGTCGTCGCCTTCCTGGAGTTCGTGGGAGAGTCGTCTCTCATTCTGGGAGACGCCGTCCAGCGGGCTCCCCGCCGTCCCGTCGAGTGGAAGGAGACGGTGGTGCAGATGGCGTTCGTCGGCGTGGCGAGCGTTCCGATCGTGGTTCTCACCTCGTTCTTCTCCGGCGCCGTTCTCTCGCTTTATCTGACCGTGTTCCTGCGTCAGTACGGCGCTCAGACTTTCGTGGGGGCGACGGTTGGGCTCACCGCCACCCGCGAGATCGGCCCCGTCATCGCGGGCATCATGGTTTCCGCACGCGCCGGAAGCGCGATGGCGGCCCAGATCGGCACGATGGCGGTCACGGAGCAGATCGACGCCTTGCGGATGCTCGGCGTCCATCCCACGAACTACCTCGTTATCCCCCGCATCCTCGCCGCTCTTCTGATGGTGCCGATCCTCGCGCTCGTCGCGATCTGGATGGCGGTCCTGGGCGGCGCTCTCGTCTCGGCTTCCGAGGGGCTCTCCCCCCTTGTGTTTCTCCACTCGGTCCAGCGGTTCGTCACCCCGATCGACATGATCAAGGGCGTTTCGAAGGGTCCGTTCTTCGGCCTGATCGTCGCCCTCGTGGCCTGTCAGCAGGGTCTGCGGACGAAGAACGGCGCGGTCGGAGTGGGCCGCGCGACGACCAACGCGGTCGTCATCAGCATGGTGCTGGTCTACGTCACCAACTTCCTGCTGGCGAGGGTGATGTACCGGTAAGGTCTTCGGCGCTTTAAGCGCCTAGCGAACCTCGGTCCCTTCGGGGGCTTCCTTGTCCGGTTGCAAGAGGATCGCGCCACCGTTCGCGTCAGTCGCGGCAAGAAGCATTCCTTGGCTCTCGACGCCCCGGAGTTTCGCCGGCTTGAGGTTGAACACGACGACGACCTGCCGTCCGATCAGATCCTCGGGCGTGTAGTTCTGACGGATGCCCGCCACGATCTGCCGCCGCTCCTCACCGATCACGATCTGGAGCTTCAGGAGCTTGTCGCTGCCCTCGATGGGCTCGGCTTCCAAGACCCGGCCCACGCGGAACTGGACCTTCTGGAAATCGGCGATGGTGATGATGCCCTCGGGGGCGGCAGAAGGCGCAGGAGTGGTTTCGGCCATTTTCGGTTTCTCGGGCTTGGGTTCTTTGGCGGGCTTGGGGGCGGGAACAGGTTTGGCGATCTCCAAACGCGGGAAGAGGGGCAGGGGCTGGCCAAGGGCATGGCCCGCCGGAAGCGACGCCTCCTCACCGATCTCGGACCACCGCGTAAGTGGGGGCAGACCGAGTTGGGCCGCGACGGCGTCCGCCGCGTGGGGCATCTCGGCGCGTACTAGGCCTTCCGCCGCCCGAACGCACAGGAGCATCGAGCGCAGGACGGCGGGCAACGCGGGGTCCTGGTTTTTGGCGAGGGCCCAGGGGGCGCGGGTGTCGGTGTACTTTCCGAGGAACCGCACGAGGCCGAACGCCGCCGCCGAGGCCTGTTCCAGCCGGAAGCCATCCATCGCCGCCTCGTAGACCGTCTTCGCCGCCGCGATGGCCTGCAGGGCCTCCGCTTCGGCGGGGCCTTCGGGAACGGCGCCGCCCGCGAAGCGGTGCGCCATGCTCAAGGAACGGTTGAGGGCGTTGCCCAGGTCGTTCGCGAGGTCGGTGTTGTAGCGCCGGTCGAACTCGTCCTGGGTGAATGTCGTGTCGTTCTCGTACGGCATGACCGCCATCAGGTAGTGCCGCACCGCGTCGCGCGCCAGTTCCTCGGTACAACCGGCCCGCCCGGCGAGGTCGCGGGCCAACTCGCCCGGCACGACCGCGTTGCCGCGCGACTTGGAGATCTTCTCACCGCCGCCCAGCACGATCCAGGCGTGGGCCGCGACGACGCTCGGAAGCGGAAGGCCGACGCCCATCAGCATCGCGGGCCACAGGGTCGCGTGGAACCGGGTCAGGATGTCCTTGCCGAGCCACTGGACGACCGGGGGCCAGATCGCTCCGTAGCCCTCGTTCGGCCAGCCCGTCGCGGTCACGTAGTTGATCAGGGCGTCGAACCAGACGTAGATCACCTGCGACTCGTCGCCGGGGATCGGAATTCCCCAGCCGGGGTTCTGGCGCGAGATCGTGATGTCGCGGAGGCCGTCCTTCATGAAGGCGAGCACCTCGTTGCGGCGCGATTCGGGCACGATGAAGCCGGGGTTGGCCTCGATGTGGGATCGGATCGGGTCGGCGAAGGCGGAGAGGCGGAAGAAGTAGTTCTCCTCGCTGGACCAGCGCACGGGGTTGCCGTCGGGCGAGAGGCCGTCCTTGATGTCCTCCTCCTTGTAGAACGTCTCCGTCGAGACGTCGTACCAGCCCTCGTATTTACCCTTGTAGATGTGGCCGTTCTCCTGAAGCCGGGCGAAGAACGCTTGGCAGGCGGCGGCATGGCGCGGCTCGCTCGTGCGGACGAACTCGTCCCACACGATGCCGAACTCGCCGAAGATGTCCACGAAGCGACCGGAGATCTCGGCGACGAACTCGCGCACGTCCCTTCCCTGCCCTTCGGCGGCCTCCTTGATCTTGAGCCCGTTCTCGTCGGTCCCGGCCACGAAGAACACGTCGTCCCCTCGCATGCGGAAGTAGCGAGCGGTGACGTCTCCCGTGAGCGTCGTGAGGAGCGTCCCGATGTGGGGCGTCGAGTTCACGTACGGGATGGCCGTGACGATGGTGGTCTTATGGCCCATAGGTTAGACCCATGAGTGTACCGGCGGCGCGAAAGCCGGGAGATTTGGGAGTCGCGAGGACAATCGGCAAGACGACTCACAAAATCCGAGAAATTACTTAATTTTTGTTATATTTTTATACTACTAGCGCTTCTCACCAATGACTCTCCAAGCGTTGTCGTGAGAAGCCGAGACTTATGTCCTCACCCTCTCCTCCGCCCCTTCGCCGGGGTTTCGCCTCGCTCGCCCTGC
>CAZEWR010000011.1:0-125194 GCA_964516175.1 uncultured Fimbriimonas sp. | reverse complement strand
AACGTCCGCCGTCGCAAGGAGCGTCGCTTCGCGCTGCTCCTTGCCTTAGTATGCGTGGCGTTCGCCGCCTTTCCGACGCTCTACGCGTTCCTCGCGACCCCGGCCGGGATGCGGTACGTGGGCTTCCAGACCAACGTGGACGATCACATGGTCTACGCCGCGTGGACCTGGCAGGCAGCCCAGGGCCATGTCCTCTTCGACAACCGCTTCGCGGTCGATCCACAGCCGGGCCTGACGTTCCACCTCTATTTCCTGCTCCTAGGACAGATCGCCCGGCTCACCGGCGTGGTGGCGGCGATGACGATCGGAAGGCTCCTCTTCACCTTTCTGTTCGTCTTCCTCCTGGCGCGCCTCGTTCGGCGGCTCCGACCGAGCCTCTACGGAACGAAGCTCGCCCTCGTGTCCGCCATGGTAGCCGGCGGCGTCGGCTTCCTTCCAACCTTCTGGCATCTCTACGGCGACGCATGGCCCATCGATGTTTGGCAGCCCGAGGGTTTCGTCGCGCCCTCGATGCTCACCAACGGGCTGTTCATGGTGAGCCTTTGCCTCATCCTTTCCGTCTTCCTGGGCGTTCTGGGAGCCCGTGCGGGCGGATGGAAGCCGGTGGCGCTCGGCGCGCTGGCGATGGGCGCGCTCATGAACATCCACAGCTACGACGCCCTCCTCGTGGGGCTCGTACTACTCGGCTTTCTCGCCGCGCTTCTCGCCCAGCGGCTTGCGACCGTCGCCTGGACGGTGCGCGCTACCCTGATCGTGCTGGGCGCGCTTCCGCCCGCTCTCTGGTTCGTCCACGTCCTGAGCTTGGACAAGGTGTTTCAGATGCGAGCCGCGACGGAAACCTACAGCCCTAACTTCCGGCTCGTCCTGCTCGGCTACCTCCCCCCGATGGTTCTCGCCTTCGTCGGCCTGTACCGACGTGCCGAAGGCGATCGGCGGCGTCTTGGGGGTCTGGCCCTAGCGGTCGTCACTCTCCTCATCCTTACCGCCCTTTCCACCCAGTCGACGGGTGGCTACTTCCTCTCCGCGCCTGCCTGGACCGCCGCCTTCCTCGCGATGGTCGCCGCGACCGCCCTTCTCGCGGAAAGGTCGCCCGCGCGAAACCTCGTCGTTTCCTGGGCCTTGATCGGCACGGTCGCGATCTACTTCCCCGCTCTCTTCCAACGAAAGCTTACGATGGGTCTCGCGATCCCCTGGGGGCTGCTCGCCGCCCTTGCCCTCGAAAGCCTGATCCAAAATTGGGAGCGCAGCGCCCGCAATCTCTTCACGACCGCCACCCTCCTCGTCCTGGGACTATCCTCGTTCCAGTGGTGCTTCCGTGAGGTAGGACGCGCCAGGGCCAATCTCTCTTCGACCGCCCGCCATCCCGTCTACCTGAGCCCAGACATCCAGCGGATCGTCGCCTATCTCGATGCCCAACCGGGGCGCCACGTCGTCGCCACGTTCCCCACCCCGTTTCAATCTGGCGTCGACGAGACGGGACACGAAATTCCCGACACGTTCGTTTTGCCCGCCTTCCCCGACGTGGCCCCTTTCCTGACCGGACTCGCTGGCGCCTACACCGTCGCGGGGCACTGGAGCGAGACCCCCGACTACAACCGACGCCTTGGGGAATGCTTCCGCTTCTTCTTCACGCCCGAAGCCTCCGAGCGCGCGATGGACGACGCCCAGCGGCGAGACTTCGTGGCGCGCTACGGCGTCGAGTACGCCGTCGTTCCCCGCACCCAAGGGATCGTCGTTCCCGAAGCCTTGGGGCAGGTCGTCGTTCCCGGAAGCCAGTTCGCGCTCGTCCGCGTCGGCCAACGGTAACGGCCCCTCCCGCCCGAAAGCCGCGAACCTCGTGATTCTTGCGGTTTTCTTCTGCCAGTCCGAAAGTACTGGCACTGTTTCCAAGTGGACGACCGAACAATACGGGAAGGACCTACTGGCCTCGCCACTAAGGACACGAATCGGTGAATTTAGACTTTTCCCGGGCGATCGCCCGTTACAGCTTCGCGATGGCGACCTTCGGGTGCCTCGCCGCCTTCGGATTCGCGCAGACGACGTTCGGCCCGACGGCGACCCTCGACCGCATGGCCGCCCCGGCCGCCGTCCGCCGCGCGAACCTCGTCGGTCGCCCCGCGGCGGCGAAGGCGCTGCACGTCTCGGTTAGCCTCTCGCCGACAGACCCTGCGGCGATGGAGGCTTACGCCGACCGGGTGAGCGATCCCAACAGCCCTGACTATCGTCGGTTCCTTACCCCCGCCGAGGTGGGTCGCCGTTTCGGCCCCTCCGAAGCGCGCGTCAAGGCCGTCGCGTCTTACCTCAGGTCGCAAGGTATGACGATCAGCCTCGTGTCCGAGAACCGACTTTCCATTCTCGCCGAGACGACGGTGGCCCAAGCCGAGAAGGCGTTCGACACGCGGATCGCGACCTACCGCGCGGTACCCCTTCAGGCCACCGATCGCGCGGAGTTCTTCTCCTACACCGAAACGCCCCGTCTGCCCGCCGCCTTCTCGTCGAGCGTGATCGACGTCGGTGGTCTGGAAAACGCCACCAAGCCCGTTCCTCGCGCGCTCACCCCTACCCAGACGCTCGGCCTCTACAAGGCGGCCGCGTTCTATAGCGGCGGTCTCCGAGGACAGGGCCGAACTCTCGCGATCTCGAACTTCGACGGCTTCCGCCTCTCGAACGTCCCGCTCTACTACAGCAAGTACGCCCTTCCCACTCCGAGCGGCGGCGTCGGAAGCAACGTCAAAGTGACCGTCTGCGGCTCCCCGAGCGGCACCGGAAGCCCTCAGGGCGAGGGCGATCTCGACATCCAGATGGTCCTGGGCGTCGCGCCGCTCTGCAATCTGACGGTCTACGACGGCATCGATCTGGTCGCGGTTTTGACCCGCGAGGTGAACGACAACACCGCCGATGTGATCAGCGAAAGCTACGGTTGGAACCTTTCCGCCTCGACCGCCGCCGCCGCCCACAACCTGCACGTCTCGATGACCCTCCAGGGCATCACCTACCTCGCCGCGTCGGGCGACACCGGCACGAGTTTCGGCGGCTACGACTATCCCGACTACGAACCGGAGGTTCTGATGGTCGGCGGCACCGTGGCCTCGGCGGATGCGAGCGGGAACCGCACCTCGGAAGTAGGCTGGAACGGCAGCGGCGGCGGCTACAGCACGAACACCGCTTCGTTCAACGTCCTTCCCAGCTGGCAGAAGGGCACGGGCGTGCCGACGAACATCAACAAGCGGCTCGTCCCCGACCTCGCCCTGAACGCCGCCGGGTCGGGAAGCGGCGCGTACCCCTTCTACTATAAGGGGTCGCTTAGTACCGCCTACAACGGTACGAGCTTCGCCTCCCCCGTTCTGGCCGGTCTGCTCGGCATCGCAGAGCAGAAGCTCGACGTCCTAGGCTATTTTGGAACGGGCAAGAAGCGCCTAGGCCGCCTTCAAGACGCGATCTACGCGATGAACGGACGGACCGACGTCTGGTACGACGTGACCTCGGGCTCCAACGGCAAGTTGCCGAACGGCACACCGAGCACGGCCAAGGCGGGTTGGGACACCGTGACCGGTTGGGGCACGATCAAACTCGACGGCTTCGTCGCCGCGCTCGCCGCTGGCGGCGGGGGTGGCACCAGCGGGATCACCACGGGCCCGGCGGTCTACACGCCCACGAGCGTTTCGGTCTACAGCACCCAGGGAGCCTACGCTTCCGGCTCCACTTCGAGCCTCATAGCCGACGATAAAGCCTATTACAGCGTCAAGTCGGCCATCGTGTCCGGCGTTGGCCGGGTGGCTACGATCGCACCGAGCTTCACCCTTCCCGCGACCGCGACCTCCGCGACGGTGACGATCGTGACGAACGCTTCTGCCGGAACCGCGTTCCAGCTCTACGTCTACAATACCGCGACCGGCGCCTACGACCTCTTGTCGAGTTCGACCTACACCGGTACGGATAGGACGTTCACCGTCACGATGTCGAGCCTTAGTCGATACCTGTCGCCGGCAGGCACCCTGAAATTCGTCCAGCGCGCGCTTCGCTCGTCCGGAACGTTCACTCTGGGCGGCAATCGGTTCGTTGTGACGGCTCAGTAAGACCTGCCGCACACTTCGGAAAACCCGCTCCCGAAGGCGGGTTTTCCGGATAGCCTCGTCCCAACGCACTTCGTCGTCGTCTAAGTACACTCGTAGGCGAGCCTCTCCTTTGGACGACATCTTCGGCGTGTTTCCCGGACTTCGGACGTTCACCCTCCGCGACGGACTCGTCGCGCTGGTGGACATCCTCCTTGTCGCGTACCTCATCTACCGTTTGCTGATGCTGGTGCGGGGAACCCGCGCGTGGCGCATCCTGGTCGGAATCGGGATCTTCGTGTTCCTTCTGGGCGCAAGCGACCGGCTCCACCTCACCACCCTCCACTGGGTCCTTGCGAGCGCGACGCCCCTCGGTCCGGTCGCCCTCGTGATCCTTCTCCTGCCGGAATTCCGACAGGCGATCGAGGGTCTGGGCAAGCTCGACCGCTGGACCCAGCGGCTCGCCGCGCCCGCCGAGACGAGGGCCGAGGCGCGCACGGTCGAGGAGATCGTCGCGGCCGCCGCCGAGTTGGCGGCGGGCCGCGTGGGCGCCCTGATCGTGCTTGAGAAGGCCGCGCCCTTGGAAGAGATCGCCTCGAACGGCGTCGCCCTCCACGCCACCGTCTCCGCCCCCCTGTTAGGTGCGATCTTCTACGAGGGCAATCCGCTCCACGACGGGGCGGTCGTGGTGCGCGGCGACGAGATCGTCGCCGCCGCCTGCCGCCTGCCCCTTTCCGAGAGCACCCGGATCGACCAGAGCGTCCACATGCGCCACCGCGCCGCCGTCGGCGTCACGGAGGCGACCGACGCCCTGTGCATCGCGATCAGCGAAGAGCGCGGCACGATCAGCGTCGCGAACGAGGGAAAGCTCCGTCGTCTGAACGGCCACCTCGAACTGCGTGACTTCCTCAATCGTGAGCTGCGCGGCGAAGAGGCCCCGAAGAAAGAGGGCAAGAGCCGTCGATCTCGCAAGGAGACGGCCGCGAAGTGAGGTTCAACGTCCCGATCGGCCTCGCCTCCCTGATGCTCTCGATCATGCTCTGGTTCGTCGTGTACGCCCAGACCGTGCCCGAGCCGATTCCCCTTCGCGCCACCCTCGCCCTCGACGGCCTGAACGACGCCCGCTTCTTCGTACGGAAGGCGCCTGCCGACGTGCGACTGGACGTCAGCGCTCCCGTCGAACGCGCCAAGGAGCTTCGCGACCAGCAGATATCGGCTTCGGTCGATCTCTCCGAACCGAAGGAAGGAACCCACGACTATCCCGTGGCCATCACGCCCTCATGGGTCGTCCGATTCCTCTCCGGAACGCGGCCTATGGCGCGTATCACGATCGAATCGGTCGACAGCCGCACGATGGACGTCACGAGCGTCGTCAAGGGCTCCCTACGCGACTCGAACCTCCGGATCAACGAGAAACGCGTTCTTCCCCAGCAGGTGACGATCAGCGGGCCCGCCAGTGAGGTCGCCGCGATCCGGGAGGCCCGGGTGTACCTCGATCTATCCTTGGTCGATCCTCGTCAGCCCGAGTACCAGGAGGCCGAGGTGATTCCGCTCGATACCAAAGAGACGCGCCCACCGCACGTCCACGTTTCGCCCACGCGGGTCATCAACTCTTTCTCCGTCGGGCCCTCCCCTAGCACGAAGCTCGCCTCCGTCGTTCCTGACCTTTCCGGCGTGACCTACGCCTCTTCGGTCCTTCCCGACGGCTACCGCCTAGATCCCGAGACGATCACCCTCGCGGGCAAACCCGCGCTCCTGGCGAACGTGAGCAAGGCGCCGACGGAGGTCGTTCACGCTCGGGGCCTCACAAAGACCCGCACCTTCCGCGTCAAGCTCGTGGCGCCGGCAGGCACGGTGATCGTCGGCCCGGACACGGTGAACGTCACCGTCCGTACCGTCCCCGCCCAGCCGCCCAAGACCGAACCCTCTCCCACTCCGACGACCCCTCCCGCCTCCACGACCGAAAAGCCCCGATGACCGAGATCCGTCCCATCCGCCGCGAGGAGGCCGACGATTTCCTCCAGCTCCTCTGCGACGTCTTCGGTCTCGATTTCGACCGCGCCTACAACCTGTTCTTCGAGGATCCGATGTTCGACCTGCGCCGTAAGTGGGCGCTCTTCGAAGGCCGCGAGATGGTCTCGATCCTCACCACGACGCCCCTAGAGTTCGGTTGGGGCCGTGCCTACGGCGTCGCGGGAGTCGCGACCCGTACCGATCGGCGGCGCGAGGGCCACGCGGGCAAGCTGATCGAGCGCGTCCACCGAGAGGCCCAGCGTCTTGGCGAAGGCGCCGCTCTCCTCTTCGCCAAAGAACTGGGACTCTACGAGCGGCAGGGCTTCGAGCCCCTCGACCGGGTCGTCCGCGCCCCCCTCGCGACCGTTCCCGAGGAGATCGTCCCGCCGACGATGCACGTCGAAGAAATCCGCGCGATGTACGCCGCCTGGGCCGACGGCCACCCGGACCGCCTGGTTCGCGACCGTAAACGATGGACCCTTTGGAAGTGGCACTTCCGCGAGTGCAATCCGTTCGGAGACGGCTATCTCTGCTTCGAGAACGACACCCTACGCGAAGGCCTCTGGTCGGAGCCTGCGATGGCGCTGCCCCTCCCTGCCGGGACGGAGTTCTTCGGCACCACCCTCATCGCCGACATGCTCGAACTTCCCCTCGCCGCGCCGCCGACCGTCGAACTATACGTCATGGGCCGCGACATCCCTGGCGTTCCCCAGCTATTCATGACCGACCAGTTTTAAAGGAGCGGGTAGCCTCTCGTCGGTGAGTTCCGAGTCTTCCCCCGGCGGCGCCCTCCTCTTCGTGATCTCGGGCCCGAGCGGATCGGGCAAGGGCACGGCGATGGGCCACATGACCCGTCTCTTTCCGGGTATCCAGAAGGCGGCGACCTTCACGACCCGCGCCTCACGCCCCGGCGAGCGGCCGGGGATCGACTACCACTTCATCACGCCCGAAGCGTTCCAAGCCAAGGTCGAGAGCGGCGAGATCTACGAGTTCACCCGGACCTACGGCGACTACCTCTACGGCTCTCCGCGCCGCCTGTTGGAGACCGATGAGGCCGCGCCGCTTCTCGTGGAGCTTGAGGTCAAGGGGATGCTCCGCCTCAAAGCGGCCACGCGGCGGCGCCTCGTCAGCGTCTTCGTCCTACCACCCGACCTTCCGACCTTGCGTACCCGCATCCTGGCCCGCTACCCGGAAAGCAACGTCGAGGCGCGGCTGGAGAAGGCGGTCGATCAGATCGAGTACGCCCTCGCCTACGACTACGTGCTCGTCAACGACGACCCCGCCCGCTTCGAGGCCGACCTGTCGTCAGCGATCCGGGCCGAACTGATCCGGGCCGCCGGCATCGAGCGTGCGCGTCTCCTGTCGGAGGTCCGCTAGAGGCCTGCGATCTCGCGTTCGATGTTCGACCGCGCTGCCGCCTCGTCGAGGAGGGGCGACGTGAAGAGCCTTCGCGCGAGCAGCCCTTTCAAGACCCTTTTCCGTCCGGCGCGATAGGCGTCGTCGGGCACGTGGGCGTACTCCTGCCGGATGGCCACCGCGTAGGCGTCGTACTCGCGGGGAGAGGCGGCAAGGATCGCGAGGTCGGCGTCCGCCACCAAGGCTCCCAAAGGATCGAACGCCCGATGATCGCGGGTCACGAGAATCAGCCGTTCGATCTCCGCCAAATCGCTCTCCTCAATACCGAGGGGATTTAGCGAAGTCCGCGCGAAGGCCGCGCTCTGCGCCTCGTTGTCCGCCGCGCGGGGATCGTACACCGCGTCGTGGTAGCAGAGGGCAAGAACGACGCGCGCCGCGTCAAGCGGGTCGAGGTCGTCCGCCAGGACGAGGTAAGTCTCAAGAACGGCCTCGATGTGACGCAGATTGTGGTACGAACGTCCTCGGCACGCCGTATCCAAAAGAGCGTAGGCCGCGCGTGTGGGTGGGCCGATCCGCCCGCCGAGCGCGGCGACGGCGCTGAGGAAAAGAGACTCGACCATCATCTCAGTAGACCCGAGAAGGAAAGTCCCGAGAAAGCCTCTCTATTTCCGCAAAGATAGGCTATATTTCCTATGAGATAACGAAGATGGCGAAAGGATCGAAGGAGATCGCGGAAGACATCGCCCGGCGGATCGCCGAAGGCGATCTCCTGCCCGGAGCCCGACTCGACTCGGGCGAGGCGATCGCCGCCGCGTGGGGCGTCAGCCGCCACACCGCCCACCGTGCGGTGGAAGAGCTTCAGCGCCAGGGCCTCGTCGTCCGCCAGCGCCGCTGGGGTACCGTCGTCGCACCACGCGAGACGAAGACCGCTCGGCGGATCGCCCTCATGGTCGACCGTTTCGCTCCGGCGGTCAACTTCCCGCCCGCCGAGATGCTTCGCGGACTCCAAGACGGGCTGGGCGAGTCGGTCGACCTTCTCGTCATCGACTCCCGGAGCGACCCCGCCACCGAGGCGCGCCGCCTTGCGGACCTCCGGAACGTGGACGGACTCGTTATCGTTCCCACTGCCGACCCTGCGAACACGCCCCGTCTCCAGCGTCTCGTCGACTCGGGCCTACCGGTGGTCGTCCTCGATCGCATCCCCGAAGGTCTGCGCGTTGACGCGGTAACGAGCGACAACGAGGGAGCGACCCTCGCCGCCCTGCGCGCCCTGGAGGATCGCGGTCACCGACGGATCGGGTTCTTCTCTTTCCACAAGCCCGGTTTCTCCAGCGTGCGCGAGCGACACGAAGCCTACGTCGCGGCTTTGCAGGAGGTGGGCCTGACGGAACACGCGCCCTATGAGCGCTGGTTCGCTCGTGAGTTGGACAGCGACGCGACGCGCCTTTTCCAATCCGTCTCGGACGCGCTCGTCGCCCTCACCCATGGCCCTCAGCCGATCACGGCCCTCTTCTGCGTCCAGGACGTGTTCGCCGCCGCCACCCTCGAGTCGTCGATGCGGCTCGGTCTGGACCTACCGCTCGCCACTTTCAACGATTGGCCCGCCGCGATGCTCCGGACGCCTCCGGGCACGCTCCGCATCGTCCAGCGGGCACACGACATCGGCCTCCAAGCCGCCCAGCTTCTCCATGACCGCATCGGCGCCGCGTCGATCCCTTCGGCTTCTCTGGAGCCGAGGCTCGTGCGCGTCCCCGCCGCCCTCGTCCTTCCCGGCCCGGAGCGCGCTCATGCGCCCGCCGCCCTCTATCACCGGCCAACGGAGGCCATCCCGCAATGAAAAGCAAAGCCTTCACCCTCATCGAGCTTCTCGTCGTGATCGCGATCATCGCGATCCTCGCCGCGATCCTCTTCCCCGTCTTCGCCCAGGCCAAGCTCGCCGCCAAGCGGACCGCCGACCTGAGCAACGTCAAGAACATCTCGCTCGCCATGCCCATGTACGGGGCCGACACGGACGACTGTGTGCCTCCTATGTGGCAGATTCAAAACTGGGGCCAGCAACGCTACCAGATGCGCTTCTGGAAGGACAGCGTCCTTCCCTACATCAAGAACGGCGGCGTCTACCCGGCGCCGGGCGATCCGCCCACACTGACGAGTCAGCGCGGTGACGGCGGCATCTTCAAGTCGCCCACCTTCGACCAGGCCTGGGCTACGAACGGTCTGCCCGCCGGTTCTAGCGGCGACGCCTCGACCCGCTTCCCTCGCTCGTACGCGATCAACAACGACGCGGGCAAGAACGAGGGGCTCGGCGGCAAAGAGGGCGATGGCAAGTGCCATTGGTACTCGCAGCAATGCACGATCTGGCCTAAGGTCGAGCCGAATCCCAGCGACCCAGGCAACCAAGGCGGAAGCGGAAGCATGACCTCGCTCGAAGCGCCTGCGGGAACCGTCATGATTACCGGCTCTCGCGATCCTTATCCGAACGCGCAAGCGGTCCAGATCGCGGACGAATGCACCGTCGACGGAAACGGCTATGGTGGAACCGGCATCTCTTGCGCTCGAAGCGTCGGGAACGGTCTGCTCAGTCTCGGCTTCTTCGACGGTCACGCGAAGGCGGTGAAGGCATCGAAGGTCATCGCCGACGATATGTACGGCCTGTTCAAGAACAGCCCGGACGACACGAACCAACGGGGCGGCCAAGCCTACGCGGCGAAGGCCACCGCGACGATCAAGGAGTGGCGAGGCTGAGACGCCTCGCTGTGGCGGCGGCTTTGGCCGCCGTCCTTTCCGGATGTGGCTCGCATGAGGTCACATCGGCGGACGTCAAGCTCAAAGATCCCTACGCCGGAATGTCGGGGCAGCAGAAGGTCGACGCCATTCGCCAAGACCCTGCCATCAACCAGATGGACAAGCACCAGAGGATTTCCGACGCTCAGAAGGAGGCCGGGCTGCCCGTCACGGGGCAGTAACCCTCGAAACGGAGCCTGGAGGGTTCCAGGCTCCCTTAAGCCGATGCCAAACTACGACGTCGTAGTCATCGGAGGCGGTCCGGCGGGTAGCACCGTTGGGAGTCTCCTCAAGAAGTACGATCCCTCCCTTTCCGTTCTTATCCTAGAGCGTGAGACCTTTCCCCGCGACCATGTCGGCGAAAGCCAGCTTCCAGTGATCTCCATCATCCTCCAGGAGATGGGGGCTTGGGACAAGGTCGAGGCGGCAGGCTTTCCGATCAAGGTCGGCGCGACCTATCGCTGGGGCGCGACCTCAGATCTCTGGCACTTCAACTTCGTCCCGCACGGCGAACTGAAATCCGAGGCCCGCCCCGCGCGTTACCGGGGACAACGGAAGGAGACCGCCTTTCAGGTGGATCGGGCGATCTACGATACGATCCTCCTCGACCACGCCGCTTCCCTCGGTTGCGAGGTGCGGCAGGCGACGAAGGTCGCCACCGTCGACCGCGAAGGCGACCGCGTAACCGGGCTCGTCCTAGAAGGTGGCGATCGGATCGAGGCGACCTACTACGTCGACGCCTCGGGTGGCGGGGGCGTCGTTCGGCGCACGATGGGCGTTGAGATCGATTCGCCCACTTCGCTCCGCAACATCGCGATCTGGGACTACTGGCGCAACGCCGCCTGGGCCGAGGAGATAGGGGTCGGCGGTACGCGCGTCCAAGTCATGAGCCTTGGCTACGGCTGGATCTGGTTTATCCCCCTCGGGCCGGACCGCACCAGCGTCGGCTTGGTCGTGCCCGCCGCCTATTACAAAGCCTCGGGAAAGCGCCCCGCCGACCTTTACGTGGAGGCCCTTGCCGAGGAGCCGCGCGTCCGCGCCTTGATGGAAGGAGCCACGAGCGAGGCCAAGCTTCAGACGACGAACGACTGGTCGTTCGTCGCCGATCGTCTCGCGGGCGAAAACTGGTTTCTCGCGGGAGACGCCTGCGGCTTCGCCGATCCGATCCTCGCCGCCGGCATGACCCTCGCGCATGCGGGCGCGAGGGACGTCGCCTATACGATCCTAGAGTTGACGCGTGGAGCCATGGACGGAGAGTGGCTTCGGGCGAACCACGACGAGACGGGCCGCCGCCGCATCCGCCAGCACATCCGATTCGCCGACTACTGGTACAGCGCGAACGCCCAGTTCACCGACCTTAAGGCTTTTACCGCCGAGATCGCCCGTGACGCCGGACTCGACCTTGATCCCGACGCCGCCTTCCAATGGCTCGGTACGGGCGGCTTCGTGAACGACCATTTTCAAGGAGCCTCCATCGGCACCTTCTCGGTCGCCGCCGTCAAGCAACTGGCTCGCATCCTTTCGGACTCAGACACGACGTGGGAACTCGCTAAAGTTAACGAGTTGCGTCTCGATCTCAATGGCGCGTCTCAGCGTCCTTTCGCCGTGATGGAAGGTGGGCGTATCGTGCGCGAGCGTTCCTACGAACGCGACGGCAAGCGGTTACCTGTTATCGGCCCTTTCCGGCTGGCGATCGGGGCGGTTCAAGCCGAGCGCGAACTGCCGCGCATCGTCGCCCACATTCGAACCCGCGCGGGCGGCGACGTCGCGTTCCTCGAAGCTCTCCAGGCCTTGGAGGCCATGCTTGCGGAAGGTTGGGTCAAGGGACGCCGCGATCCGAAGAAGCCGCTCGGCCTGAATCTTACCGTCGATCCCGAGAGCCCGATGATGGAGTACGCGCGCTCGTAAAGTAATCCTGACTCGGCCCCTCATATGAACCTAAGCAAAGAGGCGATCGAGGCCAGAAAAAAGGAATTACAAGCCGCCTTCCGGGCGGCGGCGACGGACGCGGGCTTCCGCGTGAAAGGGACGACCGCCCTCCGGCATCGAAGTGGTGTCCAACAGGTCATGCGGCTCGACCGAAGCCGCTTCGGGCCTGTCTGGAAGATCAACATCAAAGTGCGTGTCGATCGCCCCGGCGACCAGGGTGATGAGGCGCTCAAGGCCAGCGACATTGGCGTCTCCACCGATCAGCTCGCGCAGGATGCCGGTTGTCTCCCTGAGTACGATGCGGCTTTTAACCTCGACCTCGCACCGCCCGAGGAGGGCCGCGCCGAGGTCCTGAACCGCTTCGTGCCTCTCATCATGGAATGGTTCGACGAGATCTCGAGCCGAGAGGCGATCGAGCGTGCGACTCGAGACGATGAGTATCGCATTCGCATGGGCACGGTCACTCGCAACTTCTTCGACGACTTCAATGTCGAGCGGGTCTCCAGATATTCTTGAGACGGCAAAGGAATCCGCTGAAAGAACCGGTGAACCAAATGCTCTCGGCGGCTTCGTCATAGGATAAGCCTGAACCGAGGGCGGCTTAGAAAGACTGCGGTAGCCAAGTCCAGCCGGTCGCCCGGTGGAGAGTGTCGATCAGGACGGCCAGAAGCAAGGCTCCCGACATGACTTGGAGCAACCCCATGCTCCAGATGCGCCGGAAGGGGTTCGATGCGGCATAGGAGGCGGTGGCGTTGCGCTCCAGAAGCTCCCGCCCGGCCTGGATCGCACCTTCAAGCTGACGGTCGGTGGGCCGCTTCGTGGTTACGAACCGCTGCACGATCGACCCGAGAGGCCGCGCGAACACGACGCCCAACACCACGGCGGGCAGGATGCGCAGGCCGATCTCTTCCTGGGAGATCTTGTCGCTCAAGCCGAGGAAAAGGACGGCGCTGAAAATCGAGACGCCCACCATCAGGTTCGTGCCGCATCGCGGGTGGACGAGGGGCATGCGGCGAACGGTGGACAGACTCAACGTCTCCTCGCGCTCGATGGCGTTTACGACCATGTGCTCGGCGCCGTGAGTGCCGCTCAGAGGCACGAGACGCATGAGGAGAAAGAAGATTCCGAACGTAAGGGGGTGCACGCCGACCGCAGGGAAACCTGCACGCACCGCCTGCTCCGCGAGCGTCTGACCGGTGATCAACATCGCGAACATCGCCGCTCCCGTCGCCATCAGGCCCCACCAGGGGGCGCCCGCCGCGACGTTGCCGGTCGTCAGATAGACCCCGAACGGCGTCGCCATGCCGCCGACCATCGCAGGCTTGGGTAGAACCCGAACCCGAGGCCAAAGGTCGACCGCCGAGACGAGGCCGACCACGCGTCCGGCGTCGTCGGCGACGACCATCGTCCGACCGTCCTCGCCTCGGCGCAGGGCCTCGGCGGCGGTGGCGTAGGGTGGCAGGATCTCGGTGGACTCGAGGAAGTCGCCGACGGCGTCGGTCGGTTCGCTCGCCTCGCCCAGGGCTCGGGCGAGGCCCACGTTCGTGAGGACGCCCACCAAACGACCGTCCTCGACCACGGGCAGGAGCGACGCGCCGTTCTCGCGGAACGTTCCCGCCGCGCGTGCCAGGGAGTCGACGGTTTCGACGGTCAGGGTCGGGCGCATGACCGTGCCCACGGGAGCAGCGAGGTCGGCGGCCTGCGGAGCACGGATCAAAGGATTGCGCACGGCGTTAGCCTTTCCACGCTCGAGAAGAGCGAGAGGTTCCAGAACAGGCGCTAGGCTTTCGGTCATCGGGCGTTCGGACGATTCTCTTCGCCCAACCCTCTAAAGACCCTCTGCCCTCTCGCCCTGCCATACTCTTCCCGAACTTGTGAATTGTATCGGTGTGATCACGAGCGGGGGCGACGCCCCGGGAATGAACGCGGCCGTGCGGGCCGTGGTCCGCGCGGCCCATGGACGCGGCGTGCGGGTCGTCGGCTTCTATCACGGCTACGAGGGCCTGATCAACGACGAGAGCGAGCCGCTCTCGTCCAAGAGCGTCAGCGGCATCATCGAGCGGGGTGGCACCTTCCTGCGCACCGCCCGGAGCATGGCCTTTATGACCCCCGAGGGGCGAGCGAAGGCGATCGAGCACCTACGGAAGAACGAGTGCGAGGGGCTCGTCGTGATCGGCGGCGACGGTTCGCTGACCGGCGCGCTCAAGCTCCACGAGGAGTTCGAATATCCCGTGGTGGGCGTGCCCGGCTCGATCGATAACGACATCAGCGGCACCGATTTCTCGATCGGGTTCGACACGGCGGTCAACACCGCCGTCGAGGCGATCGACCGGGTACGCGACACCGCCTACAGCCACGAGCGGGTGTTCGTGATCGAGGTGATGGGACGGCGCAACGGCTTTATCGCCCTCGAGGCGGGCCTCGCGGGCGGCGCGGAGGCGGTCCTGCTTCCCGAGGTGCCCTATTCGCTTTTCGAGATCTGCGGCAACCTGCGGCTCGCAGCCGGCAAGGGCAAGCGCTCGTCCATCCTGATCGTCGCGGAAGGCGCGGCGAAGGCGGAGACGATCAAGGACTTCGTGCAGCGCAACACGGGCTTCGAGACGCGCCACGTCGTGCTGGGCCACATGCAGCGCGGCGGCTCGCCGTCCGCCTTCGACCGCGTCCTTGCGCTACGCTTGGGAGCCCATGCGACAACCCGGCTCCTGAGCGGCTACCGGGGCGAGATGGTCGGCGTCGACGCTCGAGACCTCGTCAGCCATCCGCTCTCGTACGTGCTCTCGACGGAGCGCAACCTCGACCCCGAGCGCCTGCTCCTGGTCGACGTCATGGCGCAGTAGGCAGAGCGGTCCTCGTCACCGCCGGAAGGGGCAGAACCCGCTGGCCCACCCGCAAGCGGAGGCTGAAGAGAGCGTTCGGAAGCGGGCTGTCGACGGACGACCAGGAAAGGGTGCGCGTCGTTCGGCTCAGGCTCGATCCGGTCGCGCCCAGCGCCTCGGTCTCGATGCTCAGAGGGAGGTGGGTGATTTTGCTTACGAACAGCGAGGCCCGGAAGCGGGGCGCGTCCACCGCGACCACGTCGCAAGGCTGGCCCGCCGAGGCCATCGTGCCCACCACCCGGACGCGCGCGTCGGACGGGAACAGAGCGAGATAGGGCGGGGTGCGGACGAGGATGCTGCGTGCCAAGGGATCGACCTTGCCAAGGGTCTGGGCGACGAGGTCGATCACCGCGCTCCGCTTCGAAGCGCCCTGATAGGCGGCTCCGGGTGTGACGATCGTCAGGCTCTGCCCGTCGTAGGCGAACCCCGTGCCGCCGTCCTCGTAGCGGACACGCCGGCCGCCGACCCAAAGGGTCGCCGCGCCGTCGATCCGGACGATCGCGCTCGTAAGTCCACCGCCTGCCCGAAGCATCCCCTCCACCACCGCCTTCGCCTTCGGGTCGGCATAGTGGGGAGGGCGGGGGCGCACGGTAAAGTTCTCGACCCGCTTGAGCCCCCGCGCGACGGCGAACAGCTGGGCCGGACCGTAGGCGATCGTCCAGTCGAGGCGCGAACCAGGGAAGGCTAGGTGGAGCCCGGTCAGGCGACCGGTTCCGTCGAGGTCGAGACGCGTGAGGCTGCTTTTCCCCGCCGTGCTGGTACGCCGCTCCAAGCCATGGGCGATCGTCTTCCAGCCTCCGAGCGCGCGCATCGGCTTGAGGTAGCGCTCACGGCCCGCCGAGGTCAGCAGGAAGGCGATCGACTCGTCCACTCCGCCGAGGGCGTTGATCAGCCGAAGACCAAGCGGTCCTGCCGAGGGCGCGGGACGACTCAGGGTTTCGCCGTTTCGCGCGTCCACCGCGGTCAGGGTTCCGTCCTTCAGACGGTAGGTCTGATCCGTCGCGTCGTTCGCCCCCTGCGGAGGCACTTGGAGGCGTAGGGTGACCCCACCCGTCCCGTCGAGGTCGAGGCGGAACCGAGCGCGGCTCGTGCCCTGTGAGGTGACGTTGGCGACGGCGATGGTGGCCGCGCCGCGCTTCCAGGCGGCATGGGCTCGCTCGATGCGGTCGAAGGTCTGGGCGGGGGTAGGGAGGGGCATGGCGAGGAGGAACGCGAAGCGTACCGCCGCCGGAGCGGTTTATGGGCGTTCGGTCACGGCTTGACCGTCGCCTTGCGGACGACGTTCTTCGCTCCCACGAGCGCGAGATCGAAGCGGACGGTCAGACGGTCGAAGCCGAGCTCTACCCAGCCTTTGCCGCGGTGGACATCGATCGCCATGCCAAGTTCGCGCGGGACGCCACCCTTGCCCCGGTGCGCCAGGAGCCAGTCGTCGGCGGCGCGCACGGGATCGAGGGGCTCCGTCCTCACGAGCCGCACCACCGATCCCTTCGCACTCCAGGTGGAGCGGCGACGCACGAGGGCGGTCGCGTTGTCGGTGAAGAAGGCGCGGGGCGGATCGAGGGAGAGCAGGATGATCCAATCGCCCTTGGCGACGAGGCGCAACCCGGGTGCGCCCTCGTAGAGCCACGTTCCCTTCGCCGTGCCTGCCGAAGCGTAGCCTTGAGGAGTGCGGCGGAGGAAGCTCAGACGGTAACCGAACCGGATGCCCGCGTCCGAGAGCGACGTCGCGTCGAAGGCGATGAGACCGCCGGTGCGGAAGAAGGAACCGAACTCTCGGTAGCTCCAGCGAAGATCGGGCGGCAAGGCTAGGCGACCGTTCTTGCCGAAGGCGGAGACGGACGAGGCGAAGCCCATCCGTACGTTCACGAGCCAACGGTCACCGTCCCGGAAGGCGGTCGCGTCGAGGGAGCCGGGGTCCGAGACCGCGTCGCCGTTCTTGACGATGGCGAGGAACGGTTTGAGGGCGGCCTGCACCGTCGAGCCGTGGGCCACCCGTGCGACGACGCCCTCGGCCAAACGGTCGAGGGCGACCTGAAGCTTCGCGTTCGGCTTTTCATCCGCGACGACCGCCGAGGCGGCCTGCCATGCGACGCGGAAGGCGTCGACGTCAGAGATCATGGACCGACCGTGACGCGGCCCTCAGCCTGACGGTCGATCGGCGAGTGGGCCTTGATGTAGGCGACGAGGGCGTCGATGTCGAGGAAGCCGGTGTCCAACCGGCGCCCCTTCGCGTCGCGCAGGATGAAGTGCGAGTCGCCACCGTTGGCGGTGAAGTTCAGGAAGGTGAGGCGGTAGAGCTTCGCCGGGTCGACCGGCGCACCCGCGACGATGGCCTGTACGTCGTCGCCCACGATCTTGTAGCTTGTCCCGGCGGAAGGCGTGAGCTGGCCGCCGTGGGCGGGCGAGCGGGCGCCTTGCAGGAGAACGGCCTTCAGTTCGGCCCCGGTGAGGTCGAGGACGGTCAGAGTGTTGTTGAAGGGCATCACGGTGACGGCCTGGCCGTAGGTGATAGGTCCCGCCTCGATCGCGGAGCGGACGCCGCCCTGGTTGATAAACGCGGCCACCGCTCCCGTGCCCTTCGTCGCCCCGAGCATCGCGTCGGCGATCAAGTCGCCCATCGCGCTGTCGCCGCCTTCGCGCTCGCGGGTGAGGGCGGTACGCGCCTCGCCGATCCGCTCGTTCGAGACGGCGAGGATGGGCCGCTCGAACGCCTGCGCCATCGCCCGGATGCGCGGCTCCTCCGGAACGGCGTCGTCCACAACGATGGGCTTGGCCTCCTTGATCCGCTTGACCTTGCCCTTACCGTCGAACTCGATCTGGATCTCGCCCAAGACCTTGCCCCACTCGTAGGCCTGCACGATGGGCACTTCGACGCCCTTAAGGTCCTTGACCAGGGTGGGATAAGGCCCGGCCGCCTTCGCCCACCCCGCGATCTCGGGCGTTCCGAGCGGAGTGTGGCTGTGGCCGCCCACCACAAGGTCCACGTCGCGAAGCTGGGAGACCATCTTTTGGTCCTCCCCATAACCGATGTGGGTCACGACGACGATCTTGTCGACCTTCGCGGCGGTCAGCTCGTCCACCGCCGCCTGGACGGTCGGCACCACGTCGCGAAACGTCACGGTGTCGCCGGGCGAGCTGATGTTCGGCACGTCGGGGGTGTCGGCGCCCACGACCCCAACCTTCTCGCCGCCGACGTTCAGGACGACGTACTTCGCGATCTTGCCCCGCAGGCGAGGCTCGCGGGAAAGGTCGAGGTTGGCGGCGACGAGAAGCCAGCCGACGGCGGCGGCGTAGGTCCCAAGAACCGCAGGGCCGCGATCGAACTCGTGGTTGCCGACGGTGCCCGCGTCGACGCCGATGGCGGAGAGGAGGGCGGCGTCGGCGAGGCCTTCGTAGGTGTTGAAGTAGAGGGTGCCCTGGAAGGTGTCGCCCGCGTTGAGGAGAACGACGTTCTTCTCCTTGGCACGGATCTGCCGGACCAAGGTGGCGAGGCGCGCATAGCCGCCGTAGGTCTTGCCCCGGATCGCGGTGGGCATCACGTGGGCATGAAGGTCGTTCGTGTGGAGGAACGTGATCTTGATCGGCCTGCCGGCGAGGGCGAGACCCGAGAGGGCGAGCAGGGCGAAGACGGTCGTCCGGCGCATAGGGAGAGTTTATCCAGGGCGGTAGGGTGATGAGCGGTAGATCGTGAGGAGTCTAAACGCGAAGCGTTCGTAGCCGAGGCGGAACCTTCGCGAGAGCGTAAAGCCCTACGCCAGCACCGAAACGATTGCACGCGGGCCTTCGACGTCAGGGAGCCAAAGAGCGGGGTAGATTACGAGGCGTTGGAAAGGGGCTTCCACATCCGCTTCGAGGACGCGCACGTCGAGTACCGCAGCCATCGGGGCGGGGTTCGCGGGGTGTCGCTGGCTTTTCGTCCCGGCGAGTTCGCGTTTCTCGTCGGGCCGACGGGCGCGGGCAAGAGCACGCTCCTGAAGCTTCTGAGCCGCGAGGTCCGGGCGACGAAGGGGCACGTCTTCCTGCTGGGCAATACGGGCGAGACGCTCGACGTGGGACGCCTCCGAGAGGGCGCCGTCGCCGGTCTGCGGCGGCAGATGGGGATCGTGCCCCAGGACAACGCATTGCTCATGCGCAAGCGGGTCTGGGAGAACGTCGCCTACGCGATGCGCGCGGTGGGTGCGTCGCGGCGCGAGGTGCGGAGGCGGGTGCCGGAGGTGCTCGACCTGGTGGGCATCGCGGGGCGGGCGGACGCCTTCCCCGCCCAGCTTTCCGGCGGCGAGACCCAGCGGGTCGCCATCGCCCGCGCTCTCATCGCGAACCCGCCCCTGATCCTCGCCGACGAGCCGACGGGCCACCTCGACCCCGAGGCGTCGTGGGGCATCATCCAGCTTCTGCGCCGCCTGAACGACCGGGGGACGACCGTCCTTGTGGCGAGCCACGACATCCAGGTCGTGAACCGGATGGCGGTGCGGACGATCGTGCTGGACGCAGGACGCGTCGTGGAGGACGGGCTTGATCGATAGGGTCGTGTTCGTCCTGGGCGAGGCGATCGTCGGGATGCGTCGCAACCTGCTCCTGGGCTTCGCGGCGACGACCACGGCGGCGATCGCGCTCTACGTCCTCGCGAGCATGGCCTACATCGGGCGGCAGGCAGCGATCTACGTGGACGTGCTTCAGAGCCAGTTCGAGATGACGGTGAACCTGAAGCCGGGGACCGATCCGGCGGGGATCTCCCGCACCGCGAAGTACCTTCGGACGACGCCTGGGGTCGGGAGCGTCGTCTGGGTTCCCGCCGCCCGGCGCTGGGAGAAGGATCGCAAGGCGCACCCCGAGCTGACCGAGGGGTACGGCTTCACGGACAACATCTACCCCGACGCCTTGAGGGTGCGGCTGAACGACCTCTCGCGCAGCGAGGCGGTGGCGTCGAAAGCGAAGCGGATGAGCACGGTCGACGCCAAGAACGGCGTGATCTACTACGCGGACGCCCAGCGGACGGTCGCCCGCTGGATCAAGGTCGGGCGCGAGCTTTCCCTCTTCGTCGGCGGCTTTCTGCTCGCCGTCTCCGCGATCGTGATCTGGAACTCCGTCTCGCTGACCGTCGCCTCGCGGGCGACGGAGGTGCGGATCATGCGGCTCGTCGGGGCCTCGCGGATCGTGATCGCCCTTCCGTTCGTACTGGAGGGCGTCCTCCAGGGGGTGGTGGCGGGCGCGGCGGCGGCGGGCGGTCTCGTCGCCACCCGCCATTCGGTCGAGGGGCTCCTGCGGGAGCGGGCGGTGACGTTCGCCCTCGCGCCGGTTCCCCTGGCGCTGACCCTTTTCGTGCTTTGCGGCGTCGGCGGAGGGTACGGTGGGTTGTGCTCGCTCGCGGCGCTGCGCGCGTCCCTTCGCGCGCGGCGAAACGGCTAGCCGAAACGTCTCCAGGGATTAGGAGACGGGGAACCCACACGGATGTCGAGGCTCGGACTGCTGTTTTCGGTCGTTTTGTCCTGCGCGCTGATCGGCGCGGCGGGCGCCCAACGGAGGCACGTCCCACGAAAGCGCGCTCCGCACCCCAAGGCGGCGTCGCCCAAGGCACTGAAGGGTCGGCTGGGCTCGATCAAGCAGAAGAAGCAGAGGGTAAAAGCCGAGCTTCACCAGACCCGGGTGCAGGCGAAAGTCGTCAAGGGCGATCTCCACACGGTGAACGTGCGCCTGAACGACGTGCAGACGCGGATCGCGCGCACCCAGCGCGACCTTCAGGGCGCGCGTTCGGAGCAGCGCACCGTGGCGGGGGACCTTCGGCAGGCGACGTCCGAGCTGGCGAAGGTCCGGGAGCTGGCCCGGGGCCGCCTGCGGGCGATGGCGAAGCAGGGCGAGTCGAACGTGCTCGTCGGCCTCGTCTCCGCCCACAGCGTGGGCGATCTGGCAGAGCGGCAGGACCTGATGGAGCGGATCGCGCGCAAGGATCACGAGATCTTCGCGCGGACCCGGGCGCTCCAGGCGCGGGTTGCGGAGCGCAAGCGGCGCAAGGACGCCCTGGTGACGCGCGTGGGCGCCCTCGAACGGCGGCAGCGCTCGCAGCGGACGGAGCTTCAGGCGGTGCGGGCGCAGAAGGGGCGGACCCTAGCGAACCTGAATCAGCACGCGGGCGAGCTCGAGTCGGAGCTGAAGCAGTTCGAGCAGGACGAGCGGACGATCGCGCGCCTGATCGCCCTGGCCGCACGCCGCCCTCGTCTGCCGGGCCACAAGCCCCTGCCCCGTTACGCCGGGCGGTTCCGGATGCCGGTGGCGGCGCGGATCACGAGCGGCTTCGGGCGTCGGTTCCACCCGATCCTCCATATCTGGCGGCTCCACGCGGGGGTGGACTTCGGCCTGCCGATCGGATCGGCGGTCCACGCCGCCGCGCCGGGCGAGGTGATCGCCGCGACGTGCATGCGGGGCTTCGGCAACGTCGTGATCGTCGACCACGGCGGCGGCGTCTCGACGGTCTACGGGCATCTGTCGCACATCGGCGTCCGTCCGGGCCAGCGCGTTGGGGTGGGCCAGACGGTCGGCGCGAGCGGAAATTCCGGTCTTTCGACGGGCCCGCATCTTCATTGGGAGGTTCACGTCGGCGGTCGGGCGGTGAACCCCATGGGACGCTAGCGGGAACCTAGACCTTCCTGTTTTCGCCCCAACTCCAACGATGAAGGCGCTAAGATTCCATGAGTACGGCGGACCCGAGGTCCTGAAGATCGAAGACGTTCCGACGCCGGAACCGGGGGCGGGCGAGGTTCTCGTGCGGGTGTCGGGTTCGGGCATCAACCCGGTGGACTGGAAGATCCGTGAGGGCGAGGCGAAGGAGCGGTTCCCGGCCACGTTCCCGGCGACGGTGGGCTTCGAGTACTCGGGCACGATCGAGAAGCTCGGCGATGGAGTCGAAGGCTTCTCGGTGGGCGACGAGATCTACGGTATCGAACACGCGGGCACCTGCGCCGACTACCTCGTGACCAAGCCAGGCGGCTTCGCCCTCAAGCCGCCCTCGATGGACCTTCCCGATTCGGGCGGCATCCCCCTCGCGGCGCTGACGGCTTGGCAGGCCCTCTTCGACCAGGGCGGGCTTCAGAGCGGCCAGAAGGTTCTCGTCCATGCCGGAACCGGCGGCGTGGGAACTTTCGCGATCCAGTTCGCAAAGTGGGCGGGAGCCTACGTGTATTCGACCGGTTCCTCGAACCGGCTCGACACCCTCCAGGATCTGGGAGCGGATCGGCCGATCGACTACAAGGCGGACCGCTTCGAAGATATCGCGAAGGACGTCGATCTCGTGCTCGACCTTGTGGGCGGAGAGACCGCCGAGCGGTCGATGAGCTGCCTCAAGCCGGGCGGCGTCCTGGTCTCGACCGTCGGGGCGACGCCGCAGGCCGAGGGCAAAAACTCGAAGGCGTTCATGATGGAAGCCTCGCCCGAGCAGCTCTCTAAGATCGCGGACCTAATCCAAGACCTGAAGGTGCGTCCAGTGATCGATGCGGTGGTGCCGCTCATCCGCGCGGTCGAGGCCCAGAAGGAAAGCCAGGAAGGTCACGTGATGGGCAAGCTGGTCGTCGACGTCCGACGTTAGAAAGAAGAAGACGGGGCTTCCTTAGCCCCGTCTTCTTCTTAGCCTCCAGTCTTGCCGCTGAGGCTGAATTTGCCCCCCTTGCTACTACCGCCAGGCGATGGTGCGCCAGCTGGCGCGGGAAGGTCCGGGCTTGGCTGAGGCCCTCCCTGCGAGGCCGACTGCTGGATGTCCTTTACCGCCTGCGACGTGTCGCCATCGTCCTTGCCCGCGCCGCATCCGCCGACGACGACGACGAGAAGGCCGGTTATGAAGAGCATCGCGTCTTTTCTCACTGTTCGATGTCCCACTGGTAGTCGTCAACGTTTGTCGCGACCATAGTCGTCGGGTTGCAGCCTTTGACAAGGTCGCCGATCTTCTGTCCTTTGGCGTGCCCGTCGACATAGCCCGAGTTAACGATCGTGTGGCTAGTGAAGAAGGGGTAGGTGTAGCCGAACTGGGTCGGCGATGTGTTGTCAGTGTAGTCCCACATCTTGCCGGTGCGGGTCGACAGATAGTAGTAACTGTTACCTGACGGAACGGGAGAAAGATACTTTCCGCCGGTGGGGTCGATCACGCAGGGCGGGTTCACAGCCCAGTTGCCACCGCCCTTAGGCGCTCCGCCGGAGCGGTCCCAGATACTGGTCGTGGTCATGATCGTCTTCGCGGGCTGTCCCGGCGAAGTCATCGAAATCGGCATAACCTGACCGGCGTTCGTGGGATAGCTGATGTAGCTCAGAAAGAAGTAGTTGTATCCATAGCTGCTCCGCCATCCATAGCATTTCCCTTTGTCCGCGGCTGTGCAAGGTCCAGAGTCGTCGGGCATGAGGCCGTACTGGGCTTCGCCAGCGGAGTCGCCTGGCGAGCGATGAATCTGCCAGTTCTTCTCGTAAGGCTGCACGAGGAGGGGGTAAGTCGGGCAGTCGACGCTCCCATATAGTGGGTCGGTCCAGGCGGTTCCCGTAACCGGGACGGCCATGTCGTCCGCATCGGACGTGTACTGGAGCATTCCGAGCAGGTTTTGCTTGGTGTTGCTGAGGTCGGCGGTCTTCTTCGCTGCTTCCTTGGCCTGGGCGAAGACGGGGAAGAGGATGGCGGCGAGGATCGCGATGATGGCGATCACGACGAGAAGTTCGATGAGAGTGAATGCCTTTCTGTTCGACATGAATCGTCCTCCGGGACATAAATTTCGATCTCAACGCCGAAATCGATGGGCCTATAGTCCTACGGGTTCTATGAAAACGCCAAGTGTTTTTTCGGTTTTTTACGAATATCGCCTTGCCCGAGAACTTTTCCGACTTGCGACGTGTTGCGCGTCGACTTGAGGCGTCCTACCCGTGCACGGGGTACCCTTCGCCCGTGGCGGAGCGGTTAGGGTTCGTCGGGTTGGGCGTGATGGGTGGGCCGATGGCGGGCCATCTGGTGAAGGCGGGCCGGACGGTCACGGTGTGGAACCGGAGCCGGGAGAAGGCGGAGCCCTTGCGGGCGGCGGGAGCGGCGGTCGCTCCGGACCTCGCGAGCCTCGCGGAGGCCTGCGACCTCGTGTTCCTGTGCGTACGCGGCTCGGAAGACGTGGCCGAGTGCTTGGAGGCGATGCGCGACGCGCGTCCGGGAACGCTTTTCGTGGATCACTCCACGATCGCTCCCCCCGCCGCCGAGGGGTTGCACGAGGAGATTCGGGCGCGGGGCCAGCGCTTCGTCGACGCGCCGGTGACCGGCGGCTCGGCAGGAGCCCAGAACGGTCAGCTCACGATCTTTCTCGGGGGGGCCGAGGAAGACTGCGCGGAAGCCCAGGCGGCTATGGTCCCGTACACCAAGCGCGCGGAGCGCGTCGGGGAGGGCGGCAAGGGGCAGATGGCGAAGATGGCGAACCAGATCGCGGTGGGCGGCGCCCTGCTCGCCCTGTGCGAGACGCTGAGCTTCGCCAAGAAGGCGGGGCTCGATGTGGCCCAGATCCGCTCGCTCGTGGGCGGCGGTTCCGGCGGCTCATGGGCGTTCGAGAACTACGGCAAGATGATCCTCGCCGAGGACTGGCGCCCCGGCTTCTCCGTCGACAACCAGCGGAAGGATTTCGCCTACTGTCGCGTCGCCGCCACGGAGATCGACGCCGCGATTCCCCTTACCGACATCGTCGACCGCCTACTCGCCCCGCTCCAGGAGGAGGGCCGTGGCGGCGACACCACCGCCGCCCTGTACGAGATCCTTCTCGGGATGCACGCATGAGTTCGGCGGTCTCGCTCCAAGGCATCACCGTGCGCTTTGGGGCGGTGACCGCGCTCGACGGCGTCGATCTGGAGGTTGAACGCGGCACGCTCCACGCCGTCGTCGGCGAGAACGGAGCGGGCAAGACCACCCTGATGCGCGTTCTCTACGGAGCGCAACGACCGACCGAGGGAACCGTCCTCGTCGAGGGAGAGGCGCGCCGCTTCCACGGTTCGAAGGACGCCATCGCGGCGGGCGTCGGGATGGTGAGCCAGCACTACGCGATCATCCCGGAGCTGACCGCACTCCAGAACCTGATGCTCGGCGCGGAGGGCGGGGCGGCCCCGAGCCGGGCCGCCGCCCGCGTGCGCGCGCAGGACCTAGCCGATCGGATGGGCTTCGCGTTCGAGTGGGACCGTCCGGCGCAGGAGCTGGGCTCGGCGGGGGCCCAGAAGCTGGAGATCCTCAAGCTTCTGTGGCGGGAGGCGCGGATCATGATCCTCGACGAGCCGACGGCGATGCTCTCGCCCGCCGACGGGGACGCCCTGTTCGGCTCCCTGCGCGTCCTCGTCGACGCGGGGGCGACGGTGATCCTCGTGACCCATCGGCTTCCCGAGGTGATCGATCATTGCTCCCGGGTGACCGTGTTGCGCGCGGGTCGGCGTGTGGCGGACATGGCGGTCGCGGACACGAACGCGCGCGAACTGGCGAGCCTGATCGTCGGCGGGGGCGACATGCCGGAAGGCGCGACGCTGGGGCTCGGGGTCGACGGGCTCGCCCGCGAGAGCGTGAGGGCAGGGGCGGCCGTCTTGAGCGTCGCGGGACTGACGGTGCGCGACGCGCGGGGTCACGAGGCGCTGAAGAACGCGTCGCTCACGGTGCGCCCGGGCGAGGTCGTCGGGATCGCCGGGGTGGACGGCAACGGGCAACGGGAGCTTTTCCAGGCGATCGTCGGAGCCGTCCGGCCCACGGAGGGCAAGGTGGAGCTTGAGGGCAAGGACGTGACCTTCGCCCCGCCCGCAGAGCGGCTTCGGCTCGGCCTGCGCCTGATCCCCGAGGATCGGCACCAGGAGGGCGTCATCGAAGGCTGGTCGCTGGAGGAGAACTCCGCCCTCGGGCTCCAGCGGAGCTTCGCGGAGGGCGGGCGCATCGACGAGAGCGGGCGCCATCACTGGGCGCAGCGGGTCGCGGACCGGTTCAGCACCCGTCACGGTGGCCTGGGCCTTCCGATGGCGAGCCTTTCCGGGGGCAACCAACAGCGTTTCGTGGCGGCCCGCGCCTTGGAGTACGGTCCGAGGCTCCTGCTCGCCTTCTCGCCCACGCGCGGCCTCGATCTCAAGGGAACCGCCGACGTGTACGACGCGATCCGGGCGCGGGCACGGGACGGCATGGCCGCGCTCGTCGTCTCCTTCGACCTGGACGAGCTGCTGGCCCACTGCGATCGGATCGTGGTCTTGAACCACGGCCGACTGACCGAGCCCGCCGCGCGCGAGCGCGACGCCATCGGACGGGAGATGGTCGGCGCGTGAGGTGGCGCATCCTGGCCCTCGTCGCGGGGGCGGTCCTGATTCTCCTGGGAGCGCTGTTCATCAGCCACGTCGGTCCCGTCACCGCGCTTTCCGCCCTTCTCAAGGGGAGCCTGGGCACGGCTCCCGGTCTTACCGAGTCGTTGCGGCAGACCACGCCGCTCCTGATCGCGGGAGTGGCGGTGTTCCTCGCCCTACGGGCGGGTCTGTTCAACATCGGCGCGGAGGGTCAGCTGATCGTGGGCGCGCTCGCCTGCACCCTGGTCGCGCTGCGCCTGCCGGGGGTGGTCGGGATGGTTCTCGGGACGCTGGCCGCGGTCGTCGCGGGGGCGCTATGGGCTTGGCCCGCCGGAGCGATCAAGGCATACCGGGGGGGCCACGAGGTGATCACGACGATCATGCTGAACAACGTGGCGGTCCTGCTCACGGGATACCTCGTCGCAGGGCCGGTTCGCGCACCGGGCGGGGATACGACGACGGCCAGCATCGCCTCCCGGCTGCCGAACCTGCTGAAGAGTGGCGGATTCTCGGTGAGCCTCGCGCTTCCGGTCGCGATCCTCGCGGCGGTCGCGCTCGCCTACTGGCTTCGCCGGACCGTCACGGGCTACGAGCTGCGAGCGGCGGGAGCGAATCCGACGGCGGCTCTCTACGCGGGCGTCGACCCGCGCCGGACGGCGGTGCGCGCGATGCTGGCCTCGGGGGCGATCGCGGGGTTCGCGGGGGCGGTCCAGGTCCTCGCCTACGAGGGCCGGTTCTACAGCGGCTTCTCGCCGGGCTACGGCTTCGACGCGCTGGGGGTCGCCCTTCTGGCGGGCGAGTCGGCCCTCGCGCTCATCCCGGCGGCGTTCCTGTTCGGGGCGCTCGCCAAAGGGGCGCTGTCGCTTCAGATCGAGGGGGTGCCCAAGGGCATCACCACCGTCGTGCTGGCCCTACTCATCCTGATCGCGGCGGCCCTGCGTTCCCGGGGGGTGCGGAAGGTTGCCTAACGTCCTCGTTTCCCAGACCCTCGCCCTTTCGACGCCGCTCCTGTTCGCGGCGATGGGTGGCTACGCGAGCGAGCGCAGTGGCGTGGTGAACATCGGCCTGGAGGGGCTGATGCTGACCGCCGCCTGCGCCGCCGCCGTCGCCGCGCCGCACTATGGTCCCTACGCGGCGGTGGCGATCGCCCTCGCCGTCACCGTCCTTCTCAGCCTGCTCCACTGGCTCGCCACCCAGGTCTACCGAATCGACCACGTCATCTCAGGCATGGCGGTCAACCTGCTTGCGGCGGGCGGAACGAACTTCGTCGCGAGCCTCGCCAACGCCGCCTCCTCGGACGTGCCCCACCTGCCCGTGGTGGGCTACGAGGGGGTCGCCCTCGGGCTTCCCTTCGTCGTCTTCCTCTACGTCCGCGCCACGCGGGGCGGCCTGCGGCTCGTGGCGACGGGGGCCGATCCGGACAAGGCGCGGCTCGCGGGCCTCGTGCCCGAGCGGGTGCGTCTTGCCGCGCTGATCGCGACGGGGCTGTTCGCGGGGCTCGGTGGGACGATGCTGGTCGCGTACACCGAGGGGTTCACGAACGACATGGTGGCGGGGCGGGGCTACATCGCCCTCGCCGCCCTCGTGCTCGGAGGCTGGCGGCCGTTGCCGACGCTCGTCGCGTGCCTCGCCTTCGGCCTGATGAGCGCACTGCGCATCCAGTACGCGGGCGGCACGGTGCTGGGCGTGTCGCCGCCGAGCGAGTTCTGGGCCGCCCTTCCCTACCTCGCGACGGTCGTCGCGCTGGCGGGTCTGCTCGGCCGGGGCCGCGTCCCGGCGGGCCTTGGAAAGTCGTAGGTTCGCGACCTTCGTCTACCGACGCCTTCGGAGTTCCCAGTTCGCGCGACCTCCCGCATAGCCGAAGACGTACGCCCTTCCAACCCTGCTCGCCCAGCTTGTCCAGCTCTGAGTAAACGGTCTTCTCCGAGTTCGGCGGGTAGGCTCGGTACTCCCCGCGCTCGACCGGTCTCGGGTCCTTGGTACGGGCCGTCGAGGTGAGGGAGGCGGTCGCAAAGGCGCCGAAGGCGAAAGAGGAAAGGACGATGAACAACGCGCTATGATTTCTCATGCAATACGTTCGAAATAAGCCAAGCCGCGTTCCTGATGGAAGCGACCTTAGCTTCGGAGCGTGTCTTGCCAGGCGCGGAGGGCTTCGCCGGCGGTGAGGCGGGTGGGGGGCAGGAGTTCTAGGACGGCGACGCCTTCCCAGGCGGCCTTGTCGAAGCCGCCTTCGCGAGCCTCGAAGAGGGCCTGGGGGGCGCCGTAGCGGTCGCCGCTCTCGGGCGGGTCGCCCATGAGGGCGTTCTGGGCGCAGGCGACGAGGAAGCGGCCTGCGAGGCCGATCTCGTCCGGTAACAGGTTCTCGATCTCAAGTTCGGGCATCCCGAACTTGACGAGGCCGTGAGTCGCGACGTGTTCCCGGCCCGAGGCGCCGCGCCGCCCGATTCCGACGTGCTCACGGACGTCGATCCGGGAATCGAGACGGACCGCCTGTCGGAGTTCGTGGGGCAGAAAGTAGCGGCGGCCGATGGGGTCGGCGACCACGCCGTCCGAGAGGTAGGCGAGCCGACCGGCGACGTCGATCAGAAAGTCGAGGGCGGGATAGACGTCGGGGTCGTGCGACTTAAAGACGAGTTGGGCGACCGTCCAGGTCGCCTTGAGGCGCACCAGGAGTTCGGGGTCGAGGCCTTGGGCGAGCGGGCTCCGCAGGAAGGCCTCGGGGTCGAAGCCGGCCTCCTCCTTGCTGAGGACGCTCATCTGAAGCACGGTCTTGCGGTCCTTGGTGGCGATGGCGTACTGCCCGCGCTCCATCGGTCGATCGAGGTCGGCCTTGTCGCCGGAGTTCAGGGGCACCCCGAAGCCCACGATCGCCCCAACGTCGCCCTTGGGGTTAGTCAGGGTACGGATCGGCGGCATAGGCGTCCGGGTCGAGAGGACGGTCAGGTAGTAGCCCGCGTCGATCCCGAAGCCAGGCCCTTTCGGACGGCGAAAGCGGATCACGAGACCGCCTCCGTCGAAGTCGTCATCAGGCGGCGCCAGAGTCCGGGAACGACGAGGAACACCCACGCGCCCGGCGCGCGGTAGGCCACACCTCGAAACGGATGGGCAGGCTTGCCGTTGTCCTTGAGGGCCGACCAACCGTCGCGCGCCTTCTCCTCGGTCGAGGGAAGGGCGGCGCCCGGAAGATATCGGACGAGACCCATCGGATCGATCGCCGCCAGGAACCGCTCGCCCGTCGGGCTGAGGCGACGGTTGGTGGGCAAGGTCACTTCGAGTCCAGCCAGGGGACGGAGCCGCTCACCCAGCCGACGGAAAAAGCCCGCGATCTCCTCGCCGTCGTAGAAGCACACGTAGTAGCTCACCATCAGGTACGAGAAGAACGGGACGTTCATCGAGTACTCGATGAACGCGTGGAGCATCACTCCGCCGAACAGAACGTACTTGCGCAGGGGTCGGAAAAAGACGAGGGTTCCGAGGGAGAACTCCAGCAGGACGGTGCCGTAGGTCGTCAGATAGACCATCGGGAGGTCGTTCATGAAGCCGGGTACCGGGAAGCGCTGAAACTCGGCAAGGCGAGCGGGGTACCAGGTCGCGGTACCGTCGAGCCAACGCGTGCCAAACCACTTGGCCCACACGGTGGTGAAGTAGATCAGGGCGGTGTTGAACTGCACGAGACGCTGACCCCAAAGCGAAACCTCCACTGGCCCGTCCTCCTCGCCTCGCCGCAGGCGGAAGAGGCGGTCGAGGGAGCAGGCCCTTCCGGAGGGCGAGACCGCGAGGTAGAGCACGGCGATCCGCATCGCGGTGTCGCCGCCGTGGAGGATGATGGGATTGCGGTGGTGGAGGGAGACGAGGCAGAGAGCTAGGGCGAAGGCGGCGTAGCGGGTGAAAAGGCCGAGGGCGGTGGCGAAGGCGGCCACGCAGGTGAAGGCGAAGAAGGCGAGGAAGATCCGGAAGTCCGTTACCCCGCTGATCAGGTCCAGCTTCGGAATGTCGCCTAAAGGCGTCGCGACGCGGGGAACGAACCAGACCTGACCGACCCAGGCGGGCACGAAGCCGTTCTCCCCGTACCACCAGCGCAGGTCCCCAGTCAGGGTCAGAAGGTTCAGGAAGACGAGGGTCGCGATGCAGATGCGGAAGATGCCGAGGCTCGTGGGCGAGCCGTAGCCGAACCACCAACGATCGAGGCTCCGCAGGATCGGCTCATCCGCCTCTAGGCTTTCCGCCTGCGGGCTCTTGGCCGCAGGCGAAACCTTCGCTACTTTCCGCTCGCCGCCTTTTCCAGCCATCGTTCGTCCACCGCGTAGGTGTAGTAGATCCCCGTGGAATACTCCTTCGGCTGGGGTTGGCCGGGCGGAGCGATCGCAAGGCTGTGCGATCTCAGGGTCACGATCGTGGGGGGATTGCTCCGGTCGGTAAAGGCGCGCAGGGCCATGGCCTGCGCGAAGGTCGGGAACAGGAACGGCTCTTGAGCGTTGTGCGCGCGCTCGTAGAACTTGCGGTAGCGCTCCTTGACGTACTTCAGGGAGATCGGAAGCTTCGAGATACGGGGGTAGTCAACGATCCGCTTTGAACCGTCCCGATACGTCACCTCGGCGTCGCCGTACCAGTCGATGTTCGAGGGATTGGGGGCGAACATGTCCCAATACTGCCAGCCGCCGGTCACGGTCAGGTAGGTCTGGATCGGAACCGTAGGCTTAAGATAGCGCTGGTTCCAATAGAGGAGCCACTGGCTCGCGTGGGGCGAGACCGTCCCCGACATCACGTTGCCATCCAGATTCGGGAGGGCCCAGATCGTGGTCGCGAGAACGTGGAAGCCGACGAGGAGCTTGACCCACGTCGGCGCCGTCCGCCCTTGACCCTGTGGGGCGGCGCCGGGAGAGGTCTCCCGGCGCGCGCTCACCCTTCGATCTCCGCGAGGATCTCTTCGACCTGGCCGCGGTTCGGGTCGCCCGCGAGGGCCTCCCGGATCTGGCGGGCGAGGCCGCGCGCCTCGTCGATGTGGCCCGCACGCTTGGCGGCGAGGCCCAGGTTGAGGTGGATCGGAAGGGAGCCGGGGTTGTTCGAGGCGGCGTAGCGCATGAGGTTATAGGCCTCCTCGTGCTGACCCTGGCCCGTGAGGGCGGTGGCGAACTCGCCGAAGGCGGGCTCGCAGCCGGGGAAGATCTCCAGGGTGCGCTGGGCGGCCTCGGCGGCCTCGTCGTACTGCTCGACCTGGTTGTTCGCGGCGGCGAGGAAGAACCACAGCTTCCAGTAGTCGGCGAGCCAGTTCTTCAGGGGGCGAAGCTCGCGTAGGGCGCCCTGGAAGTCGCCCGCCTCCATCTTCTCGCGAGCGGCCTCGACGTTCTCGACGCGCTTGGGCTGCTCGATCTCGATGAGGCGGGCGACGACGGTCGCGCGGGTATTCGGATCGGGCTCGGCGGCAAGAATCTGCTTGAGGACGTCGGGCACCTCGTGGAGCCGGTCGGCGGATTCTAGGGTCTGGGCGTACTCGACGAGCACGGGGACCTCCTTGGGCGCGACCTCGATCACGTCCTCGTAGAAGTCCATCGCGCGGTCGTGGTCCCCCTTCTGGACAAGGAGAGGCGCGTAGAACCGCTTGACGACGGTGTTGTCCTCCAGGACCTCCAGGGCGTTCTCAAAGGCGCGGACGGCGCCGTCCTCGTTGCCCGCCTGCATGAGGGCGACGCCGTACTTCGCGTGGGCGTCGGCGTTCTGGGGATTGGTCTCCAGGATCGACTTCCAGAGCGGCGGCACCTCGTGGGCGCGACCGTTGGCGGTGAGGACCTGGGCGAGCAGGTCGGCGCTGGGCTTGTCGTCGCCCTCCAGGTCCATCGCCTTGCGGAAGTTACGCTCGGCGTTGACGGGCATCCCGGCCTGCGCCTGGGCGATACCGAGACGGGCGAGAAGGGAGGGGTCCTCGGGGTTGCGCTGGATCGCCTTCTCGAAGGCGTCGGCGGCGCGGTTGAAGTCGTTGAGCGAGCCGTAGAGCTCGCCGAGCGCGAAGTAGGAGGCGAAGTCGTCAGGCTCGAGCTCGATCAGGCGCTTGAGGGCGCCCTCGACCATCTCCAGCGAGCCGATGCGGTTCGCGCCGCAGGCGCGGGCGAGCTGGATCGCGACCTGGAACGGCCCTTCGAACTCGGGGTCCTTCTCGACGGCGCGGATCAGGGAGGCGAAGGCGCCCTCGGGGCTGAATTCACGCGCCACCTGGCCGTTGGCCTGGTTGATGTAGGTCAGGGCGTCGTAGCCTTCGAGGAAGTCGAGGAATACGTCGGGATCGTCGGTGCCGAATTCCATCGCCTCGCCCGCGAGGCTCTCGGGAAGCTCGATAGCCCCCGCCTCGGCGAGGGTCTTGACCAGCCGGTGGAGGGTCGTGAACAGCTCGGCCTTGGTGAAGTGGATCTCCTCCGAGCGGATGGGCTCCTCGCTCTCCTTGCCGTGGTAGCGCAGGGTGAGATCGAAGGCGTCGCCGTCCTGCTTGAGGTAGCCGTCCTGTACGAGGGCGACGTCGGCCTGCTCGAACAGGTCCTTGAGCTGCTCGTAGGGGAGGAGGGCGTCGCTGATGTTGACGAACGCCATCCGCTGCTCGCCGCCTTCCTCGTCCTCGATCTGGGTGAGGAAGGAGACGACGTTGATGTCCGCCTCGGCGTGGGCGCGAAGCTGTTCGGCGGCAAAGGCGGCAAACTGGCGCCCAAGGGCGGGTTTGGTCCCTTCGGCGGCGTTGAAGGGCAGGACGGCGATCCTCATATTGGGGGTGATTGTACCGGACGGGTCCTTCGGTTGGCGGGAGGGGGCATCGGGCGTTTCTCCCGTTTCGCGGGAACCACGCTCGCGGCCGGAGGCCTTCCGCGCCCTTTTTCGAGAGCCTGGGCGTGCCGGAAGCGAGCGATCCGCGAGCGCGCAATTTTGCGGCCGCGACGAGAAAAACGTCGGGATCAACGCGTTTTTCGCGCGAACCAGGGAGAGGGCGAAGGTCGTCGCGGAGTCAGGTTGAGGGTGGGCGTCGAGGCGGACATAGGACGAAGGATCCAACAGCGGACACGCTCTTCTATGATCCCGTCAAGAGGGCAGGCCTGTTCTTCCGGCACGGCACAGAGCCGTTCCGAAAGAACTCCTGGCCCCGGTTCCCTCTAGGGAACCGGGGCCAGGAGAGGCTTCGTGGGTCCGAATCTTCCTTAAGTAAGCATGACGGTGCCGCCGCCGATCGCGGGGTACCCGCCTGAGACCCCGAGGTTCTGGCCGAAGAGAGCGGTGGGTTCCCCATACCAATCGATTCGGGAGAGAAGCTCCCGGTCGGACCGCGCCTCCTCGGCGTACTCCGGAGCGGGGTTTATCGCCCGTTGTCGATAGGCGGCGGCGTATTGAGAGATCGCCGCGTAGAGCGGCGTTCCACGCTTAACCGGCATGCCGCCCCCGACCCAAGGTTTTCGGTAAAGATCCAGGAGAGTCGAGTCGTCGATCCAGTTCCAGACCTCGACCGCCATGCGATAGTGGGAGACGGCCAGAGCATCACGAGAGTCTTTGGGAGTCCAGGACCGGACGGTCGTGATCGCCCGCTTGCGGAAAGCCGACGGATCGAAATGAATCCGCCATTCGGCCTCGTCCTCAACGAGCTTGCCACCCACCGCCCTCGCCAAAGTCGAGAGGGTCGCCCGCTCGTCACCGTCCCGGATCAAAGGCACGACCCACATCTTCTCGAAAAGCCAATGGCTCCGCACCTTCTTGGACCAAGGCAAGCGAACGATCTGCTCGACCGTGACCGCCTGACGGGGCTTAATCGCTGTCGTGAGGCGCCCGTTCTTCAGTGACAGCGCGGGATCATCCGTGTCGAGCCTCTTTCCAAGCGCGTCGGACCAACCATCGGGCAAGGGCTGCGGAAGTGCGCCGGTCGCAATCCGCTCCGTTTCCCAACCGGCTTCCCAAAGCGCGACCCCGTCACTACCGGCCGAACTCTCGATCTTCCCTTTCACTCCGAGAAGTCGAACTAAGCTCTTGCCGTCACCAATCTCCGGCAGACCAATTTCGAACTTCTCGTGCAAACGAGCCGGTTTCCATTCGGGAGGAATGGGGTCCATCTTGAGCTTCGCACCGTTGACCCTAACGTAGCCGTCTTTGTCGGGCACGTATCCCGAAGTTCCTGGCGAACGTCCTCGTTGGGCCTGCACGAGCGCTACTACAGGGCAGTGGCCCCAGTTCTCTACCGAACGAGCCAGAACATCGATCCCGCCCCCCAGGAAGACCAAGAGACTTACTGAAACGATTAGTGTCGCCAGCATGACTAAGTGAACTTGATGATCTTCGTCACGCGGGGACCAGGCGTGTCTTTGATAGGCACGGGGGCTCCATCGTTCAACTGAGCGCCCCACTTACGGTAAATCGGATAGGACGCAGGAGGCACGTCGATGGCCTGGTAAACGGAGTCATATTCCGTCTCTTCTTTGAGCTTGTGCGGCTAACCGCGCAAGCTCATTGTACGACCAAAATGCCTGACTGCACAGATTTTTACTTTGTTTAAGGCGCTAAGACTTTAGAAGTCGAACACGACCTTGCCCGCCTTGCCTGCGGCCATCAGTTCCATCGCGCGCTCGAACTCGGTGTAGTGCATCCGGTGGGTGACGACGGGCTCCAGGTTCAGGCGACCGGCTTCGAACAGTTCGCGCATGAGGTTCCAGGTCTCGGGGAGGCGGCGGCCGACGATGCCGTGGAGGTTGATGCCCTTGAAGATCACCGCGTTCATGTCGATGGTCTGGCGCGCCTCGCCGTAGACGCCGAGGCAACTCAAGCGCCCGCCGGGGCGGGTCGCCTCGACGGCGAGGGCGAGCGAGGTCGGGTGGCCGGACATCTCCAGGGTGGCGTCGACGCCGCCGGGGAACTCGCGAGCGAGTTCGGCGCGGGCGTCCTCCTTCGTAGGGTCGATCACGCGGTCGACGCCGACCGCGTGGGCCAGTTCCGTCCGGTAGGGACTGATCTCGGTGGCGACGACGCGGGCGGCGCCCATCGCCTTGGCGACGGTCACGGCGAAGAGGCCGATCGGGCCCATGCCGGTGATGAGAACGGTCTGGCCCTCGACGGGGCCGTCGGAGACGGTATGGACGGCGTTCCCCAGGGCGTCCTGGAACGCGGCGAGGTGGGGCGGGACGCGGCGGTCGGTCGGCATCGCGCACGAGGCGGGGATGGTCGCGTAAGGGCGGAAGCCGCCGTCGATGTCAACGCCGAGGATGCTCGTGTTGGCGCAGACCTCGCGCTGGCCCGCCCGGCACTGGCGGCAGTGGCCGCAGGTGGCGTGGGACTCGGTGGAGACGTACTGGCCGACGCTCAGCCCCTCGACGCCCTCGCCCAGTTCGACGATCGTGCCGCAGAACTCGTGCCCGATGATGCGCGGAGGACGGATGCGTCCGGCGGACCAAGCGTCCCACTTCCAGATGTGGAGGTCGGTGCCGCAGACGGAGGCGGCTTCGAGCTTCAGCTTCACCTCGCCGGGGCCGGGAGTGGGATCGGGGGCTTCGACTATCTCGACGCCCGGCTCCGGCCGGACCTTGGCGATGGCTTGCACGGAGGTAAAGGGTACCGCCTGGGCCTAAAGTCCTGTCGCGACGGTTTTCAGAGGTCTTTCACCATCGTCCGATGCGGGATGCCGACCTCCTCGAAGGGCTCGCCTTCGAGGGCGTAGCCGAGGGCGAGATAGAAGGGGACCGCCGTCTCGCGAGCGTGGAGGACGATGCGCCGGGCGCCCCGCTCACGGGCGACGGTCTCGAACGCCTCGACCAGTCGCCGTCCGAGCCCCTTGCCCTGCTGGTCCTCGCGTACCGCGACCTGTCGCATCTTCACGAGGTCTGAATCTTCGGCCGTCAGGATCAGACAGGCCACAGCTTCCCTACCCTCGAACAGGGCGAGATGGACGTCGTCCGCCTCCGCCGCGAGTTGCTCGGGGGTGAAGTCAAGTCCGAGGGGACGGCGCAGGACCTGCCGACGGAGTTCGACCGTCGCCTCGTACTCCGGGGAGCCGTAGCGGACGTGCTCAACGCTCAAGCCTTTTTGGTCCGTGGGCTCTTCGGCTTCGTGGGGGCGGTGGTCTTGGGTTTGGCCGCCGCCTTGGCGGGAGCCTTCTTCGCGGCGGCGCGGCGCACGGGCTTCTTGGTCGAAGGCCCAGCCTCGCGCTTGGCGTCGAGGATCCGCTTGGCGCTTTCGGGATCGAGCGTCTCGGGATCGGTCCCGCGCGGCAAGGTGGCGTTCGTCTCGCCGTCCGTCACGTAGGGGCCGAAGCGACCGCTCATCACGCGGACCGGGCCCGCCGCGCCCTCCAGGACGCCGAACTCCTTAAGCGGGGCCATCGGCGTCCGCGCGGCGCGTCCCTTCGGAAGGGCCAGGATCTCCAGGGCGCGCTCGATCGACATCGCCTTGCCCTCGGTCCAGTCGTCCACGGTCCGTCGCTCTCCTTCGTGCTCGACGTAGGCGCCGAACTTGCCGACCTTGAACACGACCGCCTCCCCGTCCTCCGGGTGCTTCCCGATCTCGCGCGGCAGGACCGAGAGGAAGTCGAGGTCCTCCTGCGACATCTCGCGCGGGTCGGAGCCGGGCGGCACGGAGATCCAGGTGGGCTTTTCTTTCGCTTCGATCTCCTCAGGAGTGCGCTCGACCTCCAGGTAGAAGCCGCCCTTGTTCCGAAGGAGCAGATTGCGGCCCGTCTGAGGGTGAACGCCGACCGACTCGGCGGTCGCGCGGCGCTGGCCCAACAGCTCGATGGCTTTTTCGAGGGTCAGATCGGCGGGCGCGAGATCCTCGGGCACATCGGCGAACTTGCGGGTCTCGCCCTCACCCATCTGGATGAAGGCACCGCCATCCTTGCCGTTGCGCACCACGATGGGCTCGTTCGTCTCAGGGTTCTCGCCCAGCAGGAAGTTGGGATACGGGATCTCCTTGGCGCGCTCCTCGATGATCTGATGAAGGCCGAGCTTGTCCTCGTTGCCCATGAAGAACTCCTTCAGGTAGCGCTTGCTGTCGTCCTTGCCCTCGCTGATCCGGTCCAGGGCCTCGTCCATGTGGGCGGTGAAGCCGAGGTCCATCAGCTCGCCGAAGTTGTTCTCCAGGACCTCCATCGCGAGGAAGGCGCGCCAGGTGGGGACGAGCTGTTTGGCGACCTTGCGGACGTATCCCCGATCGACGATGACGGCGATGATGCTGGCGTAGGTGGAGGGTCGACCGATGCCCTGCTCCTCCAGCTTCTTGATGAGGGTCGCGTCGGTGTAGCGGGCAGGCGGCTTGGTCGCATGTCCCAGGGCGTCGACACCCAACCGCTCGACATCCTGGCCTTCGGTGAGGCGGGGCAGGCGGCGCTCGCTCGGGTCGGCGGCGTCGTCGTCCCGGCCTTCGCGGTAGACGCGGAGAAAGCCGTCGAACTTGATCTGGCGACCGGTGGCGACGAAGGAGAGCTTGTGGTCGGGCGTCTCGGCGACGATCTCGGCTTCGGTCCGCAGGACCTGCGCGGGCTTCATCTGGCTGGCGACGGTGCGCTTCCAGATCAGCTCGTAGAGCTTGCGCTGGTCCTCGTTGAGGTAGCGCGCGATCGTCTCGGGGCGGCGGGCGGCGTCGGTCGGGCGGATCGCCTCGTGGGCCTCCTGGGCGTTCTTGACCTTGCTGCTGTAGACCGGCGGCTTGTCGGGAAGGCAGTCGGCGTAGTCCTTCGCGATCAGCTCTCGGATCTTCCCGACCGCCTCTCCCGACAGCGTGAGACTGTCGGTTCGCATGTAGGTGATGAGGCCGACCGTCTCGCCGCCGATGTCGATGCCCTCGTAGAGCCCCTGCGCGATCTTCATCGTGCGGTCGGCTCCGTAGCCGAACTTGCGGTTGGCGTCCTGCTGGAGGGTGGTGGTCATGAACGGGGCAGCGGGGCGCTCCGTAGCTTCGGTGGTCTGGACGCGGTTGACGCGGTAGGGCTCAGCCTTGCGCGCGGCGGCGGCGAGGGTTTCGGCGGTCTTCCGGTCAAGAAGAACGACCTTGCCTTCGCGGTCCTTCTTGAGCAGGCCGGTGGTGTCCTCGAAGTCGCTGCCATTCGCCACCCGCTTTCCGTCGAGACCGCGCAGGTCGGCGGTGAACTCGGTATCTTCCGATTTCAGGGTGGCGCGCAGGTCGAAGTACTCCGCGGTGCGGAAGTTGCGCCGGGCGATCTCGCGCTCGACGATGAGCTTGACCGCCGGGCTCTGGACGCGGCCTGCGCTGAGGTTCTTCATCACGCGGCGCCAGAGGACGGGCGAGAGGGAGTAGCCGTAGAGCCGGTCGAGGATGCGCCGGGTCTCCTGGGCCTCTACGAGGTCGGTGTCGATGGGGCGCGGGTTCTGGATCGCGCGGCGGATCGCGTCGCGGGTGATCTCGTGGAAGGCGATGCGCTCGACCTTGACGTTCCGCGAGGGCTTGAGAACCTGGAGCAGGTGCCAGGAGATCGCTTCGCCCTCGCGGTCTTCGTCCGTCGCGAGAACGAGGGAGTCCTTCCCTTTCATCGCGGCGCGGAGCTTGCTGACCTGGGCGGCCTTCTCGGCGGGCACCTCGTAGAACGGCTCGAAGTCGTTGTCGACGTCCACCGCGAAGTCGGCCCACCACTTCTTCTTGTGCTCGTCGCCGAGTGAGCGACCGTTGGGCATGAGGTCACGGATGTGGCCGATGCTCGCCATGACCTCGTAGTCGTCCCCGAGGTACCCCCCAATAGTTTTCGCTTTCGCGGGCGATTCGACGATGACGAGCTTTGTTGCCATGGATTCCTGGACCCTCGGGGCCTCTATACGTATGGGCGCGGAGTTCGTTCGCGCCCTAGGGCCGTGGATTGTGCCGACCCAAGCGGCCTGAAGTCAAGCGTGGGGGCCCAGGAGGGGGACGACGGAAGCTTCGGTCGGGTTTCCCATGAAACCCGATTCTGGGGTTTAAACCGGGCGACGGTCGGTCTTGAGCAGGTCGCGGATCTCGGTGAGCAGCGCCTCCTCCTTGGTCGGTTCGGGCGGGGCAGCCGCTTCGGTCTTCACGACGCGCTCCTTGAACTTGTTGGACGCCTTGACGACGAGGAACAGGGCGAAGGCGACGATCAGGAAGTTGATGACCGCGGTGATGAACGAGCCGTAGTTGAAGGTCACGGCGCCCGCCGTCGTGGCGGTCGCGAGGCTGTCGTAAGGCCCCGCCGTCTTTCCCTGCTTGAGCACGACGAACTGATCGTTGAAGTTCGCAGAGCCGAAGATACCGAGGATCGGGCTCAGGATATCTTTGACGAACGAGTTCACGATCGCGGTGAAGGCGGCGCCGATGACGATACCGACCGCGAGGTCGATCACGTTGCCCTTGGCGATAAAATCTCTGAACTCTTTCAACATGGCCGTTTAATCTACCGTGCGTCGGCTTTTCCCGTTAGCGAAGCGATCCTTCGTAACGCGCATTATAGAGGGATGGCCTCCGACTCCACCATCCGCTTCACCTCGCGCGTCGGCGACTACGTCGCCGCGCGTCCGGGCTACCCCACCGGAGTCATTGAAACCCTGGCGCGCGAGTGCGGCCTCGGTCCCGGACAGGCGGTCGCCGACGTGGGCTCCGGGACGGGCATCCTGACCGCCGACATCCTGGCGGCGGGCGCGACGGTCTATGGGGTCGAGCCCAACGTGGCGATGCGTGAGGCCGCCGAAGGTCGCTTGGGCGGCGAGGCGGGATTCCGCAGCGTCGACGGGACCGCCGAGGCGACCTCTCTGCCCGACGCTTCGGTGGACCTCGTCGTCGCGGCCCAGGCGTTCCACTGGTTCGACCAGACGGCCACCCGTCGTGAGTTCGCCCGCATCCTGCGCGGCCCGAAGTGGGTCGCCCTGATCTGGAACGCGCGGGCAGAGTCGGGGACGCCGTTCCTCGAAGGCTACGAGGCGCTTCTGCGCGAACACGGGAACGACTACCTCCAAGTCCGCCACCGAGGCATCGACGCGTCCGAACTCCAGGCGTGGTTCGACAACGGGATGGGGATGGCGAGCTTCGTCAACGTCCAGCGGTTCGACTTCGACGGCCTGCTCCGGCGGCTCCTGTCGTCGTCCTACGCGCCGCAGGCGGGCGAGCCGAAGCACGAGCCGATGGTCGCCGCCCTTCGGAAGCTGTTCGACGCGACGGCGAAGGACGGCCGGATCGAGATGCCGTACGAGACCAACGTGTACTACGGCACGCTCTGAGGATTCGGGTCCAAGGCGAGAGGGCCGAGCGTTATCATACGCCCAGCGATACGACGTATCTGAAGCTCGTGAATCGCTTTCGGCTGGATATCCATTCCGACCCAGAGGATCGGTCCACTCGGGTAGGTGGAGATTCCAGCCGGACTCGCAGGCGGCGACTCTGGGATGCGACGCTCGCTTTTAAACGCGGCTTCCCAGAGTTCTTTTCCCCGTCTCGCATCGACCGGCCACCCTTGGGGATCGACATAGGAGATCGGCTTTCCATCGTGTCCCACCGGCATCACCTGATATCCGCTCGGCGCAGTGGTCTCACCGATCTGGATAGGAAGTCGCCATTCGCCCCAAACGGATACTCTGGAAACGTTGAAGCCGCCGAACTCGTCTCGCGGGTTCTTACCGATCCGACCGATTTCGACCGGAACTCCGTCGACGACCGCCTTGGCACCTTCGTGGAAGGGAACAGCCACGGCCTCACCTTCTGGAAAGCCGGGGATGATCGTGATGTCGGCCGTTGCGACATCCCTGTCCGCAGCAATACGGAATGCCGTCGTCCATAGGCCGCCGTCGTGCTCAAGGGGGAAGTTCTGGGGCCGCAGCGAGTTCTTTCCGTAAGTCAAGGTACCGAAGGGCGTGTGGCGCACGATCACGAAGCGGTTCTTCCGCCCTGGCAAGAAAGATAGCGGAGATTCCATCGCCGCAATCTGTCGGCGCACCTCTTCCGTGAGGCCGGGCTTCGGACCGCCGTCGGGCGCCCAGCAGTCGACGGTGGCCGCGTCGATGGCGCAGACGCCCCGCACCTCGAAAGTCGGACTTTGGAAGCCGGCGAGCGGCAGGAGGAAGAGGGTTGTGAGAACCTTCATTTGGGGTCGAGGGGAAACGGCCCGAGGTCCTTCGTCTCCACGTGGCTCGCCCGAATGCGCAGGGTGGCGATCGCCTTGGGATCGATGTTGGTGGTCGCGCGGAAGGCGGGACTCGGCCCGCCGCCCTGGAAGTAAGCGGCGACGGCCTTAGGCTTCTTCACGAGGGCCGCTTCGCCGTTAGGGTAGTAATTGTTGTTGCCCGGCTGCAGGGTGGGTTCGAGGGCGAGAGCCTTGATGGCGGAGATCGGCTTGCCATCGGCGTCCACGTAACGGATGGGGGCTCCTGAGGCGTCGAGCGGCGTGTAGCTCCACTGGACGTACTGGTTCTGGCCGTCGCCGCCCTTGAGGCCGATCACCACCGTCCAGTATTCCGTCACGGGAAGCGGGTTCCCATAGTTGTTGTAGCGGCGCGCGTTCGTAGCGGTCTCGCCTTTCTTCGGGATCACCTTCTGGGACTCGCCCACCTCGACGTCCCAGCCCTCGATGGTCGCTCGGCCTCCGACGCGGAGCGGGAGGTCCAAGTCCTTGTCGCTCTGGACGGTGTCTGAGCGTGGAGGACGACCGACGTCTCGGAGGGGGCGAGCGACACCCGCAGGAACTCCGTCGTCGTCTCTCCGTTCAGGCTGAAGTTGCCGTAGACGTTGTCGTTGGCCGAGAGCCGGTAGCTGGCGCTCAAGGCCTGAGGCCGCCGCACGACAAGGTAGCGGTTCTTCCTTCCCAGCCGGAACTGGGCCTCTTGCCCGTTGCTCAAGGCGATGCGAACGCTGTCCGCCAGCTCTTCCGACGGCTTGCCGTCCATGCCCCAGCAAGCCACCGCCTCGGGCCGGACGTCGCAGGCTCCCCGCGCCTCGATCTTTCCGTTCGGGAACTCGGCGACGAAGGACGGCCCCTGTGCCGCGAGGGCAAGCAAAGGGACGGCGTACATCAACGGGCGCATACGGTGAGGACGCGCCAGAAGCCGGTCACGTTACGGCGTTTGCGCCTTAGGCGGGAAAGCCGGGGGCGTTCTTGATCAGGTACGCCTGTCCCTGGTGGTAGCCCGCGTGGAAGGTCAGGCGGGCCATCGCGCCTTCGCCGGCGATGACCGGGCCGAGGGCGCTGACCAGGGAGGCTTCCCGCCGCGCGGGCGTGGGGTCCTGGACGATCGGCTCCCAGACGGCGCGGGACGCCTCCAGTATCTCGGCGACGAACTCGGGCGTCATCTCCGCCTCGGAGAACGGGAACGGCTTGTCGTTCACCACGCCGTCGGTCGCGGCACTCGCGACGCGCTGGAGGAGCGGGTCGAGTTCCAGGCCGTCGACGCCCGCCGCGAACTTCGCCTCCACTCCTGCGACGTGGACCGCGCCTTCGGCGAGGGTGAGCATCCCCGGGTAGAGCCTCCAGGCAAGCTGCGCGTGGCTCAGGCCTTCGATCTCCGCGAGGAAGCGGCCCCGCGAGAGGGTCCAGGCGGCGTGGAAGTCGGTCATGGGAAGAGGATAGCAGGGGGTGCGGTGGTTGGCGGTCAGTCCGGTAGAAGGACGGCGGACTCCCTTCTGCGCCGCGCGGCATCTTCGACCGTCCGTTCGATCTCTCGGGCGGCGCTTCCCGGCACGATGGGCAGGCCGACGGCATGGACCATCGCCTTCGAGACGAGCGAGAAGTAATCGCCGCGCCGCCACCAGGGCGCCTGTTCGAGCATCACCACCTCCAGCCGGGCCATCGGCATGAACTCGGTCCTTCGCCGGAAAAAGCCTTGCCGGACGGCGAGGAAGCCCTCGTCGACCGCGTAGGCCGCCTTCCTGGCTCCGGCTAGCCGGTCGATCGTCGAGCCGAGGACGACAAAGGGAAGGACGACGAAGATCCAGCGGAGCGGAACGCCACGGGCTTGGTAGAAGAGGGCGGCGAGGGCCGATGTGAAGAGCAGGCCCAGGACACCGCGGGCGAGGATCACGAGCGGGTAGCGCGTCGGGAAGGGGCGCCACGCCAACCGCCCCAGGTCAAGCCCCGGCAGGACGGCGGCGAGGGCGGCAGGCGTGGCGGCGCGGGGCATCATCAGGGCGAGCTTCGCGATCCGGCCCTGGTCGCCGAAGGCGCCGGCGGTGCCGACCGAGAGGGCCTCGCGGCCCACCAGCCGCTGCCATGGTGTCGAGGTGACGAGGGCGTACTCGATACGGGCGGGCCGGATCGCAACCTGGACCTTCGTGAGCAGTCCGTAGACCACGCGGGTCGTCCCCGGCTCGCGCCGCACGGTGAAGCCGCCGTAGCGCAGGACGTACTGAACCGCTCCGAACGTCCATCCGGCAGCAAGCCCCAGGATCGCCGCGAGGCCACCCACGACGATCCGCGCGAGGAGGGGCAGATGGGACCAGAACGCGGTCGCGGCGAGCAGCCGGGCCCCGCCCAGGAAGGGCAGGGCGGAGAAGAGAAAAGCGACGGCGTGGTGCTCGGTAACGGCTCCCAGCCACAGGTCGGCGGTCGTCATCCGGTAGACGTCCTCGTCGCGCGTCGCCTCGTGGGGGTGCGCGGCCTCCGCCATCAGCTCGACGCGAAGCCGCTCCGCTTCGGGTTCGGAAAGCACGGAAAGCCGAAGCTCCGCTCCCTTCCCCGCTGCCGTTTCGACCTCGACGGTCACGACCTTCAGGAGCCGCTCGAGGAGACCTTGGCGCAGGTTGACGTTCTGGATCTGGGCGAGCGGGATGCGACGGTCGCGCCGCATGATCCAGCCGCTCCGGTGGACGATCTGTGCGTCCGCGACCTCGAAGCGGGTGGTCACGTAGGCTCCGATGGCGCCGAAACCGCCAAGCACGCCGAGGAGGGGCACGATCAGCTCGGTCCGGTCGCCGCCGTTGCGACCGCCGAAAAGCGAGATGGCGAAGACCGGGAGGACGGCGCGCAGAGCCTCGGCCAGCTTGGGGAGAAACGCCACGATCATCGTGGCGGGGTGGAGCCGCCTCAAGGGCCGAGAAGCTCCTCACGGAGCCGCTCCGCCCGCTCGGGCTTCAGACCGGGGATCTTTCCGACCGTCGCCCCAGCGGTGTGCACGACGACGTGGACGAGACCGAAGCGTCGATCGAACGGGCCGGAGGTCACATCGAGGTGCTGGATGCGGTCGCGGGCGACCACGCGCCGCTTGCGGAAAAGCCAGCCGTGGCTCATCTCCAAGGTGTCGGGAGTGAGGCGGAAGGTCCACGACTTCCACTCCAAGCGCAGGGTGATGGCGGTGAGAAGGTAGAGCCCGGGCAGGGCGAGGGTGCCGAAAAGCCAGAGGGGGTTCGCGCCGCGCGTCACTGCGAAGACGGTCCCGGCGGCGATGGGGACGGCGAGGAGCGCGTAGCTCAGGCCGTTCTCCCAGAGCCAGACCTTGAGAACCTTCGGGTCGGGTCGTTCGACCTCGGTCGTCATGCGAGCATCACACGGCCCCGGTTTTGGCGCTTGGTCTGGAGGAGGGCGGCGTCGGCGCGGGAGAAGAGGCCGGTAGCGTCGTCCTCCGGCACGGCTTGGGCGACGCCCACGCTGGCCCGGAGGGCGTGAGGGCGGTCGCCCAGCATCGCGGGCTCGGTGGCGAGCCGTTCCAAGACCCGCTCGACCGCGCTGAGGGCGGCGGGACCGTCGGCGCTCCAGAAGCCCACGAGGAACTCGTCGCCTCCCCAGCGGGCGACCCAGTCGCCCTCGCGTACGACGCCTTGGAGGACGTCGGCGAGATGGCGTAGGGCGACGTCGCCCGCCACATGGCCGTCCCCGTCATTGATGACTTTGAGGTCGTCGAGGTCGAAGATCGCGATGGATAAGGGGACGCCACTGCGCCGCGCGCGGGCGAGGTCACCTTCGAGCCGAGTGGCGCAGGTACGGCGATTGAAGATTCCGGTAAGCGGGTCCCGGGCGGCGTCCGACTCCAGACTGCGCACGACGCGGTCGAGAGAGGCGAGAGAGGCCTTGACGCGCTCCTCGGAACCCTGGGCGTCGCCCGTGGCCACGGGCAGGCGACCATTCTCGACGTAGCCGTGCACGAGGCCGACGATACGCTCGACGCGGACGCCCCAGGCGAGGGCGACGCCGGCCAGGAAGGTGGCGGCGAGGAGACTGCCCGCGACGTAGGCGGCAAGGACGGCGGGGCCAGGGTCGCGAAGCGCGAGGAGGAGGGGCAGGGCCGGAAGCTGAGTGAGGACGAAGGGCCCGAGAACCCAAGGCGCATGGCGACGGACCTCGCGAAGAGGCGGAAGAGACGGGGGACGCATATCAAAAAACGCGAGAACGAACAGGCAAGCGACACCGCGCCGGGAACGTAGCCCCGAACGTGGAAGAGTGGGTATATTATCCCTCGTCTGGGGAGTTGCCCGAGTGGCCAATGGGAACAGACTGTAAATCTGTCGGTGTACGCCTTCGTAGGTTCGAATCCTACACTCCCCACCACTGACCCCGCCTCCATAGCTCAGCGGCAGAGCACTTCTTTGGTAAAGAAGAGGTCATGAGTTCGATTCTCATTGGAGGCTCCAGTCTTAAGCAAGAAAGGCCCGCGTGGATCTTCCACGCGGGCCTTTCACTTTCGAGAAGATCGTGCCACGTGGCCATGGCCTTCTACTCCTATTATCCGAAGGCCGTCATTGCCGCTGAACACGCTCGGATCTCTAGACGATCTCCATCCCAAGCTTTTCGAACACTCCGGCCATGAGATCGACAGCGGAGTCCTCCGCCGTTACCGTGGGCAATCTCACGAGTGGTCCGCCAAATTCCGTCAGGTTCAGTAGAGGATCTTAAGACGAGCGTCTGGGCGGTGGCAAAAGATCAGAGGCGTTCTGCCTTCTATAGGAACGGCGTCATCGTGGTTCCCTAGAGAATTGAAACTTTCACAGACGAGACTCTCGCTGCTGACGATGCCCACGTTGGCTGCCTTCCTCGTTCCAACGAATCCGAGCCCCGCAGGGTCCTTGATACCGAAGTCGTTCCTTCGCCCTACTACGATGCTCCGATCAGATCCGAGGAGGACGGCATGACGGACGACATCGCGCATCGCGTCGACGTTGCCCTGGCGGAAGTCGCCCTCGACGCCGGAGTCTGCGGCACAGCCTGCCAGCGAAGACGAGTTGAGCCGCGCTGGGGACCTCGCCGAAGCGAACCTCGACGAACCACACGCCGGAACCGGCGCTGTTCTCGCGTTGCCATCCCTCGCAGCAGAGGCGGGCCTAGAAACGCCTGGCGAGGTTCGCGTCGGTCAGCTTGTGGGCGGGTTGGTTGAGGGGTATAGGACGATCGAGGGGCTATGTCGTGGTATCCGCGTACGTTGAACTTCGTGAGCGCCTGGGCCGTTCTAAGGCGTAGGTCTAACAGAAGTGCGAAAGTCTGGAGAAAGACCGGCGGTCGGCGCAGGCGACCGGAAGCCGTCTGCCCTTGAGGCCCTATGGACTCGACTGTGGCGATTCGTCCCAGAGGAGCCACCCTACCCGCTCAGCGAGGGCGAGACCGCGCCCACCGAAGAAGACCTCCAGCGCGACCGAGCCCGGCGCTGGGACGAGGAAGGCGGCAAGTAGAAGGGCCGCGCCTCCTCTCGGAATGCGCGGCCCTCTTCGGGTTCTAAGGTGCGGAGGCTCAGGCGCGCTTGCGGCGCCTGAGGGCCATCAGGGCGAAGGGGAGGGCGGCCATGGGGCCGGGGGCGGAGGCGACGGACGGCGAGCCGAAGGTCGCGCCGAAGCGGTGGTCGAGTCCGTACTGCTGATAGTCGCCGTTCTCCTGGCGCCAGTAGGCCTCGCCGTCCGCGTAGGCGTCGTACACGAACCCCACGTTCTCCCGTCCGGCGTCGAGCGCCCTCAGGTCGAACACCGCCGCGTAGAGGGAGCCGGAGGTCAGCGCGAGGTCGATGCCGCCGACGGCGTAGTCGCCCGTCCCGGAGGAGGCCAGGCTCGTCGAGTACAGCGCGGGGCCGACGGCGTCGGTCCCCGACCAGGCGTAGACGCTGAGGCCGATCGTGCCGCCTGCCGGGCCCAGGGAGAACGAGTAGCCCTTGAGCACGCTGTCGGAGGGCACGAGGAAGGTCTGGGCGGTGTACGCCCAGTTGAAGGTGTAGTTGACGATCGGCGCGGAGCCGGTGCCGATCGTGGTGTCGGCCTGGGCGGCGAGGGCGCACGAGGCGAGGGCGAGGAGAGAGACGGGGCGGAGGATTCGCACGGAAATCGAGGACCTTGCCGAGGAGGCGACGTCGCCCGCCCGGAAAGTCGTCAAGCTATCTGGAATACCGACGCGGTCGAGACAGAGGCGGTCCATACCGCAAGATGCGCTCCAGCGTCCCGGCAATTCGTACTCGCCTCACCTTCGCCCACGCCCACGCCCACGCAGGCGGCTCCGGCACGGGCGAGGCGAGGCGAGGCGCGCGGCATGGCGGCGACGCAGGAGACGCAGAACGGCGCGCCTAGCCCTGCGACGGCTAAGATCGGCGCCTGATCCGAGCGTCGCCTTTCTCCAACCCACGACAAGCACGACGGCATCGACGCTTTTCGGACGTTTCACAGGGGAGCGAGAGAGGCGACGAGCGGCGGGCTTAGAGGCGTCTATCGGGATAAACATTCGAACGAAGGGGGAGAGAGGTTTCGTCCGGGCCGATCGCCAGCAGCCTAGGTAAGGTAGCGAGGATGCCAGGCCCCTTCGCCCTCGCCGCTTTGCTCGCCGCCGGGGTCGCGCCCAAGGTCCAAGAGGTTCTACCGGGCGTCTGGCGCTTCCGGTACGGATCGCCGGAGCGACTCACTCCGCTGAGCTACCGCTCGGCGCCCGCCGCGAGGGCGGGTCTGGCCGCCCTGCCCAAAGAGAGCCAACCGCTGGCGAGCATCGGCTTCCGCCGCACGCCGCGCGGCATCGCGATCGAGCTTCCGCTCGACGGGGACGAGAAGCTGTACGGGCTGGGCCTGAACACCCGCTCGTTCGACCTGAACGGCCGCCGCTCGTGGGTCGTGCCGTCCGACAATCCGGAGGCGGAGACGAACGAGTCGCACGCGCCGGAGCCGTTCTACGTCTCGACGAAGGGGTACGGCGTCTACGTCGACACCGCGCGCTTCGCCACCTTCTCCGTCGGAAGCGTCGATCGCGCGGGCGACCCGGAGACGAAGAAAGGAGACGGGAAGGTCGCGACCACCACGGACGAGTTGTACGGCAAGCGCGCCGAAGGGCGAGGGGGCGTGCTGGTCGACGTTCCCAGCGCGCCGGGCGTCGACGTCTACGTTTTCGCCGGTCCGACGGCGCGGGAGGCGGTCCAGCGCTACGTCCTCTTCTCGGGCGGCGGCGCGACGCCGCCGCTCTGGGGGCTCGGCATGGCCTACCGGGCGAAGGGCGACTTCAACGCCGACCAGATTCTCGGCCTCGCCCGCTCGTTCCGCCGGGACGACATCCCGTGCGACATCTTCGGCGTCGAGCCGGGTTGGCAGACGCAGACCTACTCCTGCTCGTTCCTCTGGAACCCAGGGCGCTTTCCCGACCCGGACGGCTTCGTCCGGTCGATGCACGACGAGGGGTACCGCCTGAGCTTCTGGGAACATCCGTTCACCCACCCGACCTCGCCCATCTACGCCGCGCTGAAGCCCTACGCCGGGGACTACCGGGTTTGGAACGGGCTCGTGCCCGACTTCGCGACGACGCAGGGGCGGAGCGTCTTCCTGGGGCTGCAGGAGCGCTCGCTTTTCTCCAAGGGCGTCGACTCGGTGAAGGTCGACGAGATCGACCACCAGCCTTTTCAGTCCGATCCTTGGTCGTTCCCGGAGGCGAGCCGCTTCCCTTCGGGGCTCGACGGCGAGACGATGCACTCCCTGATCGGCAACCTCTCGGCCCAGACGCTGAACGAGCCGTTCCGGAACCGGAACCTTCGGACGTGGGGGCTGATCCGGCAGGAGGGCGCGCTCTCGGCCCCGCTTCCGTACGTCGTCTACTCGGACAGCTACGACCTTCGGAGCTACGTCCGGGGGATGGCGAAGTCGGGTTTCGGCGGCCACCTCTGGACGCCGGAGGTTCGCGACGCGAAGAGCGTCGAAGAGCTGATCCGGCGGACCCAGGCGGTCGTCTTCTCCCCGTACGCGATGATCAACTGCTGGTACATGGGCATCCCGCCCTGGCGGCAGATCGATCGGGACAAGGCGAACGCGGGCGTCGAGATGCCCGAGGCGGCGGAGACGACGCGCCTTGTGCGGGAGCTGTTCCGGCTGCGGATGAGCCTCGTGCCCTACCTCTACAGCGCGTTCAACGAGTACCGGACGACGGGCCTGCCGCCGACGCGCGCCCTCGTGCTCGACTACCCCGAGGACGGGGAGACGCGGGGCATCGACGACCAGTTCATGCTGGGGCGGTCGCTGATGGTGGCGCCGATCGTCTCCGGAACGAAGCGGTCGGTGTACCTCCCGGCGGGCGAGTGGTTCGACTTCTACACGGGCGAGCGGCTCGTCGGCGGACGGCGCATCGAGGTCGAGAAGGGGCTGGACTCGCTGCCGCTCTACGTCAAGGGCGGCACGATCCTTCCCCTGGCCGAGTCGATGGCCCACGTCTCGAAGGACTCGACGTTCGTGCTGAAGGTGCGGCTTTACGGGGCGAGCCCCCTTCCCTTCACGCTCTACGAGGACGACGGCGAGACGCTGGACTTCGAGAAGGGGGCCCAGAACCGGGTCACGCTGGGGCCGGACGAGACGGTTCGCCGGGAAGGAAGCTGGAAAGGCGAGCGGTACCGCGTCGCGTCCTGGGAGCGGATCGGGGCTTGAGGCTTTCGAACCCCGATCCACGGCGATCCCGGCGCGATGCGCGATCCGCCTCCGCCGGCCCTAGCGGGCGGCGGATCGGAGCGCGTTGAACAAGAGCGGGTAGGTCGCGAGGGAGAGACCCCGGTAGTTCGGCTCGAAGCCGAACAGGATCGCCCGGCCCTTGCCGACGTGCGCCTCGACCAGGGCGGCCTTTCCCGCGATCCGCTCGCCGCCCAGGAGCCAGCCGGAAAGGAGCGGGCTCGCGCCCGACGGGTACTTCGCGACCACGTCGACGGGGATGCTGGGGTTCGCGTCGGTGACCTCGAACGCGGGCGAGCTTTCCGCCCAGACGATCGACTGCGGGGCGAGCCCCTTGGCGAGCGGGTGGGCGACGTCCAGTTCCGTTCGGAGGATCGATCCGGGAACGTAGAAGTCGTTCCGGCCCAGGCCTTGCGTCACGTCCCGGACCGGCAGCCCTAGGGCGGCGATCACGGAGTTCGACGCCCGGTTGAGGGCGACGACCGTCCCGCCGTCCTCGACGAACGTCCGGAGTTTCGCGGCGGCGGCCTCGCGATCCGTGCCGCCGGCTCCCTGCACGGCGTAGAGATCTGCGCCGGAGATCGACGCGTCGCCGCCGCCCGCGCCGCCGCGCCCGCCCCCGAGGGGCGTCGGCAGGAGCAGAGCGTCGAAGCGGGCGCGTAGATCGTCCTTCGCCAGATCGGCGGGCTCGATCAGCGTGTAGGGCACCCCGTTGCGCTCCAGGGTCCAGCGGACCCAGCCTTCGTCGATGGTGTTCGACCGCAGGACGGCCAACCTTACCCCCTGGACCGGGCGCTTCGAGGCGACGCGCACGGCCTTGCGGCGGGGGTTCTCGGCCCGGGTCTTCGCGTCGAAGGGCCCTTCGACGGCGACGGCGGGGGTGTCGAGGAGAAGCGGCAGGGTGTGGGCGGTGACGTCGTAGGGGCGTACGGGGCGGCCCTGCTCGTCGAGCAGGTGCGGGTAGTTCTGCACCGAGAGCACCGCGTTGGCGAAGCCGCCGAAGGGCTGGTCCAGCCGCACGACGGCGGTGCCCCTCGGGTAGGTGGCGCCGCCCCGGCTCAGGGGTTCGGTGAGGCTTCCGATCTCGACGCCCCCCGTCTTCAGGATCGTGAGGAGCGGAGCGCGGTTGGGCGAGGGGGGCAAGAGCCAGGCCGCCGTCTCCCCGGCGCCGCGCGGGCGCACCGCCGTCTTCGCGATCGCGTAGGCGGTGCGAAGCCAGCGTTCGCGGTCGCTCGCCACGCGGTCGAGCAGGGAGAAGGCGGCGGCTTCCGCGAGGGCGGTCGCGTCGCCGACGCGCCACGTTCCGCCCGCCCAGGGCTTGGGATAGTTGGGCAAGGGCGCGCTCGGACGCACCGCGTCGGGTTCGATCGTCGCGGGGGCGGCGATGCGGGCGGAGGCGGTCTCTTGGAGCATCCGCACGGCGTTGTGGAAGTGGGCGTACTGCCGGAGCGGCGACCACGCGTCGTAGCCCGTCGCGCCCGCGCCACCGATCAGGACGCCGGTGAAGCCCTGGTCGAGCAGATCCTGGCCGATGCCTTTGCCCAGTTCGGTGTAGCCCGCGACGAGCTCTTTGGGGATGTTCGGCTCGATGGGGTCGGTGTAGGGCGGCAGGGTGATGCGGGGGCCGTTCGCGCCCTGCTGGTGGATGTCCTGCAGCACCTGCGGGTGCCAGGGGTTGATCACCTTCTCGACGGAGATCTGGGTTTCGGGCTGGGTGAAGCCGACCCAGTCGCGGTTGTCGTCGTGGCCGATGTACTTGTGGTAGAGCGGCTGGGGCAGCCCGCCCCGGCGTCCGGCGCTCCCTTCTTTGAGTGAGGCGTCGAACTGCCGTTTGACGATGTCGACGCCATCAGGGTTGAGCGAGGGCACCAGGACGACGATCGCGTTGTCGAGGATGCGCCGGGTCTGCTCGTCGTTCGCGGAGGCGAGGCGGTAGGCGATGTTCTGCCCGCTCAGGTAGGAGGCGACCTCGTTGGAGTGGATGCCGCAGGTCACGACGATCACCGTCTTGCCCGTCCTGATCAGGCCTTCCGCCTCCGCGTCGCCGCCTTTGAGGCGGCGGGGATCGCTCAGGCGGGCGTTGGCCTCCTGGTAGCGCTTGAGGTTCCGGATCGTCTCGGGGGCGCCGAACACGGCCACGAGGTAGGGTCTCCCTTCCGTGGTCCGGCCGAGGGTTTGGAGCTTCACGCGGTCGCTCGTCTTCGCGAGGGCCTCGTAGAAGCGCTTCGTGTCGGCCCAGGAGCCGAGCCGGTTGTCCTCCCCCGGCCGGAAGCCGAGGATGGAGGCGGGGGAGGCGACGGCGGGGTTCGGGGCCGCGACGGGCGCGGACGCCTGTTGGGCTTTGGGCGCCTGTTGGGCGAGGACGGGAAGGGCGGCCAGGGCGAGGGCGGAGAGGGCGAGGATTCGGATGCGCTTCATGTTAAGGCTGACTTTCTCCCGACCAGGCTTCGAGGTACTTGACCCCGCTGCCGGTGTTGAACAGGACCACGCGCTCGCCGCCGCCGACCCATCCCTGGGCGGCGAGCCGTTTGAGCGCGGCGTAGGTGGCGGCGCCCTCGGGGGCGGCGAAGACGCCGGTCAGGGCGGCGAACTCGCTCCAGGCGGCGCGGGTCTCCTCGTCGGTGACGGCGACCGCCGTCCCGCCCGAGTCGCGGATCGCGCGCAGGATCAGGAAGTCGCCGATGGCGCGGGGCACGCGCAGGCCGCTCGCGGAGGTGTGGGCGTCCTCCCAGGGCTCGGCGGTCTCGGTTCCCCGCTCGAAGGCGCGCACGATGGGGGCGCAGCCCGCGGCCTGGACGGAGACCATGCGGGGGCGCTCGGAGCCGATCCACCCCAGGGCCTCCATCTCGTCGAACGCCTTCCACATGCCGATCAGGCCGGTGCCGCCGCCCGTCGGGTAGACGATCACGTCGGGCAGGGCGCCGCCGAGCTGTTCGAACAGCTCGTAGCCCATCGTCTTCTTGCCCTCCAGGCGGTAGGGCTCGCGCAGGGTGGCCATGTCGAACCAGCCGCGCTCGCGGACGCCTTTCTGGATCAGGGCGTTCGCGTCGGTGATGAGGCCGTCCACGAGGGTGAGGTCGGCCCCGAACGCCTCGCACTCGGCGGCGTTCACGCGGGGCGTGTCGCGGGGCATCGCGACGCGGGCAGTCAGGCCCGAGGCGGCGGCGTAGGCGGCGAGGGCACTGCCCGCGTTCCCGGCGGTGCCGACGGCGAGATCGGTGGCGCCGAGCTCGTGGGCACGGGCGACGGCGACGGCCATCCCGCGCGCCTTGAAGGAGCCCGTCGGGTTGACGGACTCCTCCTTGACGAGCACGTTCGTCAGTCCGAGGACCCGGCCCAAACGGGGGGTGTCGATGAGCGGCGTCCAACCTTCACCGAGGAACCGGACGAACGAGGCGTCGCGCACCGGAAGCAGCGGCGCGTAGCGCCAGAGGCCGGGAAGGTCGGTCTCACGAAGCGACTCGGGGGTGACGAGACCTTTCGCCCGCGCGAGGTCGTAGCGCGCCAGGAGGGGAGCGCCGACGTCCGAGAGGTTCTGGGGCACGTCGGCGTCGTAGCGCTTGCCGGTGCGGCTGCACTCCAGGTGGGTCAGGAGACTGCGGAGCGGGGCGAGAGCGGGGGAGAGCCGCTCGCTGGGTCGGAAGGTGGTCGTCGGCATGGGTTACTGGGGGGTGGCCGCCGGGCGCGCGGGGCGGACCGCCGGGAGGATCGCCCGCTTGGCGAGGTCGAACCGCTGGCCGCGCGTGAGGAAGTAGATCTTGCCCTTGTGGGCGGCGTCGTTGGGCGAACTGGCGTTCGCCGCCCACTGCCGCGCGTCGGTGATCGCGACCACGTTCGCGCCGAGCACCTCGAACTCGTCGCCGTGGACGAGGATCGCGGTCGCCTCGTTGATGCCGATGCCGAGCAGTTCGGGATGCTTCTCGATGAAGGGGACGAGGTCGAACTGGCGGTTGCGCACGAGGATGTGCTGGTCGATCGCCACGCCCTTGAGGTAGGCGAAGCCGACGGTGTGGTCCCCCTCGACCTTGTCGGGGCCGCTCGTGTCGCCGCGCCAGAGGTATTCGCCCTGGATCGTCGCGCCCGCCGAGGAGCCGCCGATCGCGCCGCCCCGCTCGAGCACCGCCTCGAACGCCTTCTGGGTTTTCGTGCCTTCGTACGAGTCGACGATGTGCCACTGCCGCCCGCCGTCGAACCACACGGCGGTCGCCTCGCGGATGGGCTTGACGAACTCGTCGGAGTCGGCGACCTTCCGGTCCGTGGTGTGGAGCACGGTGACGTGCTTGACCCCGAGCCGTTCGAGGGCCGCCGGGGTGCCGGTGCGGGGGACCTGGCCGTCGTCGGGGACCTTCATGCCGGCGGTCGGGACGACGACGATGCGGGCGTTCTCCGCCCCGCCCGCCAGCTCGACGAACTTGGCCCACAGTTCCGGGCCCATGGCGCCGCCGCCGACGATGAGGAGGTTGCCTTTCGCCGGGCCGAGCGTCGCCTTGGCAACGGTCCCCGGGGCGGGCGAGGGGGCGGAGGGGGTTTGGCCTCCGGCATGGGCCGAGCCGAGGAGGGCGGCGAGAAGGAAGAGGGGAAGAGGTTTCATGGAGTGGCTTTAAAAGGGGAGAGGGAGGTGCGTGCCGCCTGCGGCGCGGCGGATGCGGCTCGGCCGCAGGGGCACGCAGCTCCCGAAGGGAAACGGGAGGGACCTTCCTTCTGGGGCGCTCAGTCCTCGCGGAACCAGCCGGTCGCGCCGGGGTTGAAGCTCTTGCGGAACACGATGGGTCCGCGCGAGGTGGCGAGGGTCGCCTGGGGCGCGACGCCGACGGTCTTAAGGTCCGTGTAGCTCGTGGCGGGCCCCTTGGCGGACTTGACGTGGCCGTCGAGGTAGGCGTAGTTGGCCCCGCCGTTGTGACGGACGCGGCCGACCCCGTACGAGGCCGAGTCGTTGCGCACGATGGTCGACATGTCGCCGGCGCCCCGATCGTTCGTCAGGTTCGTGTAGGCGCTGTAGTCGTTGGTGTCGTTGCCGTGGGTGAAGATGCGGTTGCCGCCGCCCTCGGTGACGGCGATGAGGTTCGCGGGCGACTCGAACTGCGTCGTGCTGGTCACGGTGTAAGGCCAGTAGGACCACGAGGCGCGCGGCTCGCCCAGGTGCGCGTTGTAGAGGTAGCTCCATCCCTTCTCGAAAAGCGAGTCGCTCGTCCGTTTGAAGGAGGGGCACTGCCACACGCTCGTGCCGTTGCGGTTGTCCGCAGCCCCGTTCTTGTAGTTCGCCTTGATGTAGGGGTCGATGGAGACCATCCAGTTGTAGACGCCGCCGGTGTCGGAGATCCAGTTGGAGCTGGGGAGGTTGTCGTCGTTGTCGTTCGCATAGAGCACGAGGCCGGTGCCCTCCTGCTTCAGGTTGCTCACGCACTGGGTCTTCTTCGCGGCCTCCTTGGCCTGGGCGAAGACGGGGAAGAGGATCGCGGCGAGGATCGCGATGATCGCGATCACGACGAGAAGCTCGATGAGAGTGAAGGCCGCCGAGGGGCGGGGGGAAGGAAGACGGTTTTTCATGATCGGATCCATCCGGGCGTTCGAGACGACAGCCCAACGGAAACAGCATAGGCCAGCCTCCGACCTAAGCACAAGCAATTAGAATATTAATCGATAGATTAATATTGATCTTTGGCGACGCCTGGGTTTCGCCGTCGATCCTTCGTCCTCGAAGGTTCTTTCCGCACACCTGGGGCTTCCGACTCCGACGCGCCTCCCGTCTTGAAGGCGGTATTGCGATCTTCTTTTCGCCCATGCTGATAGAAAGCCGATGATGATCCTTCCCGCCTTCGTTCCCACTCCTACCGCCGAGCGCGTCGGTCCGGGCATCCTGCGCTACGACGCGGACGCCGTTGCCCGGCGGGACGCGCTGCCTTCGCTCGCGCTCGCGCGTCCGTTCAAGGGGCGGAAGGCGGCGCCGGGGGCGCTGGCCGTCGTTTTCGGGACGGAAGGGGCGCGGCGCTCGGCGAAGGTCGCGATCCCCCCCGGGACCGACCTTTACGGCACGGGAGAGAGCGCGGGGCCGCTCCGGCGCAACGGCAAGGTGACGGAGTGCTGGAACACCGACGCGTACGGCGCGAACGAGCGCTGGGACGGGCTGTACCAGTCGCATCCATGGGTGCTGGGGGTGCGGCCGGACGGGACGGCGTTCGGCGTGCTCGCCGACACCACCTACCGCTGCCGGATCGACCTGCGGAAAGGGATCGAGTTCGACGCGGAGGGGCCGGCCTTTCCGGTGTACGTGATCGACCGGAAGTCGCCGGAGGAGGTCGTCAAGGGGCTGGCCGAACTGACCGGCAAGATGGAGCTGCCGCCGGAGTGGACGCTGGGCTACCACCAATGCCGCTTCTCCTACATGGACCAGGCGGAGGGGCTGGCGATCGCGAAGGGGTTCCGGGACCACAGGATCCCGTGCGACACGATCTGGTTCGACATCGACTACATGGACGGGTACCGGGTCTTCACCTTCGACAAGGGGCGGTTCCCCGATCCGAAGGGACTGACCTCGGGGCTCGCGGGGATGGGGTTCCACAACGTCTTCATGATCGATCCGGGCGTGAAGCACGATCCCGGTTATGGGGTGTACGACTCGGGGCTCGCGGCGAACGCCTACGTGAAGACGGCGACGGGCGACGACTACCGGGGCAGCGTGTGGCCCGGCCCGTGCGTCTTCCCCGACTTTACGCGTCCCGAGACGCGCGCCTGGTGGGCGGGGCTCTACAAGCCGTTCATGGCGCAGGGGGTCGACGGCGTGTGGAACGACATGAACGAGCCGTCGGTGTTCGACTCGCCTACGCGGACGATGGACGAGGCGGCGCGGCATCGCGGAGGCGCTTTGGGCGGTGAGACGCTCTCCCCCGACCTTCACGCGCGCTACCACAACGTCTACGGGCGTCTGATGGTGCAGGCGAGCCACGACGGCATCCTCGCCGCGAACCCGGACAAGCGGCCCTTCCTGCTCACCCGATCGGGTTATCTGGGCTACCAGCGGTACGCCGCGACGTGGACGGGGGACAACTTCGCGGACTGGGACGGGATGCACAACGGGATCACCACGATCCTCAACCTCGGGCTGTCGGGCCAGCCTTTCGTGGGACCGGACACGGGCGGCTTCCTGCTGGACGGACCGGGCGAACCGCAGGAGCGGTCGACGTTCTACGCGCGCTGGTGGGGCCTGGGGGCGCTGCTTCCCTTCTCGCGCGGCCACGCGGTGAAGGGAGCGATCCGCAAAGAGCCGTGGGCGATGGGGGACCACGTCGAGAGCGTGGCGCGGGTCGCCCTGGAGCGGCGCTACCGGCTGCTGCCCTACCTCTACACCCAGTTCGACCTCGCCTCCCGCACGGGGCTTCCGGTGGCACGGCCCCTGTTCTTCGCCGACCCGCGCCGGGCCGACCTGCGGGTAGAGGACCACGGGTTCCTGTTGGGCTCCGACCTCGCGGTGCAGGCGCCGCTCGATGCGCCGGGCCACCGGGTCGCACTGCCGTGGGTTCCGGTCTCGTTGATCGAGGGCGACGACGACGCGGACCAGCCGACGCTCGCCCTGCGTCCCGGCGCGATCCTGCCCTTGGGCGACGTGCAGCAGCACGTCGGCGAGAAGCCGTTCGACCACCTCACGCTGGTCGTGGCGCTCGACGCGAGGGGACGGGCGTCGGGAACGATGTACGAGGACGCGGGCGACGGCTTCGGCTACCGGAAGGGCGACTACCGGCGCTCGACCTTCACCGCCGTCCGGCGCGGGGACGCGGTCGAGGTGCGGTTCGGGAAGGCGGAGGGCAAGCGGCCCGCCGCGAAGCGGACGGTGACGGCCCGCGTGTGGGACGGCACCGCATGGACGGCGGCGGAGGGCGGTTCGGGCGAGAGTCTGACGGTTCGTCTCTCCCACTGACGCCCCCCAGGACGCATAGCCGGTTTCCGTCTTGGAGCCGGTGTCTCCGCGCAGTTCGAGCTTAGGGCTTCTCGGTACAAGGATATAGCCGCTTCCCTTACTCGTAACGTACGTCTTGCGAGGCGTGTTCAACCCGTGTAACCTCTCTACGTCCCCTACCGACGATGTCGGGGATCGAGAGCGACCCATGGCCACCGAAACCCCGTACGAGCCTTCGAGCGTGCTGGTCGTCGAGGACACCCTCGACGACGCGGCGCTCGCCCTGCGCGCGCTACGCGGGTGCGATCGTCCGCTTGCGGTCTCCGTGGTGCGGGACGCGCTTCGCGCTCGGGAAACGCTGGGGCTCGACGTCGAGACCGGCGTGTCCGGGCGCAAAGCCCCCGACCTCGTGATCTCGGACCTGAAGCTTCCGGGTCTGGACGGTCACGAGCTGCTGTGCCTCGTGCGCGCCGACCGTCGTCTCGCGCGCGTTCCTTACCTTCTATTCTCGTCCTCGAATGAGCTTTCAGACGTTCAGCGCTGCCTCGATTGTGGCGCGGACGCCTACGTTCAGAAGCCGATCGGCTTCGAGGCGTACCTCGATTGCCTTCGCTCCGTCGTCCATTGGGCCTTCGACGGGTTTCCTCCGTCCCGCACACCGTCGTGCGTGATCGCCCAGGGCGGAATCCACGCCGCCGCCAGAGAGGGGGCGTAGGCATGTCGTCCGTGCGCGTCCTCTGCGACGAAGGCCTGCGGGTCGCCGTGGACGGCGGAGGCGACCGGACGCTGCTCGCGATCACGGACGGCGGCGCGATCCGGTTCTGGACGGAAACGGAGGCTCTCGAACGGATCGTGCGGGGCGGTTCGATCCAGCTCTCGGCGCACGGCGGGGACTGCGCGATCGAGGTCACGGGCGGAACGGCCCGGCTCGAGTTCGCGCTGGAAGGCAAGGGTCGAAAGCGGTGCGCCTTCCCTGCGGCCGAGTTGGCCGACGCCCTCGCGTGGGTTCGGAGCCTCCGTCCCCACTTTGAGGGCGAAGCGATGACCGAGAGCCCCTAGGGACCGTTCCCCAGACAATCTCCCGCCCGCCTCTATGGCATAGGGCTCCGCCGACCGCCTCACTCCCCTTTTGAAAGGAGGAGCCTTCCAAAAGGGGTCAGCCAAGAACCGCCCGGAAGCTCACGCCGAGTTCGGCGGCGTTCCGCAGGCGTTCCACGCAGGCGTGCTCGTCCTCAAGCGCGTGGCGGAGGCTACGCGCGATCAGGGGTCGCTCCGCGTAGAAGGCGAGCAGGCGCGCGGTCTCGTAGCAAGGGATCTTCAGGTGGACGGCCCGGAGCAGCAGCGATACGGCCTCCATGTCGGTCTCCGGACTCGCGCAGGAGCCCAGAAGCCGCGCTTCGACCTCCGCGCGCCACGCCTGGACGAGGGAGCATTCGGGGCCTTCCATCGTCCATCCCTGCTCGCCGCCGATGCGCTCGAGTTCGGCCATGTGGCGATCGGCGGCGTCGATCAGCATCACGATCGCCACGGCGGTCTTTCGGAAGCGGACTCTTCCCTGCATCGCGTCGAACGCGGCCACGAGGCTCCGTTCCGAAGCATAGAGCCACTGAATTTCGCGCATCAGCATGTCGTCGGTGTGCATAAGCGAGTCGAGGGGGCCCACAACGATGCTACAAGACGGCCGCCCCCAAGGAAAGCCGTCCTTTTGACTTGCGAACATTCCACTACACGCCGGGGCGCTTTCGGAAGTCGGCCTCTTCTAGACCCACCGGTCAGGCGGGATAGACGCGGACGCGGTCCTTCGCCTCGTCGATCGCGATCCTTCCGACGCCGAACTGGGGAACGAGCCAGGCCATGGTCCGAAGGTGCTCGGTCACCCGAGAGGTCCGGTACTCGCTCGCACCGTCGGCGAAGAGGGCGGGCAGGACGAGTTGGTCGGCTAGGTGTTCGTCCACCGTCGCACCGGAGCCGTCGAACGCCTCCATCGCGGTCCAGGCCTCCTCGACGACGCGCTCGGTGGGCAGCCCTTTCCGGCCCAGGGCGGTGAAACCGCCCGCTCCGTTCTCGTAGGCCGCGTCGAGGTGGACGGCCATGCCGGGGCTGAAGGTAGGCGACGTCACGAAGACGGGCTCCAAGACCCAGCCGGACGCCTGAGCCCGTCGCCGGATCTCCGAGTGCGCCCTTTCGACGATGTGCGGCGGCAGAATGTCGCTTACGGAGACGATCGCGGTCAGGAGGGTCCGAGCGCCCCGTTCGGCCCGGTCGATCGGGCCAAGCCGGTCCGGTCGGAGGTCGACCGTCATGCGTCCGCCGCCGCGCGGAAAGAAGCCGACCCGCTCGACGGCGATCTCGACGTCCTGAAGGGCGGCGCCGCGCAGGAAGGTGTGGCGAAGGTAATCGCTCGACGGGGCGTTGAGGTTGTGGGTGCCGCCGACGAGGGAGACGTGGGACGGCTCTTCCGTCCGGAGAAGGGGCAGAAGCAGGGTCTGGAGGACGAGGGCGGTACTTCCGGCGGTGCCGATGTCGAACTCGTACCGGCCCGCCTGGACGGGCGAGCCAGGAGTCAGGACGACGTCGGTCGAACCTACGCGTGCGCCTTCCAAACTGCCGTTGCAGACGCGCATCGCGGCCTGGATGGCGGTGAGGTGCTGCGCCTTCAGGCCCGGCGAGGCGCGTCCGGCGCGGACATTCTCGATCCTCACGGGCTGGCCGGTGATCGCGGCGAGACTCGCGGAGGTTCGCAGAATCTGCCCTCCGCCTTCGCCGTAGGAACCGTCGATCGTGACCACCGTCCATTGTGGCCTTTGCGCGAGGGGGCGCTCGTCGCCCACTGAGGCGTTCGCCCTACCGTCGGTTCCCTTCCGGCCCTCGTCGTCCAGACCGTTTTTCGGATCGTGAGAGAGACGTTTCTAAGCGGTTCCGGCCTCCTGCTTGATCTCTTCGAGAATCTGCAGCCCCCCCTTCTCCCAGTCGGCGGCGAAGCCCGCGAGACCGTTCTTGGTGAGGGGATGCTCGAACAGCATCGCCATCGTCTTGTAGCCCATAGTCGCGATGTGGGCTCCCGCTTCGATCGCCTCTAGGACGTGCAGGGGGTGCCGCACCGACGCCACCAGGATCTCCGAAGCGAAGCCGTACGTGTCGACCATCGCCACGGAGTCGCGTACGGCCTGCATACCGTCGCCGCCGCCGTCGTCCACGCGTCCGACGAAGTTCGAGACGAACGTCGCGCCAGCCTTTGCGGCGAGCAGGGCCTGCGGGACAGAGAAGACGAGGGTGACGTTCGTGCGGATGCCGCGTTGGGTCAATTCCTTCACGAGCTTGATCCCTTGTTCCACCAGGGGAACCTTGACCACGACGTTCGGGTGCCAGGAACTCACCTCGAGCGCCTCCTTGAGCATCGTGTCATAGTCCGTCGCCACGATCTCCGCGCTGATCGCGCCTTCCGAGACGGCTTCGCAGATCGCGAGCACGGTCGCCTTGAAGGGTTTCCCGTTCTTGGCGATGAGGGTGGGGTTGGTGGTGACCCCGTCGAGGATGCCCCAGTCGGCGGCCTTGCGGACCTCTTCCACGTCGCCGGTGTCGATAAACAGCTTCATGGGCTTAGGGCGAGTTCCAAAGCATAAGGTTCCGCGCGAAAACATGGACCTTAACTCTTTTAAACTGGTCTTTTCCCATCTTCTATCGCTTTTGCGGGCAACCCGTGTCGCTTCGCGAGGGTCGTAGCCCCACGCACCGACCGCGGCGGACCGACGTCGTCGACCTCACGCGGGACACGAACCCTATGGAAACCGTCAGTACCACCACGAACAGCCTTTCGGGAGGGCTCCAGAGCGCCTGGGCCACCACGCTCGCGTTCATCCCGAACCTCATCGCCTTTCTGCTCATTCTGGTCGTGGGCTACTTCGTCTCGACCTTCCTGGGCAAACTCGTCGGCAAGGCTCTCGGGAGGGTGGGCTTCGACAAGGCGGTCGAGCGTGGCGGCGTAAAGAAGGCCCTGGAGGCGAGCGGCTACCACCCGAGCGCCATTCTGGGCAAGATCGCGTTCTACACCGCGTTCCTGTTCGTGCTGGAGCTGGCGTTCGGCGTGTTCGGCCCTAACCCCGTCTCCGAGCTGCTCACCCGCGTCATCGCGTTCCTGCCGAACGTGTTCGTGGCGATCGTGATCGTCGTGCTCTCGGCGAGCATCGCCGCCGCCGTCAAGGAGATCGTCAAGGCGGCTCTCGGCGGTCTGAGCTACGGCAACGCCCTCGCGAGCGTGGCGGGAGGCGGGATCGTCCTGGTCGGGGCGTTCGCGGCGCTGAACCAGCTCGCTATCGCCCCCGCGATCGTGAACGGCCTGTTCTACGCGATCCTGGCGATCGTGGTGGGCGTGAGCGTCGTGGCGATCGGCGGGGCGGGGATCGTCCCCTTGCGCACCCGCTGGGAAGCGGCGCTCGGCGCCATCGAGCAGGAGGCGCCCAAAGCCATGGAGCACGTCCAAAGCCGGGCGAGCGCGGTTCCCGAGAGTCCCGCCTCGAGGACCACGCTGCTCTAGGAGTGCGGGCTTTTCCCAACGAAATCGTAAAGAATAGAAGACATGGAGAACCGGCGGAGCAAGCCCCGATCGAAGCTGAGCGACGTCGCCGCCGCAGCGGGCGTCTCTTCGAGCACGGTCTCGCTCGTGCTCGCGGGCAAGGGCGAGGAGTACCGGATCTCCGGAGAGACGCAGGATCGGGTCCGGCGCGCGGCGACGTCGCTGGACTACGCGCCGAGCCTGCTCCACCGCTCCGTACGGCGCGGAAAGACGGGCATCCTTTCGTTCTACAACTCTTTTCGCAACCGCGAGGCCGGCGACCTCTACATGGACCGGCTTTCGGCGGCGATCGAGCACGCGGGAGGGAAGCGCGGTTACAACATCCTCGTCCACTGCGACTTCCATCCGGGCGTCCAGGAAACGTACGAGTTCCTGAACGGAGGTTTCGCGGACGGCCTGATCCTTTTCGCCCCGGAGCCGGACGAACCTTTGCTCGAGCGGCTGCGCGCCTCCGGCCTCCCTACGGTGGTCTTCAATCCCCGAGGCCCCGAGACCATTCTGTCAACCGTCCAGGACGACGGAGAGCAGGGGATGGCGCGAATCGCGGAGGCTCTGGTCGAGAACGGCCATCGACGCATCGCCGTCTTTACCCAGCAGTCGCCGGGATGGCCCGACCCCCAGCTACGTGAAGGGTGGCTTCGGAGCCATCTGGTCGCCCGAGGCGTGCGGGCGGAAGACGTTCGAACCGTCGTCTGCCTGCGCGATTTCGACGCTAGCGTCGCCCAAGCGATGGCTCCGGCGGAAAAGCCGACCGCCTTCTTCGTGTGGAACGACCGCACCGCGTACGACGTGCTCGAGGCGAGCGAACGGGCGGGCTACCGCGTTCCGGGAGACGTATCGATCGTGGGTTACGACGGCATCGTCTGGCCGTCCACATCGAGCCACGTCGTGGCCTCGGTGCGGGTCTCTTTCGAGGGGATCGCGGACGCGGCGGTAGGGGTTCTCGACGATTCGATCCGGGGAGAAGCCGGGCCTTCTCACCACAAGGTGGCCGGAACGCTCGCTCTCGGAACGACCCTCGGTCCTGCCCGGCCGAATTTTTGAAGCGGTCTGCGACTCTTTTTGCGGGATTGAAGGCCTACCCGAACGAATCGCCTCTCTATACCCATCAAATGGGTGCTAAAGTGTTTTTTCGCGATGGTTTTCCATCGTCCAAGAACGAAGCGGTTCTCATGAATAAAGCCATTTCTCTCCTGTTTCTCGCCGGAGCCTCCGCCCTAGCGAACGCAGGCCCGATCGCGGGCAAGATCGCTCTGGGCACCTGGAACACCCAAGCCGAGTTCGCCGACATCAAGGTGGTCAAGGGCTCCCAGCGGCTTTACCAGAGCAACTTCTGGGCGGGCACCGCGGGCATGACCCTCTCCGGCGGGAACTGGTCGACCGCCAACGGCATCCTGCGTCAGACCGGCGGCGGGACGCCCGCGCTAGCGACGGTCGGCGACCCGAGTTGGACGAACTACACGATCACGCTCAAGGCGCGGAAAACGGGCGGGGCGGAAGGGTTCCTGATCGGCTTTGGGATGCCGAACGACTCGACGACCAGTTGGTGGAACATCGCCGGCTGGAACAACACGCAGAGCGCGATCCAGGCTCCCGGCTTCTCGATGCTGACCCAAAGCGGGTCGGTTCAGACGGGACGCTGGTACAGCGTCAAAATCGAGGTCAAGGGAAGCGATCTGCGCTGCTATCTCGACGGCGTAAAGACGATCGACACGATGCGCCTCTCGGACGACGCCGAGTGGAGCGACCGCAACGATCAGATCTTGAATTCCAACGGCCTAACCCGACTGCCGGGTTGGGAGCAGGATCAGGTCCGCGAGCTGCTCGGGCGGAACGTCTACCGCGGCGGGGCGGCCCGGGCGAAGTTCGATGCGCTTCCCGGCAAAGACGCCTTCATCGCGCTGGGTTCCGTCGAGCAAGCGGCGCTCATCCGCAAGGTGAACCGCAACCGCGCGACGTGGAACTGGGGCTACATCAACGACCCGAACGACGCCTACAAGATCAACACGATCGCGGACGCGATGGACGGCGCCTGCATGCTGTACAACTCGGCCGGCGTGTTCGACAAGCACGAGACGGTGGAAAGCGTGCCCTCAGAGTGGGTACCCACGGCGGATGCCGGATACGGCGGCACCATTCGCTTCGGCGGCTCCTGGAACCGGCGAGTCGCCATCCACGAGATGTCCCACACGTTGGGCACCGGCACCACCGGGGAGTGGGGCGGCCTGATGTACGACGGCTTTTGGCACGGCGCCTACGCCGATCTTCAGATCAAGGCGTTCGACGGTCCCGACGCCCGCCTTTGGGGCGACTCGCAGCACTATTGGCCTTACGGGGAGAACCAAGACTCCGAGTGGAGCCCCGAGAACGAGCGCCGCACCGCCTCGATCGTGGCCGCCTTGCGCCGCGACATGAATCTCAGCGGGGTTCGGAACACCGTCTACGCCACCGATGTCGTCGACGGCACGTACCGGCTGACGCCGCGTCTCGCGCCGAACTCGGCGATCGAGGTGGCCAACGGCGACGCTTCCACGCCGCTGAACGTCCGCGCGTACTCAGGGGCCCAAGGCCAAAAGTTCCGACTGGAGAAGCAGGCGGACGGCTCGTACCGGATCCGTACCAACCTGCCGGGCGGGCGGTGCGTGGACCTTTCGGGCGGCGACGCCTCGAACGGTCAGACGGTCCAGCTTTGGGAGGACAACGGGAACGACGCCCAGCGCTGGTACCTCATCCCCATGGGCGACGGCTGGTACAAGGTCGCGCCGAAGAACGGCGTCTGGAAGACGCTCGACCTGTGGGGCGCCAGCGCCGCCGACGGCACTCCGGTCAAGCTCTGGGACTTCTACGACGGCTTCGGCCAGCTGTTCCGGCTCGACAAGCTCGGCTAGCCCCGCCTAGAGATCGCCAAAGCCATCCCCTCGGCATCCCTTTCCCCTCTCCAGGGGAAAGGGTTCTTAACAGCCTTCGTTTCGATCCCATGAACTCTTTCCGCCTCCTTTCGCTGCTCACGTTGTGCGCCCTCGCGGGCGGCGCGCAAGCCGCCTCGATCCTCTTTCCGGACCTGACCCTCACCGCCGGGCCGCCCAACACCGTCTTCACGACGACCGCCTCAAGTCTGGGCGCGCTCCAGAACGGGGCCACGCTGTCGTTCACTCTGACCACCGATGGCGACACGTGGCTCAGCGACCTCGCGTTCTCCCTGACCGATCCCGCCGGGTCGACGGCCTTAGGACCGTTGCCGGGAGCTCCCGACGAGCCCGGCGCCTACTCCGGGGCGGTCAACTTCGCGACGGTCAATCCCGGCTCGGGCACGTACACGCTTTCGTTCGCCAACACGTTCGGCTCCGGGTTCGACGCCACGCTCTCGAACGTCCGTTTGGAAGTGACGCCCGCATCGCCGGTTCCCGAGCCTGCGTCGCTCGCCTTCCTCGGACTCGGGGCCCTCGGCCTGGTTCGGCGGCGCGGGTTCGGTCGATCGTTACCGAACGAGCCCGTCCAAGACCCGGTTTAGCGCGAGCACGTTGACGGCGGGATCGCCGAAGACCCCGATGAAGGCGGCGTCGGTGTTCGCGGCGACGAGGGCCTTGACCTTGGCCACGTCGAGTCCGCGCGCCTTGGCCACCCGCGCTGCCTGAAGCTCCGCGTTGCGGGGCGAGATGTGCGGGTCGAGGCCGCTGGCGGAGCGGGCGACGGCGTCGGCGGGAAGGATCGCGTCGGGAGCGAGGTCGTTCTCGGCGCGGTACTTCTTCGCGAGATCGGCCACGCCGTCGAAGTCGCCGGAGGGGTTCTTCGGATCGTGGACGCCGTGAATCAGCTTGTCGCTCGTCGGACCGAGGTTGGTGCCGCTCGAGTTCGCCGCGTCGTAGCCTGCGCCCGCCGCCGAGGGGCGCGGATGGAAGTACTGCGGCCTCGTGAAGTTCTGGCCGATCAGTTCTGAGCCCACCACCTTGCCGTCCTGGACCATCAGGCTTCCGTTGGCCTGCTTGGGGAAGGCCACCTGGGCGATGCCCGTGATCACCGCCGGGAAGGCGAGGCCGGTCACGAGGACGAAGAAGAGGGTGAGGAGGAGGGCGGGGCGGAGTTGTTTCATTTCGTCCAGAGGGCGACGATCTTGTCGAGGATCCAGATCGCGGGGAACGGGGCGAGGACGCCGCCGAGACCGTACACGAGGAGGTTGCGGCGCAGAACCGCTTCGGCTCCCATGGGCTTGTAGGCGACGCCGCGCAGGGCGAGGGGGATAAGGAACACGATGATCAGGGCGTTGAAGATCACCGCCGCAAGGATCGCGCTCCGGGGATTGCTCAGGCCGAGGACGTTCAGGGCGGCGAGCTGGGGGTAGGTGGCGACGAAGATCGCGGGGATGATCGCGAAGTACTTCGCGACGTCGTTCGCGATGGAGAAGGTGGTGAGGGCGCCGCGCGTCATGAGGAGCCCCTTGCCGATCTCCACGATCTCGATCAGCTTCGTCGGGTTGGAGTCGAGATCGACCATGTTGCCCGCCTCCTTGGCGGCCTGGGTGCCGGAGTTCATCGCCACGCCGACGTCGGCCTGGGCGAGGGCGGGGGCGTCGTTCGTCCCGTCGCCGGTCATCGCGACGAGCCTTCCGCCCGCCTGCTCGCTGCGGATGTAGGCGAGCTTCTGTTCGGGGGTGGCCTCGGCGAGGAAGTCGTCGACGCCCGCCTCGGCGGCGATGGCGGCGGCGGTGAGGGGGTTGTCGCCGGTGATCATCACCGTCTTGATCCCCATCTCGCGGAGCTGGGCGAAGCGCTGCTTCATGCCGCCCTTCACGATGTCCTTGAGCTGGATGACGCCGAGGGCGCGCGGCCCTTCCGCGACGACGAGCGGGGTGCCGCCCTCGCGGGAGATCGCCTCGACCTTCGCCTGAAGCTCGGGAGCGAAGTGGCCGCCCTGGCCTTCGACGTAGCGCCGGATCGCGTCCTGGGCGCCCTTGCGGACCTCGCGCCCGCCGACGTCGACGCCGGACATCCGCGTCTGGGCGGTGAAGGGCACGAAGGTCATACCGACCGTCTCGCGCTCCCGGATGCCGTACTTCTCCTTTGCGAGGACGACGACGGAGCGGCCTTCGGGCGTCTCGTCGGCGAGGGACGAGAGTTGGGCGGCGTCGGCGAGGGTCTGCTCGTCCACGCCGGGCGCGGGGTGGAAGGCGGTGGCCTGACGGTTGCCGAGGGTGATGGTGCCGGTCTTGTCGAGGAGGAGGGTCGAGACGTCGCCCGCCGCCTCGACCGCCTTGCCGCTCATCGCGAGAACGTTGTGCTGCATGACGCGGTCCATACCGGCGATGCCGATCGCGCTGAGGAGACCGCCGATGGTCGTCGGGATCAGGCAGACGAGGAGAGCGACCATCACGGTGATGGAGGGCACGCTTCCCTGCCCCGCCTGGGCCACCGCGAAGTGCGCGTAGGGGAGAAGGGTGACGGTGGCGAACAGGAAGATGATCGTCAGGCCGCTCAGGAGGATCGAGAGAGCGATCTCGTTGGGGGTCTTCTGGCGCTTGGCGCCCTCGACGAGGGCGATCATGCGGTCGAGGAACGACTCGCCGGGGTTCTGGGTGACCTGGACGACGATACGGTCGCTCAGGACGCGGGTGCCGCCGGTGACGGCGCTGCGGTCGCCGCCGGACTCGCGGATGACGGGGGCCGACTCGCCGGTGATGGCGCTCTCGTCCACCGAGGCGATGCCGTCCACCACCTCGCCGTCGGCGGCGATAGGATCGCCCGCCTCGCAGACGAAGCGGTCGCCCTTCTTCAGCTCGGGAGCGGGCACGACCTCCTCGCGGCCGTCGGGAAGGAGGCGGCGGGCGCTGGTGGTGGTCTTCGCCTTACGCAGGGCGTCGGCCTGGGCCTTGCCGCGCCCTTCGGCCATCGCCTCCGCGAAGTTGGCGAAGAGGACGGTGAACCAGAGCCAGAGCGTGACCTGGAGGGTGAAACCGACGTCGGCCTTGCCGGTGGCGGCGTCGCGCAGGGCGAAGAAGGTGGTGACCACGCTTCCGACGAGGACGACGAACATCACGGGGTTCTTCGCCACCTGCCGGGGGTCGAGCTTGACGAACGCGTCCTTCGCCGCCCGCCGAACGAGGGCGGGTTGGAAGAGGCTGCTCTTGGTGGGTTGTACGATGGACATGGGGCGGAACCGTCCCTTAGAGGATGCGGCCCGGTCCGGTCAAGGCGGCGTCAAGGCGGGTTCGAACGGCGTCAGGATTCCGTCAAGATCGGCGCTCGGTCTCGACGGCCTTAACGTTCCAGCCATCTGCGCGAGAGGATGACCGGCGCGGGTTCGTCCGCGGCGAGGCCTCTTTCCGCCTTATAGCGCGCGGAGTTCGGCGGTCGCCGCTTCGAGGGCAGCGGCGTGGTCCGCGACGTGCGCCAGCGTCTGCCGAATCGACGTCGTCTCAAGGTCGAGGGGAGCCCCCTCGGGAGCTTCGCGCAGGCGGCGCAGCGCGTCCCGCACATCGAGGGCGACCTGGGCGATTCTCTCAAGCTCGGCGTCGATCCGTTCCACGCTTTGGGCGGGTTCGCAAGCGGCGGCCAGCCGTCGTTCACAGGTTTGTAGTCCGTGCTCCAGTGCCGCGCGAGCGGCAGGGTCCTTCGCCTGAGCCAACCGATCGGCGAGCTCGTGGCGTTCGACCTCGACGGTCCCGAACGCGTCCGTCCGTTCGACCGCCCGCGCCTGCGCGGCGATCAGGCGCGTCTCCTCGTCTATCAGCCGCCTCAGGTCCTTTTCGAGTCCGCCGTCCGGATCGACGGCAGGGCCGAGATCCCGCAGCGCCAGCCAGCAATCCAGGTACGCCGCCTGGACGCGCGGCAGGCGCAGGCCGGAAGCGAGGGTGGCGATCTCTTGCGTCGTGAGCGGCACCCAGAGGGTTTGGGAGAAGAGGATGCCGAGGAAGGCGACCACGAACGCCATGAAAAGGAGAACCGCCCCATCCTCGCCCAGCAGAGTCCTGGGGACGGGCCACACGCACGCGATGACGATCCCGAGGCCGAACAGAGTCAACGGCGCTCGCAACCGCTTCCAGCGCAGATCCTCGAACGCGGCCAACGCCGCTTCCTGGTCGGGTTCCCGGCGCGATCTCAGGAGGGCCCGTGTCGCAGCGAACGCTCTGAGGGCGGCACCCGGCGCCGGATGAAGAGGGGGGATTCGCGCCACGAGGCTCCATCATACGCGAGGAGCCTCATACTAGAGCGTCGCTTTGGTGACCCTCCCTATGCTTGCGCTCACGCTCCGGCCCGTTCTCGCCCTCGCTCCCACGCTTCTCGGAGTTCCGTTCGGTCTCCCGCAGGACAAGGCTCCGGAAACGGAGACGATTCCGCTTTACCTTTCGGACCGGCGCGTTCTCGCGATGCTGCGCGTCGGCGATCACGCTCCCGCGCCCGTCGTGTTCGACACCGGCACGAACGGCAACCTGCTCGACCTAGCGTACGCGAAGTCGCTCGGTCTGCCCGAGAACGGTCCCTCGCCCTCCATCGACGGCAGCACGGGCAAGCCCGTCCCCGGCTTCGACACCTTTATCAAGGACGCGCGGCTCGGCGGCGTTCGGATCGCGGACGCCCGCGCGACCGCGTTCGCCTACCCGGTGACGGATGAAGTGGGCATCTTCGGGCCGAACAGCTTTCCCGATCGTCTCGTCACCCTGGATCTCGCCAAGGGGCGTCTCATCGTGCAACCGAAGAGCCCAGCGACCCTTCCCGCTGGTCCTTCGTTCCCCTACAACGCGAGGCGCCTTCCTTCGATCCCGATCGACCTCGGGGGCGTTCGGGTCGATGCGCTGCTCGACACGGGGAACGACGCGCCGATGCTCCTGCCCCTGAGCCTGGCATCAAAGCTCCGACTCGCGAAGCCCCTGACGGAAGTGGGCACCGCCACGTCCGCCGCCGGAACCCAGCCAGTGTACGGCGGACGCCTCAAGGGCAAGGTGCGAGTCGCGAGCGTCGTCCTGGAGAGTCCGCGCCTGCTGTTCATCGAAGGCGGCGGGACCAACGTGGGCCTCGCCCTTATCCGGCAGTTCCGCATCGTGCTCGATCCCACCGAAGGCCGGACGTGGGTGCTGCCGCCCGCGCCGAAAGCGAAGCCGTAGGCCCACGAAAGCCGAGAGGAGTGTGCATCCTCTTGGATACCATGAGGATCCTTAGGGTGGGCGAGCGCTTCGGCCGGGGCGAGCGCGGGCTGACGATACGGGCCGTCGAGACGGCGGGCGACGAGACGCGGTACCGGACGCAGGGCGGAGAATGGGTCCGGCACCACGAAATCGAGGAGCGCGTCGACTCCGGCGCGTTCTGGCTGGTGGACGCGCCGGAACCGGAGGACGGGGACTGAAGCGAGGTCGTCTTCTCCCGTATCTGCGGCGGGGTAGCGATCCGACTCTAGCCCTAGGTCTGACTCGACCGGCTCAGATGGAGGCGCGAGAGCGTTCCAGCGGGGCGCCGAGCGGTTTGAGGATACGTTCCAGCCGCGCGAGGGTTCGACCGCCCGCGTCGCCCGAGGTCCCGCTCCCTAAAAGCTCGCGCACGAGGCGACGGGTTTCCAGGATCACGCCGACCTTCGCCGCAAGCCGTTCCAGTCCGGCGAGGCTCAACGAGGATGCCTCACCCGGTTTGGTGTCGAGGACGCACACCGCCCCGAGGGGCAGGCCTTCCGCGTCGACGATCGGGGCTCCCGCGTAGAACCGGACGTAAGGCTCGCCGGTGACGGTCTTCAGATGGGCGAAACGCGGGTCGGTCCGGGCGTCTTCCACCACGAGCGGGACGTCCGAAAGGATCGTTTGGGCGCAAAACGATTCGTCGCGGCGGGTATGTTCCAAGTCCGTTCCGACGCGTCCCGATATCCACTGATCCTCTTCCCAGAGAGACGTCACGAGCCCCATCGGCGTGGCGAACAACCTTGCCGCGGTTTCCGCGATCGCGTCGAGAGTCGGGTCGCTGGCTCCGCCCGGCTCGCACGGTCCGCACACGGTGGCGAGGCGGTCTTGTTCCTGGGGATGCAGGGGGATTCGACAGACGGCATTGACTGAGAAATCCGAGAGCATGGTGGATTATACGTGGCTTATCTCGCGATCTTGCAGCCTATAGCGCCGACAGATCAAACGTTAGAGTCAAGCCTTACCAAGTTCGCTCCGTCAACCTGGACGACGGTCGCCAGGAACCTGGGCTCAGGATCGCGAGCCTCGTCAGCGCCTTAGCACGCCGAGTCCGCCGGTGGATCGGAGTTCCCGGGAGGTAGGGATCGCGAGTAAGCCCAAGGATCGTCCATGAACCGGGTCGCATCAGACTCGCGAATCAGGCGGCGCAGGTTGTCCTCGGTGGCTTCGATCGTGGTCCCATCTTGGAGCCGAAGCCGGAGCCCAGCGTCGATGAGGAGGGTTACGAGAGCACGGACGAAGGCGCGGTCGAGGATGCGCAGGTCGAGGCGGACGAGGATCGTTCCGTCCTCGTCGTCAAGCCAGAGGCGAGCGTCGTGGTGGTGGTATGGGCCCCAGTGGAGCGCTTCACCATCAGCCTCCGTCGTTTCTTCGCCGAAAAGCAGGACGAGGGCCGCGCGTAGGTCAGGTAGCCTCGGCCAGTTTCCCCAGCCGCCGGGAACGGGCGGCTGGAGGATGGCGTGAATTCTCGCTTGCCAGACCGCCATGTTCGATCTTGACCCGTTTCGGGCGGCAAAGCCAAGCCTCTCGAAGATCCATCCTCGTCTTGAAAGCGACGTCTGTGGGTCAGACATCCACTGCTTACCGACTTCGGCCGAGTTTGACGCTCACGAGTTCGCTCCATAAAAAGCGGGCGCAAGCTCCCGCACTCCCAAAACGGGGTGGGGCGATCCTACTCCGTACGCCACTCGCCCCAGACGTTGGCCTCTTCCCACTCTTCGGAGGGTTCTTGGCCCGCGCGGCGCAGGGCGAGGAAGATCAGGCCGACGTGCCAGCCTTCGTGCCAGACCATGTGCTGGAGGAAGAGGACGGGATGGTCGTAGCCACCGATCGCGCCGGTTCCGTCGTTCAGGAGTTCGGCCATGGCCGCGCGGATAGCGACGGCGCTCGCCTTGAGCTGGGATTTGATGGCATCGAGGTCGTCGACCGGGGTCGTCCAGCCATCGGTAAAGGTATCGCCGAGGGTGACTCCACGCTTCGGAGAGACCTGGGTCAGCCATTCTTTGCGGACGGCGTGAACGTGGGCGAGCTGCCGGTCGAAAGGCCAGCCGTCCTCGGACGGCTTGACCTTACGGTTCACCTCATCGACACGGGAGGCGACGGCGTCCACGATTCGGCATTGACGATCCCATGATTCGAGCAGGGCCGTTAGCAAGTCCATCGATCGACTTTACACTAGACGGACGTCTAGCGTAAAGAGAATTGAGAGGCTCCAGAGACGAGGTCTTTTAGACTCTCCCTCCCTTCCCTCCCCTTGCCGGAGCGAGGGAAGGTTTTCGTCGCGCTACTTCGTCACGCCCTGAGCCATCTGGAAGTGTTCGACGACGGGGCCGAGGGAGAGGGCTGGGAAGAAGGTGAGGGCGCCGACGATGACGACGGTGCCGACGAGGAGGGCGACGAAGGTTCCGTTGTCGGTGCGGAGGGTGCCCGCGCCCTCCTCGATCCGCTTCTTCGAGGCGAGGTTGCCCGCCATCGCCAGGAGGGGAACGATCATCAGGAACCGGCCGATCAGCATCGCGAGGCCGATCGTGAAGTCGTAGGCGCCGGTGTTCGCGGTGATACCCGCGAAGGCGGAGCCGTTGTTGCCGGTGGCGGAGGCGTAGGTGTAGAGAATCTCGCTGAAGCCGTGGGCGCCCGCGTTGTTCAAGTTGCCCGTCATGGAGTCGTACGGGGTATCGGAGCCGCCATAGGCGCTTCCGGCGAAGGTGTTGAGCGCCTTGGGCGGCGCGACGTTCGCGGCGAGGGCGCTGAAGCCGAGGATCGAACCGGCGAGGACGAGGGTGGCGAGCATCGCCATCTGGACTTCGAACCGCTCGATCTTCTTACCCAGGTACTCGGGGGTGCGACCCACCATGAGGCCCGCGATGAAGACGCCGAGGACGGCGAACATCAACATCCCGTACAATCCCGCTCCGACGCCGCCGAAGATCACCTCGCCGCTCAGGATGTTGAAGGTCGGCACGAGGCCGCCCAAGGGGGTGTAGGAGTCGTGCATCGAGTTCACCGCCCCGCAGGAGGCGTCGGTGGTGATCGTCGCGAAGAGGGTGGAGGCGCCGATCCCGAAGCGGGTCTCCTTCCCTTCCATGTTCGCGGCCTCGACGCCGAGCTTCGCGATCGTCGGGTTTCCGGCGGTCTCGGCGGCGAGCGAGACGAACGCCCCGACGAGGAAGAGGGACGACATCGCGGCGAGGATGGCCCATCCCTGGCGGACGTTGCCCACCATCTTGCCGAAGGTGACGGTCAGGGCCGCCGGGATGAGGAAGATCAGGAGCTTCGTGAAGAGATCGGCGAAAGCGGTCGGGTTCTCGAAGGGATGCGCGGAGTTCGCGTTGAAGAAGCCCCCGCCGTTCGTGCCGAGCTGCTTGATGATCTCTTGCGAAGCGACGGGGCCGAGGGCGATGCGCTGCTTGACGCCTTCGAGGGTCAGTGCGTCGACGCCCGCCGAGAAGGTCTGAGGGACGCCGCTGGCGACGTAGACCAGCGCGCCGATGAAGCACAGAGGGAGCAGAACGTAGAGGGTCGCGCGGGTCGTGTCGACCCAGAAGTTGCCGATCCCCTTCGCGTTGCGACGGGCGAAGCCGCGCACGAGGGCGACCGCCACCGCGATGCCCGTCGCGGCCGACATCCAGTTGTGGATGGCAAGAGCGACCATGTTCGAGAAGTTCGACACGGCCAGCTCGGGCGAATAGCTCTGCCAGTTCGTGTTCGTGGCGAACGAGGTCGCGGTGTCGAACGCGAGGTGGGGCGTCATCTGCCGACCATCGAGCCCGCCGGGGTTCATGGGCAAGGAGCCCTGGAGACGGAGGACGACGTACGAGAAGACGAGGCCGACGACGCTGAAGAGCAGCACGCCGAGGGCGTACTGGGTCCAGGGCTGGTCTTCGTCCTCGCCGACGCCGAGCAGGCGGTACAGCGGGCGCTCGAGCCAGCCGAAGAAGCGCGTCTCACCCGTGAAGACGCGGAAGAGGTACGTGCCCAGGGGCACGACGGTGGCGAGCAGGATCGCGAAAAAGAGAAGGATCTGGAGGGTGCCGCTGAGCATGGCGTTTTAGAATCTCTCCGGCCGGAGAAGAGCGTACAGGAGGTAGCCCAGGAGAAGGAGAGTGAGGACGGAGGTCCAGACGTAATCGGTCATCGCCGTTCTCCGTAGCGCGGGCTACTCATGGGCTTCGCCTCGCGATCCGTCCGAAGGAGGTCGGAGAGCTTCGCAGCCGCGTACGTAGAGGGCGGCGACGAGGAAGAAGGCGACGACGACGGCGAGATAGAAGAGGTCTTGCATCGCGTTTCACGGACGTCGAGCCGCCAGGCGCCCGTCCAAAAGGCGCCGAACAGGAGGAACGGAACGAGGTCGTAAGGGGTCACGGTCGGGTTTAGGGATGGACGGCGAACGCCAAGAGGCCAACCGCGCTCGTGACGAGGGCGGAGACGAAAAGGAAACCGAAGGTCGGAACGAGGTTTTTCATGCTCTCTATAGGCTCTATGGTGAGGGCGGGGCGGGTCAGGGCGGCGTCAAGGGGCCGCCCCATCGCGTCAGGATTTCGTCAGGACGCCTAAAAGCGGAAGGCGATCCCGGCCCCGAAGAACTGGCCGTCGCGGTTCTGGGCGAAGCCGCTGCCGTAGCGGACGTCGATCTGGGTCGCCTTGTCGAGAAGGTAGGTGAAGCCCGCGTCGGCGAAGGCGCCGCCGTTCGTGCCCCGGCTTAGGGGCGTCAGGCCATAGGTCTCGACGAAGCTCGCGAGGCGCGGATTGAAGGTGTGAGCCCAGTAGACGCTGGCGGCGTACTGCACGAAGTGGGCGTCCTGAGGGGTGTAGGAGGCGACGACGAGGTTGCCGCCGAAGCCGTCGGTCGCGCTCACGGGCAGGTAGGCGGCGAGCTTGACGGTCGGCTGGAGCGTGTCGGCGCGCAGGCCGGGGCCGCCTGCCGGAGCCTGGAGAAGGCCGACGAGGGCGAGTTCAGGCTCGCCCGCCGCCTTGCGGTTCGCGCGGGAGAGGCGAAGCTTGAAGCCGACGCCGGGATCCTGGAAGCCGCTCCCGTGGCCGCCCTCGAAGACGCTGTAGTTGACGTTTACGAGGCGAAGCTCGAAGCGGTCGCTCAGGGGAACGCGGACGAGAAGTTCGGGCAGTTGGCCGTATTTAAGGCTGCCGATCTTGAAGTCGGTGCCGCCGGTCTCCACCTGCCAGCGCCCCATCGGCACGAGCGAGGAGGCGTCGGAGAAGCTCGGGCGGTCGGTAGCGATGGGAAAGCCGCTCGGAGAGGCGGGTGAGGGAGCGGGAGACGTCTGAGCGGCGGCGGAGGCCACGAGGGCGAACGGGAGGAGGATGAGGAGGGTGGTGTGCATCGAAGCGCCTGTCCTCTCGATGGTGCGACCGGGACGCCTCAAGGCCGGGTCAAAGGAAGCGGGCCACCCATCAGGATCGTGTCAAGGGTGTTTTATCTCTCCTCGGGATCGTAGGGGATGCCGACTCGCCACTCGCGTTCCTGGGCTTCCCGGCGAAGCCGCTCGTCTTCCTTTCGGCCCGCTTCGGAAGCTTCGACGTGGCGCCGAAAGGCGATCAGCGCGAAGATGTAGCCCGCGAGCAGGGATATCTGGAAGGCGAGGTCGCTCATCGTCGCGGCGCGTCCTTACGACCGGGCTTCGGCTCGAAGATCTGGGAGAGGATCAAGCCGATCCCCATCACGAGCAGAGTCACAAGGGCGGTGAAGAGCAGAACGGTCGCGAGAGGCTTACCGAGGGCGGTTTCGGCCATGGCTTCAGCTTGCCCCTCGCGCGCGTCCGCCCCCCGTCAAGATCCGCGACGACCCCGTCAAGAAGGCCTCAAGGTCGGTCGAACCGCCGGCTCCGCGTTTCCACAATGGGCCGATGGCGAACGACAAGTCTCGAAAGACGAGGCCCCGTCCGAAGACGGAGCCTCGGGCCTCCTACGACTGGAACCTCCCGAAGCGAAGGCCGAAGCCGGGCGCCAGGAGCCGTCCGGATCAGGATGCGGAGGCTTAGCGTGGGCGACATCCAGGCGTCGCTCGGTCAGGCCGACGTTCTTAGCCTGCTGGACCGGACGATAGGCTTCCTTGCGCCGGGGGACGATCCCCTGACCTACGTCGTCCGCGAAGCGGGCCTGGCGGTGACGATCTACCCCGACGGAGGGATTCCATCCACGGCTCCTGGCCCGGCTTGGCCCGCCTACGCCATCGCCCTGCTCGGGGAGAAGCCGCAGCCGGGCATTCGCCCGCTCCTCGTCCTGACGGAGATTCTCGATCGGCACGGAAGCCTTCCCGTGCCGCGAATCGTTCACTTCGGGGAGGGGACCGGACCGAACGGTCGCGACTTCGCGACCGCAGAGATCCTTCCGGGAAGGCCATTCGACGGAGAGCGCTTTCGTATGGGAAAACGCGCCGCGCGGCAGCTCGGGGAGCATCTAGGGCGAATCCACAAGGCAACCGCCCGCATCGACGGGTTCGGCGCTTTCGGCGAGGCGCCGACTCGTTGGAATCGGTGGTGGAGCCGCTTCGCCCTCTCGTACAGCGTTCTCGCGGACGTAGTGTGCGACGCTTCACCCGCCCCGAGGGGCTTTCGGCGGCGCATAGACGCCGCGCTCGATCGCGCGACCCGCTCGCCCGACCCCCGCGACTTTACCCTGGTCTGCGTAGACCAAAACCCTTCGCGCTACCTTGGCGACACGCACGGAACGATCTCCGGCCTTGCGGGCGTTCAGGGGCATCTGTGGGCGCCGGCGGAGTGGGAGCTGTCGGCGATCCTGCTCTGGATGCCCAGCCCGCGCGCCTTTCGGGAAGGCTACGAGCGATATCGATGTTGGCCTGAACGGATGGATGAGACGCGCGACGCCTACGCGACCTACACGCTTCTGAAGCGATGGCGGCGCGCGCTCGAACGGAAGGAGCCTCCTGGCGAGTTCGCGGAGATCGAAGCGCGGATGATCGAGACCCTCGCCTAGCGATCGACGTCGCCGCAACGTTATCGGGGTCACACGCCTTCCGTAGGCGCGGGGGTAAGGTCGAACCGCCTTCCCCCCGAGAAATCGACCGATGCTGTTCGCCCTTCCGCTCTTACTCGTTCCGCCGTCCGCGATCTACCACGTCTCCGTCGCCGGTCGCGACACGAATCCGGGAACGGAGGCCGCGCCGTGGCGAACGATCCAGTACGCGTGCGACCACGTCGCGAGCGGGGACGGGGTGGTGGTCCACGGCGGCGTCTACGCGGAGCGGGTGACGGTCCGGGTTCCGATGGCGCTGGCCGCCGCGGCGGGCGAGGCGCCGACGATCGACGGGACCGGGCTCGCCGTTCCGACGGAGGACGCGGCGCTCGTCCTGATCAAGAACGTCGACCGGGTCGCGGTGACGGGGTTCGAGATCCGGAACTACCGGACAACGGTCTCCTCGCGCGTGCCCATGGGCATTCTGGTGCGGGGGAAGGCCGACGGGGTCTCGCTCGTGGGCAACCACGTCCACCACATCGGGAACGACGGCACGAACCGCAACTCGATCAACGCGTTCGGCCTCGCGGTGTACGGCGACTCGAAGCGCGGGGCGATCACGAACCTCCGGATCGAGGGCAACGAGATCGACCATACGAAGACGGGCTGGAGCGAGACGCTGACGGTCAACGGCAACGTCGACGGCTTCCGGGTGGTCGGCAACGCCGTCCACGACGCGGACAACATCGGGATCGTCGCCATCGGGTTCGAGGGAACGTCGCCGATCAAGGGCAAGGATCAGGCACGCAACGGCCTTATCGCGGAGAACCGCATCGAGAACGTCTCTTCGGGGACGAACCCCGCCTACCGGGGTGAGCGGAGCGCGGGCGGGGTCTACGTGGACGGCGGCACGGGGATCACGATCGAGCGCAACGTCGTGCGGGCCGCCGACCTGGGGATCGAGGTCGCGTCGGAGCACAAGGGCAAGACGTCGTCCAACGTGGTCGTGCGAAGCAACCTCGTGACGGGGTGCAACGTGTGCGGCGTCTCTATCGGCGGCTACGGGTCGAATCGGGGCGGAACGCTGAACTGCACGATCGTGAACAACACTCTCGTGAGGAACGACGCTTTGCGGACGGGGACGGGGGAGTTCCTCATCCAGTACAACACGCAGGGCAACCTGTTCGGGAACAACGTCCTGGCGGCCTCGGCGCAGGGCGTCGTGATGACGACGGTGACGGGGAGGAATTCGAGGGTCGGGGTCGTGTCGGACGCGAACCTTTTCGACGCGCCGGGGGTTCCGGCCTGGAACTGGAAGGGACGCGCCTATGACTCACTCACCGCTTTCCGGGCCGGCACGGGCTTCGAAGCCCATTCCCTTTTCGGGGCTCCGGGCTTCGTCGGCGCCGACGATTTTCGTCTGGCGGCGGATTCTCCGGCGCGGGACGCGGGTTGGAGCTTTGGATCGGCGGTTTTGGGCACGCTCGACCTAGCGGGTAGTCCCCGAGTCCAGGGGGCGGGCGCCGACCTCGGCGCCTACGAGTCGGCCAGGATTTAGACCGGCTTTCTGAGGCGCTCCTCAAGATCGCGTCAAGATTGTCCCGGAAGGGCGACCCGGGCCCGTCGCTTGCGGTCTTATGGAAGCGTGGCCTTCCTCGACACCCTTCTTGGCCGTCCCCTCGCGACCCACGAGGAGGGCCACCAGCGGGTCGGCCCGCTCGCTGGGCTACCGATGCTGGGCCTTGACGGCCTCGCTTCCGCCGCTTACGGTCCCGAAGCGGCCCTGACGATCCTGATCCCGCTCGGGGCGACGGGGATCGCCTACTCGGCGCCGATCATCGGCGTCATCGTCGCGATCCTCTTCATCCTCTACTGCTCGTACCGGCAGACGATCGCGGCGTATCCGGGCGGCGGTGGCTCCTACACGGTGGCCCGCGAGAACCTGGGGACGATCCCCGGCCTCGTCGCGGCCGCCGCCCTGCTCCTCGACTACGTGCTGGTGGTCGCAGTCGGCATCTCGGCGGGCGTGGGGGCCCTGGTTTCGGCGCTGCCCGGCCTCCAGCCCTACATCCTTGATCTCGCGCTGCTCACGCTTTTCCTGATCACGCTCGTCAACCTGCGTGGCGTCAAGGAGAGCGGCGCCGCCTTTGCGCTTCCCACGTACGTGTTCGTCCTTTCGCTCGGCGGGGTCCTCCTGCTCGGAACGGCGAAGGCTTTCCTCGCGCACGGCCATCCGATTCCCGCTCGGGTTCCTCCGGCGCTTCCAAGCGGGACGGCGGCGGCCTCGCTGTGGCTTCTCCTGCGCGCCTTCGCCAGCGGCTGCACCGCGATGACGGGCGTCGAGGCGGTGAGCAACGGCGTTGGGGCGTTCCGCGAGCCCACGGTAAAGAACGCGCAGACGACTCTCACCGCCATCGTCGGCATCCTCGCCGCCTTCCTCGTCGGCATCGCCTATCTCGCGAGCGCCTACCGGATCGGAGCGACCGACCCCGTCGGCAAGGGTTACGAGAGCGTGCTCTCCCAGCTCGTAGGCGCGATCGCCGGGCGGGGAGCGCTCTACGCCGTCACGATCGGTTCGACCTTGGCCGTCCTCGCCCTCAGCGCGAACACCGGATTCGCCGACTTCCCGCGCCTGTGCCGTCTGCTCGCCAAGGACGACTTCCTTCCCCACGCCTTCGCGAACCGAAGCCGCCGCCTCGTTTTCGGCTCGGGCATCCTCGTCCTCGCCTTTCTCTCGGCTGGTCTGCTGATCGCGTTCGGCGGCATCACGGACCGACTGATCCCTTTGTTCGCGGTCGGCGCGTTCCTCGCCTTCACCCTCTCGCAGATCGGGATGGTGGTCCACTGGCGCCGGGAGGGCGGCGCCCGCCGGGGCTCGATGCTCGTCAACGGCCTTGGGGCGGCGGCTACGGGCGTCGCTCTGGTCGTGGTCCTTGCGGCGAAGTTCGTTGAGGGGGCGTGGATCACCGCCCTCCTGATCCCCGCCTTCGTCCTCGTCTTCCTAGGGGTCAAGCGGCATTACGCGAGCGTCGAGGGGGCGACGCGTCTGCGGGGGACGGTCGACCTCACGGCAGTGCGTCCCCCCCTGGTAGTCGTTCCGATCAAGGCGGTCGACACGATCAGCGCCAAGGCCCTGCGGTTCGCGATGGGCGTCTCGCCCGACGTGCTGGCGCTCCACATCACGACCGGCGAGGCCGACCTGCTCCGGATGAACGCCGAGTGGCAGGAGCGGGTCGTCCTTCCCCTCTCCGCGGCCGGAGGCACGGCGCCCGAGTTGCGCCTTCTCGCCTCGCCCTACCGCCGCCTCTTCAACCCCTTGATCGACCATATCGCCGCGCTCTTGGACGCGAACCCCACGCGCACGGTCGCGGTCGTGATCCCCGAGTTGGTCGAGGCACACTCCTGGCAGTACCTTCTCCACAACCAGCGCGCGACCGGTCTGAAGGCGGCCCTCCTGCTGAGGGGCGGCCACCGCGTGGTGGTGATCAACGTGCCGTGGTACCTGGGCGAAGAGCCGGCCTAGACCTGTTCGGGAGGTCCTTCGCCAATGCAGGGATCTGAGATCGATCCGGATGGTCGGCGCGCTCCCCGATTCTTGCGGCGGCGCAGAAGCCAGCGGCCGAGGCCGGTGACGAACAGGCCGAGCGGGAGGAGGCCGAGGAGGGCGTAGAGGATCTTGACCGTCCAGCCGCCCCACTGGCCCAGGTGGAGGAAGTGGATCCAACGCATCACGATCCCCGCCGTCGGGACCTCGCGGGCGTCCTCCTTCTGGATCACGCGGCCCGTGTAGGGGTCGAGAGCGAGCGAGACGTAGACGGAGAGCCCCTCGTCCACCGCGCCGTAGGCGGTGAGCGGGGCGTCCGGCTTGGCCGGATACGTCATGCCCTGGAGCGTCGCGCCCGGCATCGCCGCCTCGACGTTCGCGACCAGCGTGTCAAGCGACAGTCGGCGAGCGCCGGACGGGACGGGCACGGAGGTGGGCACGGCGGCGGGCTTCGTCTGACCGAGAACGCCGTAGAGGGCGTCGTGGGCGGTCTGCCACACGCCGAACACCGCGCCGGTAAGGCAGGCCATCAGCAGGAAGGCGAGGCCCGCCATCCCGAGCACGTTGTGCAGGTCGTTCATCGTCCGCTTGAGGCTGACGCCGCGTTTGACGCTCAGGCGGACGCGAATCTGGCGCACGGTGGCTGGCCACCAGAGCCAAAGGCCGCTCGCGACGAGGAGGGCGGTGAGGAGCCCGCCGTAGGTGTTGAGAAGCATCCCCTTGGCCTGCCACAACAGGTCCATGTGGAGGTTGCCGACGATCTCGATGGGATTACGGGAGGGGTCCACCTGCCGGATCACCCCTCCGGTATAGGGATCGACGAGAACGGTCTTCTCGTCGACGGACAAGACGTAGGCCCCGCCGGGATGGCGGGGGAGGGTGAGGCTGCTCAGGGTCGCCTCGTCGGCCTTCGGGAAGCGCGTCCGCACCGCCGCGACGACCGCCGAGGCGGGAAGGGGCCGCGCGCCCGCCGGGCAGACGACGCGCGCCAGTTCGGGGGCGACGAGTTCCTCCACGTCGCTCCGGAACACGAGGAAACTTCCCGTGACGCCGAGCATCGCGAAATAGAGTCCGAGACCCAGGCCGGTCCAGAGATGGAAGAGGGCGAGGGCCTTACGCAGGCGCGGACGGAGGCTCACGGGACGACTAGTTCGTAGGCTTGGTCAGGAGGAAGTAGTAGTCCTCGTTGCAGGCCCCGCCGCTCATGGCGGCGCATCCGTCATACGGATACCGAGGGTTGATCAGCTCGCCGAGGCTGTGCTTCCTCGCCTCCACGCCGTTGCCCGGAGTCGCCGGGAACGAGACCTTCATGCTCTTGGAGTGGCCGTCGAACCAGACGGCGTTCGCCGATCCGCCGCTATGTCGGGCATGGACGGTCGCGAGGTCGAAGTAGCCCTTGCCGTCGGCGTGGGAGGGCGGATAGAGGAAGCCGGAGCGGGAAAACGACCCGAAGAAGAGCTGCGCGGCGTCGGCTAGGTAGACCGTCTCGGCGGTGTTCTCGATCCGCGAGGACGGCACGCCGTGGAAGTCGTAGTTCGGGGCGACGCTGTCGGGCAGGGCGGCCTGGTTGTAGCCGTAGGCGATCGGCGCGTTTTGGGAGCCGAGAGGGACGGCGGTGGCCTCCGGGCAATCCTGGATCTGGGCGTTCTTCATGTAGGGATAAAGCAGCCCCTTGGTGAGGTCCGTCTTTCCGGTGGCCGAATCGTAGAGGCCGTACCAGTAGGCGTACTGGTAACCGTCCGCGTCGTAGGGGGTCACGTAGTAGCCGAACGGAGCCGTCGAGTCCTCGTTGTCGCCCTCGTACATCATCGTGCCGAGCCCGATCTGCTTCAGGTTGCTGAGGCACGCGGTCTTTTTCGCGGCGGCCTTCGCCTGGGCGAACACGGGGAAGAGGATCGCCGCCAGGATGGCGATGATGGCGATGACGACCAGGAGCTCGATCAGGGTGAATGCGCGACGGACCATTGTGGACGGAAGAGTATAGATAGATTCCTCTCCCAAATCTCTACTATCTCGTCCAGATTCACGAGGGTCTTTTCCCATCACGGTCGAAAACCGAGCGCCGCGTATGGATTCGGAGCGGAAATTCGCAGGCCAGGGTAGGATGGGCTATGGCGTCGACGCTGCCTTTCCTCGAATTCGATCCTTCGTCGCAAAGGCCGCTCGACGCTTTTCGGACTCGGCCGGACGTGGTGTCGAAGCTGGGCAAGGACGTCTGCACGGGCTTCCAGATCGGGGTAAGCCGGTTCGGGAGCGAGGACAGCAACTGCGACCGCGGGATGCACCTCTACCTGGCGCTCAAGCAGGTGGTCGGGACGTCGCTCGTGGCGGACGGGTTTCGGCGCGAGCCCAAGAACAACCACTTTCGTCTCGTCGCGCCGGGCGGCTTCTCCCCCTTCGCGACGGAGGTCTGCTTCACGCGGGGCTCGGTAGACGGCGACCTCGTCGAGTTCAACCGCAAGGGAAGGATGTTCCAGGACTTTATCCGGAGCAACGGCGCGTTTATGGTGCAGGGCGAGCTCGACTTCGGGTTTTCCGCCGGGACCGCCCAGTCGCGGCTCCTGCTCGTGATCGACATCCGGGAGGACGCGGTGTCGGCGCAGGGCTACTCGGGCTCGATCTACCTCGTCGACGGGGAGTTCGCGCGGGAGTCGGCGGAACTGATGGCGATCAACGACCTTCTGCTCGTCAGCCACTTCCCGGATCTCGGCGACTTTTCGAGCGGCCACTACGAAGCGCCGAGCCTGGGTTGATGCGGAGCCTTTTCCCGGAAGAGCCTTCGGTCACCCCGTCGCGCCTGCTGGCCGCGCGTCAGGCGGCGGGTTGGACCCTCGTGGAGACGGCCCGGCGGCTGGAAGTATCGCCGGGGCTGGTCTCGATGTGGGAGTCCGGCGCGCGGTCGGCGGACGCCCACCTGGAGCGGCTGAGCCGGGCGTTCGAGCGTTCGACGGCGTACTTCGCAGGGCCGGAACTGGACGACGTGCGGTCGGAGGCGGTGAGCTTCCGCTCGCGAAAGTCGCTTACCGCCCGCGTGCGCGAGCAGACCTTGGCGCGGACGCGGTTCGCGACGGGCGCGATCGACCCGTTCCTGCGAGAGCGTGTGCGGCTGCCTCAGCCCAACGTTCCGGACCTTTCCGGCGAGGCGCCCGAGACGGCGGCGGCGAGGGTCCGGGCGGGGTGGGGCATGGGCGACGCGCCGATCGCGCAGGTCGTGCACCTTCTGGAGGCGCGGGGGGTGCAGACGTACTGGCTCAACGTCGATTCGGAGTCGGTGGACGCGGTCTCGCTGCGGCGCGAGGGCACGCCGTTCGTCTTTCTGAACCTGAAGAAAGAGTCGGGGGAGCGGGGCCGGTTCGACGCCTGCCACGAGTTGGGGCATCTGGTCCTCCACGGCGGCAGGCGGAGCGACGAGTTGGACGACTCTCGTCTCGAGCAGGAGGCCGACCGGTTCGCCAGCGCGTTCCTGATGCCGGAGGCGGTTCTCGCCCGGCACGGGGTGAGTTCGCACCGGATCGAGGCCCTGCTTCCGCTCAAGCGGCTTTTCGGCGTCTCCCTGAAGGCGGTCGCCCGCCGTCAGCGCGACCTGGGCATCCTGTCCCAGACGCAGTACGTGAACCTTCAGAAAGAGCTCAGCCGACGTGGCCAGACCAAGAGCGAGCCGCAGCAGATCGTCCGGGAGCACTCGAGCCTCCACCCGCAGATCGCACGGCGGCTGGAGGCGGACGGCTTCACGCCCGAGGATTTCTGCCGCGCGGTCGCGTTGGACGAGCGCGACGTAGCGGAGCTGATGCCCACCTTCGCGCCGTCGCTCTCTTCTCCCCGTCACCTCCGGTCGATCCTTCAGGTCGAGGCGGGGGGACGAAACGAAGGGTAAGAGGCGACCTCCAGAGTCTTACCGAAGGTTTCGTCTCCGACTGCACGCTTCGCGTTCCCTCGTCTCTATTCCGTCTTGAGGCGGTAGCCGACGCCGGGTTCGGTGGTGAGGGCTTTGGGCTGGCCGGGGTCGGTTTCGAGCTTGTGGCGGAGCTGGCCCATGTAGACGCGGAGGTAGTGCGACTCGTCGGCGTAGGCCTCGCCCCAGACTTCGCGCAGGAGCTGCTTGTGGGTGACGACGCGGCCCGCGTGGCGGGCGAGGACGGCGAGGAGCCGGTACTCGTTGGGGGTGAGGTGGATCTCCTCGTCGCCCCGGAGAACGCGGCGGAGAGCGAGGTCGATCGTGAGATCGCCGGCACGGACGACGGGGTCGGGCGGGTCGGCCTTCTGGGCGTGGCGCAGGGCGACGCGGATGCGGGCGAAGAGTTCGCCGACGCCGAAGGGCTTGGTGAGGTAATCGTCGGCGCCCGCGTCGAGGGCGTCGATCTTGTCCGCTTCCTGCCCCCGCGCGGAGAGGACGATGATGGGGACGGCACTCCACTCGCGCAGGCGGCGGGCGACCTCGATGCCGTCCATGTCGGGCATGCCGAGATCGAGGAGAACGACCTCGGGGTTCTCGGTGGCGGCGGCGCGCAGGCCCGTCGCGCCGTCCTCGGCCTCGACCAGGGTGAACTGGGCGGGGTCGAGGCTCGCGCGGAGGAAACGGCGGATGGCGGCCTCGTCGTCGACGACGAGGATCTTGCGGGCTTTCGTCACAGGAGGCTCCTCATGGACTTTCGAGCCTCCACCCTTCCCTTCCTTCCCCAAGAGGAGGCGCTTCGGAAGGATCTAGCCAACCGGGACCTCGGGTTGGGCTTTCGGAAGGGGAAACTCCAGGTGGAACTCCGCGCCGCCGCCGTAGCGGTTCTGGACCCAGACGACGCCTTTGTGAAGCCGCATAATCGCGCGACAGATCGCAAGTCCCAGGCCGAGCCCCTGGCCTTTCGCGCCCGCCCCGGAGGCCTGGGCGAAGCGCTCGAAGACGGCAAGCTCCTGGCCTTTGGGAATACCGGGGCCGTCGTCGGCGACGATAGCGCGGACGAGGCCCGCCTCGGCGCGCGCCCGTACCCAGAGGTGGGCGTGAGGAGGGGTGTGGTTCGCGGCGTTCTCGAAGAGGTTCACGAAAAGCTTCATCACGAGGTCGGCATCGATGCGAAGGAGAGGGAGGTCGGCGGCGATCTCGACGGTGACGATCCGGTCGTCCAGGAGTTCGTGGCTGCGGGCGAGGGCGGAGCCGACGATCTCCTCCAAGGAGTTCCAGTCGAGCCGCGCCTCCACTTCCCCGCTCTGGAGGCGGGTCATGTCGAGGAGGTTCTGAACCTGAAGGTTCAGACGGAGCGACTCGTGGTAGATGGTGTGGGCGAGTTCGCCGCCACCCGCCGCGACGAGGGCGCTGGCGGCGCCCGCGATCGAGGTAAGGGGGGTGCGCAGATCGTGGGAGATGGAACTCAGGAGAGCGTTGCGCATCCGCTCCGACTCAGCGGAGAGCCGCGCCTCGTGCGACTCCTTCGCAAGCTGAGCGCGCTCCATGGCGAGGCCGATGCCGTTGGCGAAGGTCTCCAGCAGGCTGCGCTGGGCGGGCGGAAGGGGCCAGTTGCGATCGTTCGGAAGGAAGGCGAGGACGCCGACGGCGCCCGCGCCTCCTAGGAGCGGAAGGTAGAGGCCGCGCGAGCCGGGCAGGGTGTCGGTGCCGCGTCCGGCGGGCTCTGCGTGGTCGAGGGTCCACCGGGCGACCGCCTCCTCCTCGAAGCCGCTCGGGGAGGCGACGAGAGGCCGCTCAGGTGCGAGGATGGCGATCTCCGTCTCGAAGACGCCCCCGATCTCGCGCGCCGCCGCCTGGGCGATCTCCAGCTTGCCCCGGCTTTTCGACAGCTCGCGGCTGAGGGCGTAGAGGGCGGCGGTGCGCCGTTCCCGCTCGGCGGAAGCCTCGGCGACGGTCCGCAGGCGAAGGGTGAGTCGGCTGACCACCAGGGCGACGAGCAGCATCGCGCCGAGGGTGATGAGGTACTGGGTGTCGGAGATCGCGAGGGTGCCGAACGGCGGGATCAGGGCGACGTCGAACACGGCGGCGCTCAGAACGGAGGCGAGGACCGCCTCACCGCGCCCAAAGCGAGAGGCCACGAAGGTGACGCCGAGCAGGTAGACCATCGCGAGGTTGGTCGGTTCGACGTGATTCCGCAGGCCGACGCACACAGCGGTGCAGAAGGCGACGGTCGCGAGGGTCCAGCCGTAGCCGCCGCCCTTTGAAGGCTCGGCTTCCTGAGGGATGACCCGGGGAGAACTCTCCACGGTGGCGGTGATGACGTGGACGTCGATCTCGCCGCTGCGGCGCACGAGCTCGTCGACGACGGAGCCGAACAGGAGCTCGCGCCAGCGGGGCTTGATGGGCTTGCCGACGACGACGAGGTTCGCGTTGCGTCGCTGGGCGTAGGCGACGATCTCGGCGACGATGTCGTGACCGCTCAGGGTGACGGTCTCCATGCCCAGGCTCTCCGCGAGGCGCAGAGCCTGGCGGGCGGCTTCGTGCGCCTCGGGTCCCCGGTTCTGCTGGCGATCGCTCTCCACCACGACCGCGATCATCTCGGCGTGGGAGGCCGCTCCCATCTTCGCGGCGGCCCGGACGACCTTCGAGGCGAGCGGGCTGGGAGCGACGCAGACGAGAACCCGTTCGCGCGTGGGCCAGAGACCAGAGAGACCCTGCTCCGCCCGGATGCGCCGCATCTGGGCGTCGACGCGGTCGGCGGCGCGGCGCAGGGCGAGTTCGCGCAGGGCGATGAGATTGCCGCGCTTGAAGAAGCCTTCGAGGGCGTGGTCGATACGTTCGGGAACGTAGACCTTTCCTTCCCGTAGTCGTTGGCGCAGCTCGTCGGGCGGGATGTCGACCACCTCGATCTCGTCCGCGCGCTCGACCACCGCGTCGGGCACCGTCTCCTTCACGACGATGCCGGTGATCTGGACGACGACGTCGTTGAGGCTCTCCAGGTGTTGGACGTTAACGGCGGTGTAGACGTCGATGCCGGCGTCTAGCAGCTCCTCGACGTCCTGCCAGCGCTTCGGGTGGCGCGACTCGGGAGCGTTAGTGTGGGCCAGCTCGTCGACCACGACGAGGCGGGGCTTGCGGGCGAGGGCGCCGTCGAGGTCGAACTCCTCGACGGCGACGCCCCGGTACTCCCGTCGCGCACGCGGCAGAACGTCGAGCCCCTTGAGCAGTGCCTCGGTCTCGACACGCCCATGGGTCTCGGCATAGCCGATCAGGACGTCCACGCCCCGCCCTCGCTGCTCGTGGGCCTCACCGAGCATCGCGTAGGTTTTCCCCACGCCCGCCGAGGCCCCGAGAAACACCTTGAGCCGCCCCCGACCGTCCTCCGGCTCGTCGAGCCGCAGTTCTCGCAGCAGCGCGTCCGGGTCGGGCCGTGCGTCCGGATCGGGTCTTTCGCTACGCACGTCTGAGGTTGGCACAAGCAGGCGCGTCGCGGGCTCAAGATCGCGTAAAGATCCCGTCCGTGAGAGGGAGATCGGAGAAGCCTCAGCGGGGATCGCCAAGGAGCATCTGGACGACGGCCTGCTTCATCGTCGCGACATCGGCACGACCGTCGCTGAGCAGGTCGCGGTAGCTACAGTCCTTCGAGATGCTGAGGAGAGTCTGCGAGACGAACATCGCGGGGACGGTGACGCGGATCGAGCCTTCCTTCTGGGCCGCGACGACGAGGGCCTCGATCTCTCGGCTGAAGGCGCGCTCGGCCTCGCGAATCGGCCCTTGGGCCATCAGGGAGAGGGTGATGCACAGGTCGGTCACGGGACCGCAGTCGTTCTGGGCGCGCTCCTCGATAAACCACTCGATAAGGGTTCTCAAGGCTTGGCCGGGGGGAAGGGCGGCGGAAAGCTCGTGGAGCTTGCGGCCCGCCTCGCGCAGGGCGCGGGTCATGATGCTCGAGACCAGCTCCTCCTTCGAGCGGAAGTGTTGGTAGAGGGTGGGCTTCGAGATGCCGACCTCGGCGATCACGTCGTCGAGCGTCATGGCGGCGAGGCCCTTCGCGAAAAGGATCTCTTCGGCAGCGTCGAGGATCGCGTCCTCGCGCATCTGGCGCTGTCGCTCCTTCATCGAAGGCTTCCGCGTCTCTGCGGCATCCGAGCGTGGCGTAACCATCCCGATTGGCATCCTACCTTATAGGACGATTATTTTTATTTTTACGTGTCATTTTTCTTTACTCATGGTAAATAATAATTTCCATGAGGTTCATCCGCTTCTATAGGGTTAGCCGTTCGGAGCTGCGACACCCATGACTCCCCTTTCCCTTTTCGCCTCGGCCTTCGCTCTCGCCTCGCAAGGCGCCGCCCAAGGTGCGAGCCCCTTGAGTCTCGCCGACGTCGTGCGGGAGACCCGCGCTCACAGTGCCGAGGTCCAGGCCGCGCGGAGCGATCTGCGCGCGGCCCAGGCCCGGATCGGTCAGCAAAACGCCCGCCGCCTGCCGCAGATCGGCCTCGTCGGGAGCGCCACTCGCTTCGACAAGGCCTCGAACCTCTCCTTCGGGGGCCAGCGTGTCGAGGTCGTGCCCGACCACCTCGAGACGCTCACCCTGCAGCTCGACCAGACCCTCGATTTCACGAACCAGATCGGCAGCGCGGTCGCCCAGGCGCGGCTGTTCGCCCTCGCCTCCGAGTACGGCCTCGCGTCGGTCGACGCGGACGCCTCCCTCACCGGGACCGCCGCCTACTACGATCTGCTTCGCGCGGAGCAGAGTGTGCGGGTCGCCCAGGCCGCCCTCGACGCCTACCGCGAGCAGTTCAAGACCAACGTCCGGCTTTTCGAGGGCGGGGTGGGCCAGAAGATCGACGTCTTGCGGGCGCAGAGCCAGGTCGCCGACGCCGAGCGCGAGCTCGTGCGGCGGCAGAACGCCGTCAGTTCCGCCCGTAGCCACCTCAACGACCTGATCGGTCGCCCGCTCGACGAGGCGACGACCGTCGTGCCCACCGGCGGGGCCGCACCGGCGGAGATTCGAAACGACCGCCCCGCTCTTATCGCCCAGGCCCTCGACCGGCGATCCGAGATCCTCGCCTCCGCGACGGAGGTCCGGGCCGCCGAGAAGGGAATCAAGCTCGCGCGGGCCTCGACCGATCCGCGCTTCAGCGTCGGCCTCGCGGGCAACTACTATCCGACGACCTCGTTCCAGTACGTCCGCCAGAACACGGCTGCGATCACCCTCGGGGTGACGATCCCGATCTACGAGGGCGGACTCGCCCGCGAGCGGGTCCGGGAGGCGCGCGCTCTCGTCGACGCCGCCAAGGCGCGCCGCGACCGGGTCGGACGCGACGTCGCGCTCCAGGTGCAGAACGCCGCCCTCGACGTGGAGACCGCCCGCAGGCGACTCGCCGCCGCGAACGTCGCGGTCGCCGCCGCGAGCGCCGCGCGCGATCTCGCCCAGCGTCGCTACGAGGCGCAGGTCGGCCTCTACCTGGAGGTCACCGACGCTCAAGCCGCGCTCACGCAGTCCCAAGCCGCCCAGGTGGACGCCACCTACGACCTCCTCACCGCCCAGGCGCGCCTCAGCCGCGCCGTCGGCGAACCGCTTACGAAGTGAATCCCATGAACGCCCCCTCGACCGAATCCGCCCCCCTCGAAAACATCTCCGATCCCGTCCCTGAGAAGAAGGGCGGGGCTCGCAAGGCCGTCGTCGGCGCCGTGGTCGCCGTCGCGGCCCTCGCCATCGTCGCCAAGGCATACGGATCCTACAGCTTCGGCAAGACCCACGTCGAGACGGACAACGCCTACGTCACCGGCGACCTCGTCGGCATCGGCCCGACCGTCTCCGGCACCCTCGTCGAGCTGAAGGTGAAGGATGGCGACTTTGTACGGAAGGGCCAGCTTATCGCCCGGCTCGACACCGCCGGCGCCCAAGCCGAGTTGGCGCAGGCGGAAGCGAACTATCAAGCCGCCCTGACCCAAGTGCCCCAGGCCCAGGCCGCCCTCGCCTTCGAGCGGCTCTCGACCTCCGCCGCGATCCAGCACTCGGAGGCTGCGGTGGCGTCCCAGAGCGCGAACACCGCCGGGTCGCGGCTGCAGGTACGCCTCAGTTCCGACGCGGTGACGAACGGCGTCCGGCAGGCCGAGAGCGTGCTCGGCCAAGCCCAGGCGCAGGCTACCCAAGCCCGCGCCCAGGCCGCTCAGGCGAAGGCGGGGATCGCCAGCGCGGAGGCGACCCTCGCCTCCGCAAAGCAGACGGTGGAGACGGCGCGCAAGACCGCCGACGCCCAGATCGCGATGGTCGGGGCATCGAAGGCCGACGCGGAGCGCGCCGCCGGAGACCTCGACCGCTACGAGAAGCTGCTCGCCAACGAGGCGATCTCTCGCCAGCAGGTGGATAACGCCCGCGCGGCGTCCACCGCCGCCCAGGCGAACCACGAGAGCGCCCAGGGGCGCGCCCAGGCCGCCCTTTCCGAGGTGGCCCAGGCCAAGGCGGGCGTGGCCCAGGCCGAGGCGGGGCTCGTCGCCGCACGTCGCCAGTCGGAGGCGGCCCAGCGGCAGGCGGAGGCGGTCGCTAAGCAGATCGAGGTGGCCCAGGCGGGACTGAGCCTCGCGAGGTCGCGCTCGACGGAGGTCGGCATCCAGGACGCCAACGTCCAGAAGGGCGTCGGCGAGACCTCGCAGGCGACGGCCGACCTCGCGACCGCCCAGGCGGGCAGCCAGCAAGTGGCACTGCGCGAGAAGCAGATCGCGACCGCCCAAGCGGGGGTCGAGCAGGCTCGCGCCGCCGTGGTCCGGGCGCGGGTGCGGGTTCGCGACGCCAACCTCTACGCGCCGTGCGACGGCTACGTGGTGAAGCACACGGTCAACGTTGGGACGGCCATCAACCCCGGCCAGACGGTGGCGACGATCACGCGCGGCGACGAGGTGTGGGTGATGGCGAACTTCAAGGAGACGCAGCTGTCGGGCGTCCGCAAAGGCCAGGGCGTCGAGCTCGAGGTCGACGCGTTCCCGGGCAAGACGTTCCACGGGCGGGTCGAGAGCATCATCCGCGCGACGGGCTCGGCCACGACGCTCCTGCCGCCGGACAACTCGACGGGCAACTTCACGAAGGTGGTCCAGCGCGTTCCGGTGCGGATCGCGCTGGATCCTTCGCCGGGCTCGGAGGAGATCCGCCAGGGGATGTCGGCCATCGCCGTCGTCGACACCGGTTCCGGGCGGGCCGAGTGAAGCCGCTCGCGGAGCTTGGCGGGGAGTACGGGAGCAAGCGCTGGCTGCTGCTGTTCGGCTTCGTGCTCGCCTCGATCCTGGAGGTGCTCGACACGAGCATCATCAACCCCGTGCTGCCGCAGATGGCGGGGTCGCTCGGGGCGACGACGCAGGAGATCGGCTGGGTCAGCACGTCGTACATCCTCGCGAACGTGATCGTGCTGCCGATGACGGCGTGGCTCGCCAACCGTTTCGGCCTGAAGCGGTACATGCTCGTCTCGATCCTTCTCTTCATCGTCGCCTCCGCGCTCTGCGCGATCTCCCACAGCCTGGGCGAGATGATCGCGTGGCGCCTCATCCAGGGCGCCGCGGGAGCCCCGCTTATCTCGATGACCCAGGCCGCGCTCGCGGAGATCTTCCCCGCGAAGGAGCAGACGGTGGCCCAGGGCATCTGGGCCACCGGCATCACGGTCGCCCCGTCGGTCGCCCCCGCTCTGGGCGGATGGCTGGCGGACAACTACTCGTGGCCGCTCGTGTTCCTGATCAACATCCCCATCGGGGCGCTGACGATGTCGGTGATCGGGGCGATGTTCCGAGAGAAGCCGCGCCCGGCGGCGGGCCGGGCCGACTGGCTCGGGATCGGGCTCTTGGCGATGGGGCTCGGCTCGATCCAATACGTGCTGGAGGAGGGCAACCGCGAAGACTGGTTTGAGAACGCGCGCATCCTCCAGCTCACGATCCTGGGCGTGGTCGGAACCGTCGCCTTCGTGGCGTGGCAGCTTTCCGCCCGCAACCGTTCGCCGGTGGTCGACCTGCGGGTGCTCAAGGACCGGACGCTTAGTTCGGGCTTTATCGTGAGCTTCGTCGCGGGGATCGGGCTCTACTCCGGGCTGTTCATCTTCCCCCTGTTCGCCCAGGCGGTGCTCGGCTTCACCGCATTCCGCAGCGGCATGTTCCTGCTCATGCCGGGCCTCGTGCTCGGTGTCGGAATGATGGCGACGGGGGCGATGATGGACAAGGGCGTCCCGGCGCGGGACCTCGCGCTGGTGGGGGTGTTTATCTCCATCGTCGCGAACTGGATGCTGGGCCACTCGACCCCGCAGAGTAACGAGAGCGACGCCCAGATCGGCCTCGCGATCCGGGGTGTGGGACTCGCGTTCATCCTGCTCCCGATGGCGATCGCGGGGATCGCGAACCTCAAGGGGGCGGACGTCGGTTCGGGAGCGGCTCTACTGGGTCTCGCGCGGCAGCTCGGCGGCTCCATCGGGATCGCGGTCGCCTCGACCTACTTGACGCGCATGACCCAGTTCCACCGTTACGGCCTGATGGACCACGTCAACGCGGGCAATCCGTTCGCGGAGGACCGGCTGAATCTGTTCACGGGAGCGTTCTACTCGCAGGGGATGGACATGGAGCGCGCCCACGCCGCCGCAGCCAAGGTTCTCGACGGCCAGATCACCCAGCAGGCCTACGGCATGGCGGCGAACAACGTGTTCATCCTCACTGGGATGCTGTTCGCCTCCGCGCTGCCGTTCATCATGCTGATCAAGCGCACGCGCGGCGGAGCCGCGGCCGCCGGGATACATTAGGCTTGCGTATCGGGGGCGTCGAGGATGATCTTCCGTAGATTCGCGGGCTAGAGTCGCCAAACGTGGAAAAGGTACTCTGACCTGATTGACGCGGGGCGAAGTCGCCCTGCGCGTGGGGGTTCGAAGCTGGCCTTCGGCTCGTTTCTGAGGGTTCCTATGCGTATCGTTCTCGCCTACATGTCCGGCAATCCCAGCTTCACGGGAGGCGTCGACCAAGTCGTCGTGACGCGGGCCCGATGGTTCGCGCGGCAGGGGCACACGGTCGAGATCGTCTGCCAAGGGAAGGAAGGGTTCGACGCCCCGCTGGAAGTCGGCCCCGGTGTCGTCGCGCATCCGGTACTCGTTCCGCAGATCCCGGGCAAGCGGACCGGCGTCTTCCATCCGACCCTCGGCCGGAAGCTGGCGGCGAAGATCCGCGAGCTGTACGCGGAGCGACCGATCGATCTGATCGACCTTCACGACAGCCCCCTCGCCCGCGCCGTAAAACCGTTGCTGGACGAGTTCGCGATCGCCTCCACCTACACGATCCACTCGGCGACCCTCGACATCCCCACCAAGCGCGCCCTTCCCCTCCAGCGCTACCTTGAGCAGAGCGAGACGAACGCCGCTCAGACGGTGGATCTTTGCCTCGCGGTGAGCCACGCCGTGGCCCAGGCGGCAGTAGCGACCACCGCCCAAGGCGCCGTCATGCGCGTGACCCCGAACGCCTTGCCGCCCGACCTCGTCGGCGCGTTCGCCCGCAAGCAGGTTCGGACCGATCGTTCAGAGCCGCTCCGCCTTCTCTTCGCTGCCCGCCTAAACCGGGTCAAGGGGCTCGACGTGCTTCTAGAGGCCTTGGCGCGGCTGAAAGACCCTTCGCGCTTCCAACTGCTCGCACTGGGGGGAGGTCCCGAGGAAACCGCCCTCCGCACCCTGGCCCAGGAACGCGGCCTCGAATCCTGCGTCACGTTCGGCGGCCACGTCTCGGATCGCGAGACCTTGATCGGCCACTTCCTAGAGGCCGACGTCTTCGTCGCCCCCACCCGCTATGAGGCACTGAGCATCTCAGCCCTGGAAGCCATGGCCTGTGGGACGCCCTGCGTCCTAAGCCGCATTCCGCCGTGCGAGGAGGCCGGAGGTGAGAGCGCCCGCTACTTCGCGCCCGACGACGCCGCCGATCTGGCGAGCGTCCTAGAGGGTGTCGAAGCGGATCGCAGCGTGCTGGCGACGATGTCGACCGCCGCCCGCGCCCAGGCCGACCGTTTTGTCCCGGAGACGGTCCTCCCCCTTTTGGAGGCGGCGTACGCGGAGGCGATCCGGTTGCGAGCGGACCGCCTGCGAGCCACCCTCTTCGGAAAAGAAGTCCCGAGTACGCCCAAGCCGAGGGTTTCCGTGGTGATCCCCGCCTACAACGTCCAGGACTTCGTCGTCCAGGCGATCCGCTCCGCTCAGCACCAAACGGTTCCGCCGGACGAGATCATCGTGGCGGACGACGGGTCGAGCGACGAGACGGCCTCGCGGGCCGAGGCGGCGGGCGCGACCGTCCTGAGGAACGGCCGAGGCAACGGCAGCATCGCGCGCAACCGGGGTGCCGCCGCCGCGACGGGCGACATCCTGATGTTCCTGGACGGCGACGACTGGTGGCACCCCTACAAGGTCGAGATGCATCTGGCGGGCCACGCGGTTAATCCACAGAGCGCCTTCGTCTACGACGGGGCCAAGGTTGTCCAGTCGGATGGCATCGCCGAGGGGATCATGGGCGACCTCGGGCCCGCGACTCCCGGCTGGCGTCACTTCCTCGACTGGCGCTCTTGGACAAGCGGCTCCAGCTTCTCCGTGCGCCGCGACCGCTACTTCGAGGTCGGGGGCTTCAACGAGACGCTGATCGCCCTCCAAGACGTCGATTACTGGATCCGCGCTGCCCACGCCCACGACCGCGCGACCCGCTTGGCGGCGCCGCTGACCTTCTATCGGGTACTGCCCCGGTCGGTTTCGAAGACACCCAAGAACGTCGCCCTGAATCTCCAGGCGGCGATGAAGGGATGGCCCTTTATCGACGACGGTGAGAAGGAGGTCTTCGCGCGCCAGGTCTTCCTGACCGCCGCGCGCTGGTGCGACCTCAAGGCGGGAAGCCAACATCTGTCCAGCGCAGGTTGGCCGGTGTACCAACTGAAGTTCTGGAAGGTGCTCGCCAAGATGGCGCTGAACTCCGCGCGCTCGCTCCGTTCGGGCTCGGCTCCCACGGGAGGCGGATAGGCCGTTGGGAAGCTCCCTGTCGCAAGCCGTTTGGCATGAATCTTGCGCATCGTTCCGCATAAGTCGACGTTTGGGCACGACCCCGTCGGCCCCGGCGTTTAGCTACAGGAGGATGAGATGAAGAGAAACGTCACGATGGGCACGTACCGGTCGCCCGGCTCGAAGGGCCTTCCAAGCCTGGGATGGGTGAAGAGCCTGCCAGCCTCGCGAGCGGATCGCTTCCTGTACATCCTGGGGAGCATCTATTTCTGCCTTTACGCGGTATTTTTCATACTTCCTGCAAACGGTGGAGGAATGGTTATACAGATTAATTATATTGTTGCGATCATCTTCTGCACAGGAGCCCTCATCAAGCGTCCCAACGCGTTTCCGATGAGCTTTCCCATCGCGATGATCCTGATCCTCCAAATCTGGAGCTTCGTCTGTGCGCTCGCAGCAACTTACTATCTAGCGCGACCGATCAAGTTCGGTCGCGCGGACACCTACATGCTGATGGCGATGATCCCCGTGTTCGTGGCTTGGCGCACCGCCCTGATCCAGCCGGAGTTCCGACGCTACGCCATGAAGGTTCTGGTAATGGTGTTCACCGCCTCCGCGATCGTCGCCTGGGGCCAGTTCCTGCGCCTTCCGCCTGCGATGGCCCTCTCCCGGAGCTACACCTACAAGTCGATCGACAACTGGGACGGCCATCCGGGCATCCGCGCCGTCGGGCTGAGCATGCAGCCCAACTACCTCGCCTACGAGGCGGCGGTCGGCCTCGCCCTCGTCTGTTCGGCGGTAATCTACCGCAAGCTCAGGCCCGTGGAGATCGGCCTTGCGGCCGTCTTCGCGGGCGCCGGCCTGTTCTCCCAGTCGCGCGCCGGACTTATCCCGATGGGCCTCATGGGCCTCCTCATCCTGTTCTTCGTCATCAAGCGTGACCCCAAGCACGGAGCCAAGGTGATGGGCGGACTGGTCGCCGCGACGATCCTCGCGCTCGTGATCGGAGCCAAGCGCTTCGAATACATGATGATGACGACGAGCGGAAACGATTTCAGCGCTCAGATCCGCGAGGAGAAAACCTGGGCGCAGTTGGAGCCGATCCTTCCGAATCTTCCCCTCTTCGGTGTCGGCCCCTCCTCGGGCCTTCTCCTCGGAACCGGGCCGGAAGACAAGTACGTGCCGGTTGGGCGCGTCGTGGAGAGCGGTTATCTGACGTTCCAGGCGATGTACGGCGTTCCGGGGCTTATGCTCCAGATCGTCGCGATCTTTGGCAGCATCGTCGCCGCTATCCTGGCGATCCTGCGCACCAAGGACGAGCTTCAGGGACGATTCTTAGCGTCGGGAGCGATCTGCGCCCTCTGTCTTGGCATCAACGCGAACTACTTCAACACTTTCGACAGCTATCTCCATCTTCCCCTTGCGTGTTTTATGGCGGGCTTTGCGGCTATCAGCCCCAAGACACCCTATCGATCCGCCTCGCGCTTCTTCTTCGGCGCCAAGGGAGGCGAGTCCTTCCACCGTCGCAACCTCTCTCGGAAACTGCCTTCCTGATGCCGGAAACCAACGCCTCTGCTCCCTGGGTCGTTCTCGCCACAGGGACGATCGATCCTAAAGGAATGCGCCTAACTGCGCGTTCCGATCCCGCCCTGCGGCTTGAGGACTACAAGCACGCCCTCAAGCTCTGGCGCGCATCGACGTCGCTCCCTTTCGTGTTCTGCGAGAACTCCGGCGCTGACCTGCGTCCGCTTCAGGATGCGCTCGGGGCTGACGCGGATCGGATCGAGTGGCTGGGATTCACCGCCCCCGACTTTCCCGAACAGCGTGGCAAGGGCTACGGCGAGGCCCTGATCCTGCGCCATGCCCTCGACCACTCGAAGCTGATCGGTGAGGAGACCCGACTCTTCAAGACGACGGGGCGCCTCTTCGTGCGGAACTTCCCGCGCATCGAGGAGGCTCTTCGGCAATCCGCCCCCGACGTTGCCTGCGACCTCAACCCGATGACCCTGCAGGATTCCGACTGCCGGCTCTTCTCGGCTTCCAAGCCCTTTATGCGCGACTACCTCCTGCCCGAGGCGGAGACGATGGACGAGCTGGCCCAGCCGATGATCAACTTCGAACGCGTCCTCTCCCGCGCGGTACTCAAGGCCGTCGCGGACGGCCGTTCGTGGCGCGACCTGCCCGACACACCTCAGTACGAAGGCTTCTCCGGCACCTTCGGCCACCAATACCGGAATCGCCGCTACGTCCTGAAGGCGGGCTGGCGACGGCTCCGCCATCTGGCGAACCATCGCTGGTGGTAGGGATACGAGCAAGGCGGGCTCGCAAGATCCTAAAGCGTCCCTGTATCGCCTCCCGGCACCCCTTCCTCACACCGCAGTGAGGAAGGGGTGCCCGCGCGTTACGACGTGCGCTTGAGAGCGGTCATGAGATGGCGGGCGAAGTAGCGCCAGTTCCGGGCCGAGCGACGGATCTCCGACGTGCGCCAAGGGCGCCAGCCCGCGAGGGCGGTCCGGTCCAAGGTTTCGAACGTCTTGCGCGCATAGCCGTTGACGAGGCCCGCCCCGAAATCCCAGGGCTTGGGCGCGCCCATGAAGTGGAGCACGCTCGGGATGCCGCTCCGGTCGACCGCCGCGCGGGGCATCTTCGCGTGGAGGTTGTAGGAGGGATCGAGGTGAAGAAATCCGCCCGCCGCGATCGAGTTGAGGGCTGACTGGTCGTGGGCCACGAGCGCGTCGCCGTGCTTTTCCACGATCTCCTTCACACGCTTGGAGAGGTTCTGTTCGCGCCAGAGGTCGACGTCGAGGATCAGGACACCCGCGTTGAAGGTCGGCGTGTCCGGCTGAAGCCCCATCGTGCCGCACAGGAAGTCGCGGTCGATAAAGCCGCTCGCGGTACCGTTGGTGCGGGCGGCGAACCCGTGACCTTGGAGGTCGAGATCGAAGAGCGGCGAGAGGTCCTTCTCGATCAGAAGGTCGCTGTCGAGATAGACGATCCGTCCGCCGTCCAGATCCTCGTGCGTGAACAGCCGCCCGTAGGTCGCGTGCGATCCACGGAGCATGGGAGAATCCGCCAGATAGTCCGGCAGCTTGTACTCGCGAAGGAACAGGCACGTTCCGGGACGGGCCGACTCGACGGTCTTCTCAACGAGGCGAGCCTCGTCCTCCCGGAGGCCCGACGTATAGACGTAGACCTCGAACTCGCCCGTCTTGGGCAAGTTCGCCAGCAGAGAGTAGAGCGACAGGTGGAGGCCGACCTGAAGGTTCCGGTCACAGCAGAAGAGAAAACGGCGGGCCATGGTTATCGTCGCTCCGTGGAGGCGCGCTTGCCGAGGAGGTAGCTAAAGGCGGAGAGGACGAAGACCCACACAAGATAAGGATGCCTCAAGGTGAGGCTCGTCAGGGTTTGGACCCGTCCCTCTTTCGGCCCGAAAAGGATCGCGTAGAGGGTACGTCGCCCTAGCTCGAACCGTCCGTGACGGACGTCGATCCAGTAGACGAGGCCGCTCGTCGCCCAAGCGCGGTTCTTGCGATGGACCCGATCTGCCGCGTCGAGCATGACGTGGTGATGACTAGACATCTGGCCCTGCGACTTTCGGTAGAGAACGGAAGGCTCGACGTCGTAGCCGATCCCGTAGCGACTTGCCACGCGGATCACGAAGTCCCAATCCTCGCAAGAACGGAGCAGGGGATCGAAGCCGCCCACGCGGAAGTAGGCGTCGCGGCGGAAGGTCCACCCCACGGGCGGTCCCCAATTGCGCCGCACCGCTTGGCGGAAGGGGGCCTCGCGCCAGACTTGGCGCAGTTCGGGGGTGCGTTCGATAGGCGCCCCGTCCACGTCGATCTCGCGGAACCAGCCGGCGACGAGGCCGAGTTGCGGTTCCGCGTCGAGGAGCGCGACACGGCGGGCGAGGCACTCGGGAAGGAGGACGTCGTCTGCGTCGAGCAGAGTGACGTACGTGCCCGTGGCCGCCTCGACGCCCGCGTTACGGGCCGCGCTGAGGCCTCGGTTCGGCTGGCGCACGACGCGGACGCGCGTCCCGTAGCGGGCGGCGACCGTCGCCGATTCGTCCGTCGAGCCATCGTCCACGATCACCACCTCCACGTCCGGATGGGTCTGGGCGAGGGCGCTGTCGACCGCCTGTGCGAGGGTGCGGGCGGCGTTGTAGCAAGGGATCACCACGGAGACCCGCGCGCCCCTGGCGCGCGGGTCTCCGTGGTTGGGACGCGACTCGGTCAGGCTCATCGTCGGGCGGCCATGTAGCGGTTCTTCTCCGTGAAGGCTTCCTGCTTCGGCATGGCGCCGGTCAGAACCACGCTCACGACGGAGGCGCCGCACCGCTCGAGGAGGGCTCGGGCGAGGGCGATCGACTGGAGGTTGGTCTTGCGGGCCGAGACGACCAAGCACACCTCGTCCGCCATCGGCACGAACCGAGAGGTGTCCGCCATCACGTCGATCGGCGGGCAATCGATGACGATCAGATCCGCCTGGGTCTGGAGCGTCTCCAGAAGGCCGTGGAGCAGGGCGTTGGGCGTGTCGGAGATCTCCATCTCGGCGGCGCTGCCGATGGGCAGCATCGAGAGGTTGGGGTGCTCCGTCGCGATCGCGATCGGAACCTCTTCCGTGGCGAGGAGCTTGCGGCCAAGGAGGTCGCGCAGGCCGGGCTTGTCCGACATCTTGAACGCCTTGGTCAGGGTGCCAAAGGTGGTATCCGCGTCGACGAGGATCGTCCGGACGCCCATCTTCGCCGCCGCCACGGCGAACTCGCCCGAGGCGCTGGAGCAGCCGACGTTGCCACCGGAGCTCGTGAAGACCACGCACTTGGGTCCGCCCTTGGCGAGGGCGGCCGCCGAGGCCATAAAGCGGAAGCTTTCCTGCGGGCTGTGGGTCCGCTGCGAGAGGCTCTGCAGCTTGCGGCGGACGGTGATGTCGGGCAGGCTCGGGACGGTGGCCACGACGGGCAGCTCGAACAGGCTCGCGATCTCGTCAGAGGAACGCGCCGTGGTCCGCAGGCTCTCCCGGAGGAAACCGACCAGTAGGCCAAGGATGCCGCCGACGATAAAGCCGATCGGCAAGATCTTGCCCGGAAGGGGCGAGATCGGCGTGGCGTTCGCTTCGGCGGGGCTGATGACGAAGGGAGCCATGAAGCTCGTGTCGCTCTGAAGCTGAAGCTCCGTCAGGTTGCCCTTGAAGCGCGTGTAGTTCGACATCAGGATGTCGTAGCCGCGCGTCAGGTCCGTCAGTTGCTTTTCCTTGGCGGGAAGCGCGGCGGCGAGGGCGTCCTGCTGCCCAAGCATCTTCTCGATGCTGCGCTGGCGCGCCTTGTTGCTGACCATGGCGATCGTGTCCGCCGCGAGCTGCGACTCGAACGACGTCCGGATGGGATCCATCTGGAACGTTTGGTTCGCCTTCTGGTACATGTCCTTCTGCTGCACCAGCTGCCGCGACTTGGCGGCCGCGATGAGGCCGTCGATCTGCTTGATCTTCGTCGAGTTGGGCGTGTAGATCAGGAGTAGATCGGTGCGCTGCTTCTCGTAGCCCGCGATCTCCATCTCGATGTTGTTCAGGATGGGGTTCTTGATCCGGGACATCTCAACCTCCTTCTTCGCAGGGATGCTGTCGATCTTGGCCTTGAGCGCCGGCATCGTCAGGCCGAGAAGCGCCTCTTCTTGCTTCGCCGCGTCGAGCTGCTGGGAGAGGGTGCTTCGGTAGGCCGTGATCTGGCTCACATTGGCGGAAAGGTCGGTCCCGCCGAGCGACTGCTTGAACGCGGTCAGCCGTGCGTCGGCGGCGTCGAGATCCCGCTTCGTGTCGGCGAGGCGCTGCTTGACCGTGGTCTGGGCGAGCGTGTAGGAGTTCGACGAAGAGGCTTTCCGGCGAGCGCTGTAGACGGCAGGCAGCGCGTTCGCGATGGCGGCGGCGACCTGGGGATCGTAGGCGCGCACCACCGTCGTCAGCACGCGGGAGTTGTTCAGCGCACCGACGTCGTAATAGGCGTACAGCTCTTTCTCCATCTCGGGGCTCCGAAGACTCGGCTTGTTGAGATCTTCGGAGACCTTCACGAGAGCCTGCTGGAACGTCGCCTCCGACTTCATGAACGCGGCTTCGGTGTTGATGTTCTGGCTGATGCCGAGCCCCAGGAGGTCGTTCATCCCCTCGAGAGTGCGGCTGCTCGACGCGTTGAGGAACACCTGAGTGCTCGCCTCGTAGATGCGCGGCTGGGAGCGCCAGTACATGACCGCGCATAGGAGGCCAAGGACGCAGCCAAGAAGGACGCGAATAAGGTGGGTCTTGATCACAGTGTTAGTTCGAAAGACGTGGCAGAAGACAAGGAAGGAAGGTGAAGAGGCCGGTTCCCCTTAGAAGGGGAACCACCGATTGAGGAACCCGAAGACGCCGATGCCCTGCGAGAACTCGCCGTAGCCCGCCTTACCGCTCTGGGCGATCACCACGAGATCGCCGTCCTGGAGGATCGGGTCGATGACTTTGTTCTTGGGGTCTCCGCGAAGAAGGGCCTTGAGGTCGTACTTCGTGGCGACCGGCTTGCGGTCGGGTCCCATGCGGACGATGCCCACGCTGTCGAGCTTGGCGCCGCGGCCCGGACCTCCTGCAAGAGAGACCGCCTTGGTCAGGGTCAGGATCTCGCCGTCTGGCACGACGATCGGACCGGGGCGACCGACCTGGCCGATCACCGCGATCTTATTCAGGAGGGTCGGCACGACCAGGGTGTCGCCGTCCTGAACGGTCACGTTCTCCGAGGGCTCGCCCTTAACGACCGCGGTGTAGAGGTCGACCGGGACCTCCTTGCCCTTGCGGAGCAACTTGGCGCCCGTCAGGCGAGCGTCGGCGCCGGTACCGCCCGCCGCCGCGAGGACCTCAGAGACGCCCTGGCCTTCCAGCACCTCGACCATGCCCTGATGGCCCACCTTGCCCACGACGTTGACCCGAACCCGGACGTCCGTCTGGAAGTTCACCACGTCGTTCGGGAAGACGTCGACGTTCGCCTTGTCGTCGCCGTCCACGAGAAGCCGCTTCATGGGAATCTCCATGTGGTCGACGCCCTTGCGGAAGATCAGGACCTTGGTGCGCTCCGGCTCGGAGGCGAGGCCGCCGCCGGCGGCGATCAGCTCGGTCAGGCGCCACTGGGGCTTCCAGTCGATGACGCCGCCCGATCGGATCGCACCCAAGAGGTAGATCCGCCGCTGGCTCGTCGAGGTCACGCTGACGGTGACGATGGGGTTGCGGATCTCCTTCTTCAGCTTGGACGCCACGAGATCGGCGATCTCCTTGCGCGTCAGGCCCGCGACGTTGAGCTCGCCCGTCAGTTGCATGTTGATGACGCCGTCCTTCCCGACGGTGAACTGGCCACCCGCGTCGGGCACGTCCTTGACCGCGATGTTGATCTGGTCGTCCGGCTGGACCTTGTAGCTCTCTTCCAGGATCGGGGTCTGGGGCGTCTGCGCCGGAGCGCTCGCCGGAGGCGTCGTGGTCTGCGCGAGAGCGGCACACGACAGGGCGAGGGCGGCAACGGCGATGAAGGATCGGACTTTAGTCATGGGAACTCTCGTTAGGAAATTTGAACGGCAATTCGGGAGCCTGAATCAGGGGTCAAGGAGAAGAGGGCGATTATTGCGGCGTATGCCGCTAAAAACCGAGCCTCGTCACCGCAGTCTTGCGCGATCGCGTCTTGCGTGGGCGGCGCTTCGGATGAGGAAGGCGGGGTTGCCGAGCACGTAGCGGACGAACATCCGCCGGGGCTCGATGACGAGTCGGTAGGTCCATTCCAAGCCGACCTTGCGCAGCGCTTCGGGGGCGCGGGGCTTGGTTTCGGAAAGGAAGTCCACCAGCCCGCCGATGGGCAAGAGCGCCTTCGCTCGGAGTTCGTGGCGCCGGTCGACGCAGAACGTCTCCTGGCGAGGATGGCCGAGGGCGACGAGGACGACGTCGGCCTCGGCGGCGCAAATCGCCGCCACGGCCTCGTCCGCCTCGACGTAGCCGTTGACGCGACCGACGACGCGCACCTGGGGGAACCGCCGCCCCAAGGCCTCCGCCGCCCCCAGGTTCGACGCCTCCGTAGCGCCGTACACGAAGACCCGCACGGGACCGCTCGCGTCCGCGAAGAGGCGGGGGACGAGGTCGGTACCGTTAAGGTTGGCGCGTATCTCGACGCCACGCATGCGGCTGGCGATGCGGAACCCGATACCGTCGTTGATGCGGAGGTCGGCTCCTTCGAGCGCACGGCGGAACGCGGGATTGCGGACCGCTTGGTTCAGGGTGTTCGCGTTGGCGAACACCACGACGCGTCCCTCGCGCTCGGGGCTCTCGAGGACGGCCTCCCACCAGGACCGAAACTCTGCGTAGTCGGCGTTCCAGAAAGGAAGACCGAACACGAACACGTCGTCCGTGACGGACGGCGCACTAGGGTTCGGGTTCCTTTCCATCGTTTCCATGTCCTTTACATCCGGGCGATCATCGTGTCGGGGCGAATCTGGTTCTCGAGGGTTTTCCAAAGATTCTCCGCAACTTTAGGATCGGTCGGCTCGGCGGGGTTGGTGCTGTGGGGAAGGGCGATCACCCGGATCGCGAGCCCTTTCAGCGTCGATCCGACGAGCGCCCGCTTCAGGCCTTCCATCTTGAGGCCGCTCGACATATCCGCAATGCTGCCGGTCGGGGTGCGAAGCCAGTAGTACATCGAGACCCGCGACGAGTCCTTCTGGAAATCGGCGCGGCTTACCGGATAACCCGCGCCCCACGGGCACTGGACGGTGTGATCGTCTTGAAGCGCGTAGCCCGAGCCCGCCATGCACAGTTTGGGGTCGTGCGCGTTCTGGGTGTTGTTCACCTGGAGAACGAGCACCTGCACCTGATCGCCCGTCGAAGGGTCGTTGTACACGCGCTGGCTCGCCGCCGGAGAGTCGAGCATCGACTTCTCGCCGTCCGAGAGGGGAACCGAGCGGCTCTCCCAGTTCCCGATCTTCTCGGGCAGGGTCGTCTCGGCGACGACGATCTTCGTAGCGAACTCGCGCTGGGCGACGAGCCCGGAGACGAGGGCGGTCGGCACGAGGAGTCCGGCGGCTACGAGCGCGCGGGCGGGAACGCCGTTCACGCGGTCACCTCCTGCGGCTTGGCGGCGTCGGCGGCGTCGTCCTCGGGCTCACGTGCCCAGGCGGGCATATAGCGGTCGTGGTACTTGCCACACCCGATCATCGCCCCGAGTCCGGAAAGGATCAACACGCAGATAATGACGCCGACAAAGCCGCTCGCGTCGTGCAGACGGTTCGCCAGTTCGGTGCCGCCTTGGTTGCCGATAAGGCCGACGAGCATGATGCGCCCGGCATTGGTGAGGATACTGACCGGGACGGAGAGGGCGACGAGGGCGATCCGGCGACCGAGCGAGGCGTTCACCATCATCGCGGTCAGGATGGTGCAGGCGACCGTCGGGAAAAGGATCGTGAGGCCCGCACAGGCCGGGGCCACGTCGAAGCTGAAGTTCGGGAGCAGCACCGTCGCCCCCTCGATAATGGGATTCATGCCCATCGCGCCGAAGATCTTGGCCGCGAGGACGACGCTCAGGTGCTGCATCTTGAAAAGCACCACGTTGATGATCTGGCCGGGCCAAGGGATCATCGTCGCCGTGTACAGCAGAGCGGCCCAGAGATAGCGGTAGCGCGCAGGCCCCCACACGCACAGCGGCACGAGCATCACGAGCGCGAGGAAGGTCAGGCTCTGAAGCACGTTGACCGCCGCTACGAGGGCGACGAGATTGACCACCGCCGCGAAGACGGTCAGGGCCCAGGCCCAGGCGGGGGCTTTCGTGACGGGCGCGGAGCGGATCGCGTCGCGGTTGGCCCACAGCAGGAACGCCACGGAAGGCGGCACGAAGTAGCCGTAGCCGAACGGGCCGTGCTCCTCCGTCCAGCGGTGCCAGAAGTAGGTGAAGAGCTGAAGGTAGGACGCGACGAACAGAAGGCCGAGAAGGCCCAAGGTCCACACGATCCCCCGGTTAGGAACGCTCGCGGGCATAACCGCGGCTTGCTCCGTCTGAGAACTCATTGATCTTTCCAACAAAAAAGGCGTCCGTGCGGCCGCACTCACGTCACGCGAGCCGGGCCGGCATCGGCGTGTCCAACCCTCTCCGTCATGGAAAGGTTCCTCATTATCGCTCCTTTCGCCCATTCTTGGGCCATCGAACCTGTAAACACCGCAATAATCCGTATTTTCCGCATGGTCTCAGGAACCCTGTCGAAAGACGCGACGAGGGCTCCGGACCATGGCACGAAGCCACGGCGCGGAGCCCTCGAAGGTGGCGACACGCGACCCTTACTTTTTGGCCGCTCGGCGACGGCGGGCGGACGCGCGGAACGCGAGGCCGACCCCGAAGGTCGCGAGCGAACCCGGTCCCGGCACGGACTGGATCGAGCCCACGCCGTCGCCGCTCAAGGCCACGATGTTCGTTCCGGTCCGGGGACGGCCGATGGACAGGTCCTCGACGCCTAGGGTGAACGTGCCCGGCTTACCGTTGGGCTGGACGAAGCTGAACGACTTGGGCGTGTTGTCGAAGTTGACGGAGACGCGGCCCCCGTTGCTCGAGATCGTGCCGGTCAGCGTCGACGCGAAGATCGCCGAAGTCGCGGTCGGCGCCGTAAAATTCACGGTCAGGCTGAACGTGCCGCTGTAGGTTCCGGCCTTGTTCTTCAGCGAGAAGATGCCGAGGCTGTTGTCGGCCACGTCGGCGCTGCCGAGCGAGTAGGCCCATTGCCCGGTGACGGGGTCGAGGGCGGTGTAGGTGTCGAACGAGCCGCCGGTGTAGGTCAGGCCGCCGGGGTTGCCGTTGCCGTGACCAGCGACGGAGGTGTAGTGGAACAGGCCGGTCGTGGAACCGACGAGGTGCAGGGGGAGATCGGCGTGGGCGACGGTGGCGGTGAGGGCCAGCGCGCCGAGGATGAGCGTTCGGTGAAGTCTTTGGATGGCAACCATAAAAGGGATTTCCTAAGGGGAGAGTGTGGTTGCGAAAAGGGTCGTTTACGCCTTTAAATTCATTCAGGAGGATAAATACAGGTAGGATTGCCGTTACAGAGTTAGACAGCGCATGTTTGGGCCGTACACTATCGGCAGACGTTCGTTTGCGCGTGTGCGCTTTCGGGTGACGGAGGACATCTTCCGGGTGAGATAGCCCATGATCCTCATCCCGCTCCTCGCCACCGCCCTCGTCCAAGTCCCTCCTCATTCGTCGCCCGAGCCGCGCGAGGAAAACCGCGCTCTCCCCCGAAAACCGCGCGGTCCGCCCGGCGGCCTCCTCGTGCCCCATCACCCGAACCCCTGCTACCCGGTCAGGGACGCCGCCCTCTACGTCTGGCGCCACAACACCACCGTCCAGAGCCTCGCCGGAGATCTGACGCTCGTCGAGTACGGCGCGTACATCAACACCGGCACGGATGGCTGCTGCGAACGACGATGGCCGGAGACCGGTTCGCCGAGAGCTACCATTGTCCGGAGCGCGTCTTCGCAAAGACCGCGTCTACACCGATCCAGACAACGCACGGCGAAGCGAGAAACCCCTCCCCGGCGACGCGCTCTGGTTCTTTATCGCCAAGGACGCTAAGAGGCGCCTCTTCAAGGGCATCGGCCTCGTCGAGACGAGGGAACTCGGGGAACCTGGGCGAGGCCGTCCCTACCCTTGGGGGCTGTGTCACCCTAAAGGGGCTCATGGCCTCCCTTCCCCGCGACGCGAACCAGGCTCTCGGCCTTGGCCAGATCGCCCTCGATTTCATGCGCGGCCCTGGTCCTGAGGCCGCCGTCCTGGAGCGCACCCGCCTCTTCCACACCGACGCCGTCCTCTGTGGGGCATCCGCCCTCGCTCTGCGCACGAACGCCCCCACCGTGCTGCGCGCGGAGTCTCTGGAATACCCCGGTCCCGCCGGGCTGCTTGGCGGCGGCCCCACCGTGAAGGCGGAGAAGGCGGTCGTCGCGAACTGCGCCGCCGTACGTGAGTGGGACGCTAACGGCACGAACTTCGGCTACGACCCGGCGCGAGGTCGGACGGCGGGCGAGTTCGGGCACAACGACTTCTATCCCGTCGCGGTGGCGGCGGCCCAGCAGAACGGCTTGGATGGTCCTACCCTACTGAAAGGCATGGTCCTGATCGATGAGATTCGGGGGCGCCTCGCAGAGGTGTTCTCCCTGAAGTCCTACAAGATCGACCACGTCCTCCACGGGGCGATCGCCAGCGCCGTCGTCTACGGGGCGATGACGGGGGCCACCGCGGAGCAGATCGAGAGCGCGATCGGCATGGTCGTCGCCCACTACACTCCCTGGCGCGCGATCCGCGCGGGCAAGCAGCTCTCCGACAGCAAAGGGGCGAGCGCCGCCCTTTCCGCCGAAGTCGCCGTTCTCAGTATGGAGCGCGCGATGCGCGGCTTCGTCGGTCCCCGCGACGTCTTTCGCAACCCCGAGTCGGTGTTCCGCCAGTTCGAGCCCCAAGGTTTCGACCTCGACGTCTCGACCGAGGGCGACGACTTCGCCGTCATGGGCATGCACTTCAAGCTTGGCCTCTACGAGCACCAGTCGGCGGGCGCCCTCCAGGCGGCGATCGACCTTCTCGCGCGCCGACCTGATCTACCCGCCCGACTCGAACGCCTGGAGATCGTCGCCTACGAGCCCGCTTTCGGCATCATCGGCGACCCCGCCAAGCGCGATCCCCGCACCCGCCAGTCCGCCGACCACTCGATGCTCTACATCGTCGCGCGCCTGCTTCAGAAGGCAAACGACCGTTCCAAAGGTTTGGGGGTGGAGAGCGACGACCTCTGGCAGTCCCTCATGCTCCTGCCCGACGACTATGCCCAGGACGCGATCCTCGACCCCGCCACCCGGGCCCTGATGGAACGGATCACCTTCGTCCACGGCGGCCCGGAGTACGACGCCCGCTACCCCGAAGGCATCCCAACCTCTCTGCGCGCGACCCTCGACATGGGTGAGACCCTCGACAGCGGCCTCATCCTGTTCCCCGCCGGCCACGCCCGCAACGAGAGCGCCAACCTGCGCGCGATCCTCGCCACGAAGTTCCAGCGCCTCGGGTCCCTCGCTTTCGGGGACCGCACGAACGCCGTGATCGACCGCCTCCAGCACCTTGAGACTCTCAACCCCGACGAGGTCGCGAGCCTCTACGACTTCGAGATCGAGAGCCGTCCCGGCTACGAGTAGGGCGCCTCTCCTCTCGTCGGAGCGAGAGGAGAGGCACTCGGATCTACACCCGAGCGATCGGGAGGACCGAGGCGCCGAACACCGACTCGTCGAGGCGGATGGCGTGCATGAGGGAGGGTGAGGGCTCCTTATCGACCGCGATCTGGGCGATGGCCGCCTTCGCGCCGCCGAGCACGATGTTCTCCATCTCCTGCACGGAGATTCCCTCCTCCTTGAGCTTCGAGAGAACGCCCGCAAGGACGCCGACGCGGTCGATGTGGCGCACGATCAACAGGTGGGTCGCCACTTCGGCGCGCTTGACGTTCACGAGGTTGGGCACGATGCCCGTGTTCTTGAACTCGCGCACCAGCCGCACCGTCTCCATCGCGACCGCTTCCTGAGCTTGATCGGTGCTGGCCCCGATATGATGGGTGACGTACACACCGTCGATCTCGCGGAGCGAGCCCTCGTAGGCGCCGACGGGGCCCGTCGGCTCCTCTTCGAACACGTCGAGCCCCGCCCGAATGCCCTTCTCGCGCACCGCGCGCTCAAGGGCGGCTTGATCCACGACCTCCGCGCGGCTTGTGTTCACGAAGATCGAGCCAGGACGCAGGGCTGCGAAGAACTCCTCGTCGATAAGACCGCGCGTTTCGGGAGTGAGGGCGACGTGCACGGATATCACGTCGCTCAGGGCGGCGAGCTCCGGCGCCGTCTCCGCCACCGCGAGGTCGAGCGCGCCTGCGACGGCGTCGGTCATCCAGCGCGAGTGGGTCGCGACCTTCATCCCGAAAGCGCGGGCACGGATCGTCATCTCCTGCGAGATTTTGCCCATTCCCACGAGGCCCAACGTTCGGCCGTAAAGTCCGCGCGCTTTAGAAAACTCGCCTTTGTTCCAATGGCCCGCCCGCAATTCGGCGACATTGTCCGGGATGCGCCGGTCGCAGGCGAGGATCAGGCCGAACGCCAGTTCCGCGACCGCCTGCGAATTCTTGCCGGGACAGTTGGTGACCATGATGCCCCGGTCGCTCGCCGCGGCGACGTCGATCGTGTTGGTTCCCGCGCCCGCGCGGACGATCAGACCGAGCCGCGAGTCCTTAAGAGCCTCCGCCGTGACCTTCGTCGAACGCACCACGAGGGCCTCCGCCATCGTCTCCCGAAGTCGCGCGCCCAGGCCGTCCGCCGTCAATGAAGGCTCGTAGACGACCTCGCCCAGCTCCCTCAGCCCGCGAAGGCCGCTCTCCTCGAATTTGTCCGCCACCAAAACCTTCATGCGCTGATCTAGTATGATCTTCTTAGCGCCTGCCGGGATGGCGGAATGGTAGACGCGGCGGTCTCAAACACCGCTGATCGAGAGGTCGTGCGGGTTCGAGTCCCGCTCCCGGCACCAAACGACGTTTCGCGCGTCTATAAAGGGTATGAGACGTGCGTTCCTGTTGCCTGCCCTTGTGGCGATGGTCCTGACCGTTCCCGCGATCGCTCCCGCCCAGCTTTTCGGTATCGGCAAGAAGCCGAGCGCCCAGTCGCAGATCAAGCTGGGACGCCAGGCGGCGCAGGACCTTCGGAAGCAAGGCCACGTTCTCCCCGACAACGATCCGCGCGTTCGCACCCTCCGGCGTGTTGCCCAGCGGCTTCTAAGCACGATCGAGGCCGACGAGCCGTGGGAGTACTCCTTCGACATGATCGACAGCAAGGAGGTGAACGCTTTCGCCCTTCCCGGCGGCGCGGTCTTCTTCTACACCGGCCTCTACGATCGCCTGAAGACCGAGGACGAGCTGGCTGGCGTTCTCGCCCACGAGTTGACCCATGTCCGCCGCGAGCACTGGGCCCGCCGTTCCGCAGAGCAGCAGAAGCGCAACGGTCTCCTGATGATCGGCATGATCGCCCTCGGGGCCAACAACAACGTCGCTCAGGGCGTCGGCTTGGTGAACTCGATGTACACCATGCAGTTCAGCCGGGGCGACGAGAACGACGCGGACGTCCGAGGCTTCGACATGATGACCAAGGCGGGTTACAATCCCGAAGGCATGGCCGATGTGTTCCGGATGCTCGGTTCGCTTGGCGGCAAGCAGCCGGAGTTCCTGAGCGACCACCCTTCGGACAAGAACCGCGTCAATCGGATCGAGGATCTCGCGAAGAAGTCGGGTAAGAGCTATCCTCCGTTGACACCGATCCGGAACTAAGGCCGTTCCTAGAACGGCGGTCGGTACGCGAAGAAGGCTGGTGGGCCCTCGGGAGCGCCCACCAGCCTTCTTCTTGATACGCCTTTAGCGTCCGCCGCCGCCAGGGCGGCCCCAGGCTCCGGGCGTGCCAGGCTTGGGGTCTTTGAACTCGAACGCCTTGCCGCTCATCTCCTTGAGCTTCGCGCGCTGGGGCTCCGTCAGGAGCTTTCCGACCGCCTGATCCATGATCTTGCGGTTCGCCTCCATCTTGTTGCCCATGTCCTCGCGATCGATCTCACCGCCCTGGACCTGTTCGATCAGGTTGCGGTTCGCTTCGTCCTGACGCCGCTGAAGATCGTCGATCTGGGCTTTCTGACCGGGGGTCAGACCGCCAATCTCCTTGTCGACGTCGGGCTGGAGCACGGCGAGCGTCCCCTGGGCCTGAACGACGAGTTCCTTGAGCCGCTTCTTCTGATCCGGCTCGAGGATGGCGAGGGCGTCCTTCGAGAGGTCCTCGAAGAGGGCCGCCATCGTGGTCTGCGCCGCTTTCATCATCGCCTCAGGGTCTCCCCCGCCGCCGGCGTTCTGGCGCATGTTCGCGAATGCCGCCCGGAACTTGTCTTGGGCGCCCGACTGAAGGGAGTCGAGCTTGCCCTTCTGGTCGTCGGTCATCTTGATCTCGCTCTGCACGTCCTCACGCCGAAGCAGCATCAGGGACTGGGCGGTGGTCCCCTGCATCATGCGCATCATGCCGGCGCCGCCGCGCATACCTTGACCGAAGGCGGTTCCGGAAAGGACGGCGACCGCCGCGAGGGAAAGAATCTTCTTGATCATCGAGGATTGCCTCCGCCGGCGGGGGGCGGGGTGCCTGTGCCCGTTCCGCCGCCCGCCGGGGGCGTCGTCACGGGCGGGACCGTCCGCTCCGGCGTCTTGTTCTTCTCGTTATTACCCTTTCTAAGGTAGTCGTTGAAAGCCTTGTTCGTTTCGGGGCTGATTTTCCGCTCTTCTTCCTCACGAAGGCGACGCGCCTCGTCCGAGTCGCGCACGACGTGTGGGGTGAGGAACACCAAGAGTTCCGTCCGCTCCTTGGTCTTGACGTTGGAGCGGAACAGCTGGCCCAGCAAGGGAATATCCCCCAGGACGGGAATCCGGCGCACGTCGGTGGTGACCGCGTTGCGGATGATGCCGCCCAGGATGATCGTCTCGCCGTCCTTGACCGACACCCGCGTGTTCGCGATGCGCTGGTTGATGATCGGCGCGTTGAACGACGTGTAGCCTTGAAGGTCGTTCGCCGTCTGTTGCACGTCCATGGCCACCATGCCGTTGCTCGTGATGCGCGGGGTTACCGTAAGGACGATACCCACGTCGGTGAACTGGTAGTTGTTCGTGAAGGTGCCGTTCACGTTCTGGATGGAGGACGTGATGTAGGGTAGCGACTGCGAGATGTTGATCTCCGCCTCCACGCCGTTCGAGGTGAAGATCTTCGGCGTCGAGAGCACCTGGAACTTCGAGTCGGACTTGAGCGCGTTCACGAACACGCTGTAGTTCGTGCCGGTAAGAGTGTAGCGGAAGCCTTGATTGTCGTTCGTGGTGGAGGCGGTCGCGCCGACGTTGTTGTAGTCGGTGACCACGTTGCTGCGGTTGTTGCCGCCGCCGGTGTAGCTCCACTCGACGCCCAGTTTGTCGCTGGCGGTCAGGGTCGCCTCGACGATGATCGTCTCGATGAGGACCTGCTCGGGAATCTTGTCGAGCTGGTCGAGGATCGCCTTGATGATCGCCGCGTTCTCGGGCGAGGTGACCACGATCAGGGAGTTCGTGTTCGTGTCCGCGATGGCGGTGACCTGGTTGGAGAGGTCGCGGGTATTCACGACCTGACCGGCGGAGTTGGTACCGACGGTGCGGGTCTGGGCTCCGTTCGTGCCTCCACGGCCCTGGTTAAGGAAGTTCTGGCCGAAGCCTTGGGTCACGCCGACGCTGGTCTCCAGCTCGTCGGCGCTGCCAGGGGCCATCGCGAGGGCGAGGTCGTTGCCCTGGACCTGCGCACCAAGCCGCTGGCCGCCGCCGTTGTTGCGGTTGTTGTTGTTGGAGTTCGAGGTCGTGCTCGTTCGCCCGGCGGTGGTCGTGCCACCCGTTCGGCCCCCGTTCACGCCCGTCCGGGTACCGAACGCGCTCTGGAGCAGGGTCGCGACCTCGTCGGCCTTGGCGTTGTTCAGGGGGAACACGAAGGTGGTGCTCTCGACCGGGATATTCTGGTCGAGTTCCTGGACGATCTTGTCCACGATCTTGATGTTCTCCGGCGTGGCGGTCACCACGACGTTGTTCGACCGGATGTCCGCGGTGGCGGTGCCGGAGCCCGCCGTCTGGCCGCGTAAGGCGCTGAGGAAGCCGCCGGGCCCTGAGGTCTGAGCCGTCGTCGCGCCGCCCTTGCCGCGCGGCACGTTGGCGCTGAGAACCTGTTGGATCGTCGTCACCGCCTCCGTCGCGTTCGCGTACTGGAGGTGGTAGATCTTGGTCGTGGTGGGGTCGTCGGTCAGTTTGTCGAGTTGCTTGATCAGGTCCCGCACCTGCGACTGGAAGCGCTGGGGCGCGTTGACGATCACCTGGTTGGAATAGTCGTCGTAGTCGGCCTGGACGAGGCTCGCCTGCTGGCCACCCCGGTTGAACCCACCCGGGAAGCCGCCGCGCTGCTGATTACCGCCTTGTTGCCCAAAGCCGCCACGCTGCTGGCCGCCGCCGAAGCCGCCGCGTCCTTGGAGAGCCGCTTCGACGTCGACCGCGCCCGCCTGGTTCGAGCCGAAGCGGAAGCCGCCGAAGTTTTGGCTGCCGGAGTTTGCGAACACCGAGTTCACGATCCGCGCCACTTGGCTCGCGTTGGCGTAGGTCACCGGGTAGACCTGGAGCACCGTCTGGTTGTCGGCGCCGAAGTCGTTGTTGTTGCCGTTGTTGCCGCCCGGGAAGCCGATCGCCCCCCCTCCGCCTCCTCCGCCCTGGTCTTTCTTGCGGATCACCAGGAGGTTCTCCTGCTTTCGAAGGTCGTAGCCCTTCAGGCCGAGCGCGGTCGAGAAGATCTGGAACGCGTCGGTGAGAGGCACCGCCTTGGCGCTCGTCAGGGGGAACGGCCCGACGAGCGACGGATCCTTCACGATGGTGATACCCGTCGTGTTCTGGAACCAGGCGATCACGCCGTCGATGCTCGCGCTTCGAAGGTCCAGCTTGACCCGCGTCTTCGGATTGAGCTTGAACGGCGAGGCGGTCCAGGGCTTGCTGACCTCGCTGCCGATAAACTGCGGCGCGGCGAGGGGCGAAACCGACACGGCCACCGCGAGGGCGACGGCGCGAAGCGTCTTGGAGCCCGAGATCCGGGGGATGGAAGTGCGGTTAGGGGACATTGTTGAGGTTTCCAGGGTTGCCGAAGTTGCCGTTCGAGCCGTTATTGCGATTGCGTCGGTTGCGCCGTCCGTTCCGGCCGTTGTTGGCGTCGGCGGCGGTCGTCGCGGCCGACGCGTCCAGGGGAACTTGGACCGTCGTGCCGTTGGGGAGCGTCATGGTCGCCGTGCCCGCGACGGGCCGGACGTTGAGTGTCGGGTTGGGAGCGTTCCCGATGGCTCCGGCGATCGCTCCGGACGGAACGTTCAGGGGCTGGCCGCCCGCCTTGCCGCCTGCGGCGGGCGTCTTTCCGGGGAACTCGCCGTAGTCGAGGATGGGCACCCGGTGACTTTTACCGTCGGGGCCGACGAGCACGACCGTCGACACGTCGACGGTCGTGACGCGCGTCCGCTTCCAGCTTTCGCCGGAGGTCACGTAGTCCGTCTCGCCCGTGGTGGGGTTCTCCAAGAGGGCCTGTCGCCGTCCGTCGAGCTCCACCCAGCCGGTGTAGTACCAAGTTCCCTCACCGCCGGTGAGCGACGCGTCGATGCCCGTCGGGCCGCCCGTCGGAGCGACCGGAGTCGTGATCGCGGCGGGTTTCGCCTTCTTCACGAGCGGGTTGAACGAATCGACCACCGCGAGGGAAAGCGGCGGGAATCTCGCGTCCTCGTCCTCCTTCGTGTACAGCCCGTCGGCCTTGGCCGACGTCGTCTTCTTCCGAACCTTGGCGCTCGTTCCGGTGGTCGCGGGGCCGCTGTCGCCGCCCAATCCGAAGTAGAGCAGACCGAGGAGCACGACGACGCCGCCCACAAGGACCTTGGGGTTCGTCTTCTGAGGGGCGCTAGGGGCCTTTCGCATTCTTCTTGTCCTTATCTACGACGTTGGTCTGGGGCGGAACGCGATGGGCGACGATCCCGATGCTGGCCGAGACGTCGTTGGTGTCCGACCCCGAGGATGCCACCTGGAACGAGTTGACGGCGAGCCGATTCGCCGGTACCTCAAGGTCGCGCTCCAGGGCGGCGACCTTGGGGAAAGCGCCCTGGACGACGAGCAGGTAGGTGTACTCCTCCAAAGGTCCGCCGGTCGTGGCCCTGGAGGGCGGCTGGAGCCGAACCCACTGAACCCCCCGCCGCTTCGCCAGCGTGGCGGTGAGGTTGACGATATCGCCGGTGATGGCGGCGGGATCGCCCGCCCACGTCTGAGCGTCGACGGTGCGCTGGGCGGCGTCGGTCTCCGATTTCGCCGTCTCCGCCTTCAGGAGCTCGGAAACCGCGTCGCGCTTCTCCTTGGCGACCGCCGCCTTCGCGTCGGGCTTCTTCAGGACCAAGCCTGCCACCGATCCCGCCAGCAGGACGCAGGCGAGGACGAGGATCGTGTTCGAGGTGGCCTTTGGGTCGGCCGAGGCGCGCATCATGGGGATTTTCTCAAGGCGTTACGCGGTTTTCCCCGCGTGGGGTTCCCGCCGGGAACGTGCCCAGGGACTCGCACGGCACTTCTTGATTCGTGCGAGGGTACCGGGATCGGAGGCGCCGTCGTATGAAGAGCGGCGCCGCGTGGGAGGAAGGGGTGGGCGCCGCAGGCTACCTTCCCGTCTTGGAGCGGGAGAGGAAGGGCAGGTTGCCCACCGGGAACGCCGTCACCACGAACTCGGTCACCGGCACCTTGTTCTCCTGAGCGTTGTTCACGTTCGTCGAGGCGACGTCGCGGAAGCGCCCCTTGAAGCGTCCTTCCACGCCCTCATTCAGGTTCTTCAGGAACGTAGCGACGGCGTTCGTGGTCTTGGCGGTGCCTCGAATCGAGAGGGGGCGTCCACGCTCGAAGGTGACGCCCTTGAGCCAAGCGCCCGGAGGGACGGACGCGGTCACCACCGCGAAGATCTCCGAGGGTTTCTGGGCGGGCGCGAAGGCGCCCTTCAGCGCGTCCCGCATCGCCACTACCCGGTCGCGCTCCGTAATCGTCTTCTTGCCCGCATTGCGAAGGGCGGTGATGCGTCGACTGGAGCTCGCCTCCGCCGACTTCGCGTTCTGAACCGCGTCGTACCAGCCGGAGGCGGAGATAAGGGCCGCCACGACCCCGAAGACGAGGACGAGGGAGGCCAGCCTTACCCGCCGCCGACCCGCCGACGCCGTGCGCGCCGCCACCGCCTCCGGAAGCTCCAAGAGGAGATTCAGCCGTTCGATGGGCGAGTCCGCGAGAGCCATGAGGGCGGTACGGTCGGAGCGGTGCGCCGCGCTGGGGATATCGGCCCCGCCCGCCGCGACCACCGGAGCCTGATCCATGCCGGCAAGGCCGAGGGCGCGCGTGACCTCCAGTTCCAGGGGCGTCGTCGGCGGGGCGGCGCGGGTGGCGCGCAAGGCGCCGCCGGAAACCACGTCTACCGCCGGGCCGTCTTGGGCGGATTCGACCACCACCGCCTCTGCGAGGCCCATCTCCTGCGCCAGCAGGGTCGCGCCGACGGCGAGGGGCACCGCCGCCTGCACCCGTAGGCCCGCCGCCGAGGCCGCATCGAGCGCCCGTCGTAGATCCGTGCAGGGCACCGCCGCGACGACCGCGAGCCGCCCTTCAGAGGTGACGTCGTCCGTCAGGGCGAAATCCCAGGCAAGATCGATGGGCGGCAGGGGGAACAGCTCCCCGACCTGCATCATCAGGATCATGCGCACGTCTCCTGCCGCCGCATCAGGGACGCGGGCCGTCCGGACGAACACGCCGCGCCGGGAGAGGGCCAGCACCGCGTCGCGGCTGCCCAGGTCGAGGCTGGGCAGATCGACGGCGGTCGTGGTCTTCCGGCTGGTCGCGTCGTAGGCGACGACGCCGCGCGGCGACCACTCGATGGCCAGTCCAACCGGACCGTGGGTCCGGCTCAAGAGGCTTCCACCAGCGTGGTCTCGTTCGTGACGTCGGCGCTCCAGCCCCAGCGGGCGGGCATGTCGGAGTAGGGCTGGTCGTGCATCTTGATGACTCGAGGCGTGCCGGACGAGGTGTCCACGACCGCCTCTAGGGCGATGGTGGAGCCGTTCGCCTCGCCGACGACACGGACGAGGAATACGGAAGAACGCACGGTAAAGTATCCCGCGAACTGACGAAGGTTGTTCGCATCGCTAAAACCCGACACCTGGAGAAGGTCGCTGAGCTTCGTAAAGCCGGTCGACTGGTAGTTCACGATCCCCTGCGCGAGGTCCTGCGTCATGTTGGGGAGCGTCATCAGGACGGCTTCCGACGCGGTGTTCAGGTTGATCTTGCCCGCGATGCGCGGGGCCGTGCTCGTCGTGAGGTAATCGAGAACGTTGCCGTAGTTGTTCGAGTTCGTCCGGGCGAACACGTCGCCCAGACTGTTGTAGGGCACGTTCTGGGCGATCCGCTGGGCGTCGGCCCCGAAATACTGCTGAAGCCGTTGCTGGACGTTGTTCGCGCCCTGGCCCACGCCGATCATGGCTTGGCCGTTGGGCTGGAGCTGTTGGGCGTTGCTGTCGACGGTCAGCAGGTCAGCGAGCACGGCCTGCCGTCCGTCCGCGAGAGTGGGGAGGGCGACCGCACTGGTCGAATTCTCTGTGATCTGATACAGGTCGCTGGGAGTGAAGTAGCGCACGTCGAGCAGCTCATCCACGCTGTCGAAGGCCCGGAGCTTCGCGTTGTACGGCTTGGTGAGCCCGTTGTAGTAATCGTCCTTCGCCCCTTCCGTCCGCGCCGCCGTGCCGGTTTCGCGCCAGTCGAGGATCGACGCGACCTGCTGAGTCGTGAGGGGCATCGTATTGAGTTGCTGCTCGGTCGCGGTGTTCAGATTGGCAAGGCTTCCCGCGTCCACGATCTCCATCCGGAACCGGCCGGTGCCGACGGTGAACCACTCGGCGCCCTTGTCGCCAAGGGTGTACCACTCGTCGGTCTGCATCTGAGCTTGCCCCTGCACCGTACTCGAGACCGTGCTGCTCGTCGTGGCCCCGCTCGCGTCCTGGATCGTATCCGCTAGGGCAGCGATCGCCCGCTGGACGCCGGAGGACGCCGCTACGCGCGCCCGACGCGCGTTGATCCGATTCTCCTCCGCTCGCAGAGCGAGCTGCTGGGACGCCACGACCGAGGCCACGAGCGCCACGAGCCCGACGAGCATCGCCAGCGCGATCACCAGGACCACGCCCCGCTCTCTTCGTCTACGAACCGGGGGTCTCATGCGCTGGTGTCCTGGATGGGGTTGTCGGGAGTCACGTCGCTCGCCGGAACGGCGAGGATCAGCGTCTTGTCCACGTCGTCTCCCTTAAGCCGATAGGTGACGCGGACCGCCGACGGAAGCCGCCGGGTGGTCATCGTCGTGGTGTCCCAGGTGGTGAGCCACTGGGTGCCATCGTAATACTCGAACGAGATCGTATCGACGTCGGGCGAGAGCTTCGACTCCTCGCCGCCCTGGGTCGGATCGGTATCGGAAGGCGACTGCTCGCGCAGATAGAGCCCGCCCTGCTCCGTCTCGCCGGTCGGGGTTCCGACCGGCGAAGCGCCGAGCTGGATTTCCGTGACCCCGCCGATGGGGCCGTACTTCTCGTTGTTCGTCTCGAAGTCGTCCGTGCTGGAAAGCAGCGTGGTCGGCAGTCGGCGCCCGATCGTGGTGAAGCAGAGGGAGCTTTGGTCGCCTCCCGAACCGGAGCCGGACGAACTCGAGTTGGACGAGCTTCCGCCGACCGACTTGCTGGCGAGCGCGTCGCCAGAGATAAAGTAGGTGTTCAGGTTGTTCGCGTCCGCGTCGAGATAGGCGTGCTCGAACAGGTCTCGCAGGGACGCTTCGAAGACCACCCGCTTGGCGACCGCGTCGCGGCCCGCACCCAGTTCCTGCTGGGTGCGCGCACCGAACACGTAGGCGTTACCCGCCGCCATCATCACGAGGGAAGCGATGGTGAGGGCGAGCAGCAACTCGACCAGGGTGATGCCGCGCCTTCTCGTCACGGGGCGGCCGTCCCCCCCGCCGTCGTCGAGGTGGTGGGCGGCACGTAGATCAGGGTGTACACCTTGGCCGTCTCGCCTCCGTTCGTGTGGGTGACGGTGATCGTCGCCGAATCGAGGTTGGTGATCCCACTGGTTCCCGATTCCAAGCTCCAGGTGTAATCGGGCTCGCCGTCATCGGTGAAGTTGCCGTCCGTCGAGGTCGTCGCGGTGCCGAGAGCCTGAAGTTCCGCGAGCTTCGCCTCCGCCAACCCCTGCATCTTCTCCGTCATCCGCGACCGGTCCTCGTTACGAATCAGGTTGCCGAACGATGCCGTCGTCGCCACGATCCCGATCCCGAGAATCGCCACCGCCGCGAGCGCCTCGAGAAGCGTAAAGCCCTTTTGGAAACGGAGAGCGGAGAGGCGAGGGCGGACGGGGAAAAACTTTCCGCCCTCCGACTTTGCCCCTCCGCCTTCGTCAGCCCGTCGTCCGCTGCTCATACTGTCCGGCCTCCCAACTGGTGTCCCCCGTCTGGGGCAGATCGCCGTCTTGCAAGGAGGCGAGGCCCCGATTGGTCACCATCAACGTCCGCTTGGAGCCCTGATCGACCAGTTCGAACCCGCCGCCCTCGCTCTTGCCGTCGGCGTAGAAGTGGAGGGTGAAGTCCGAGGCGCTCGACTGCTTTCCGTCGAGCGACATCTCGCCGAGGGTGACCCCATTCGGGAGCGACACGCGGGCCACCTCCTCGCGTTCCGCCGTCGTGTCGTCCTTCGGAATCTGGCGCGGGTCGGCTGTGGTCGTCTGCTGATCCTGGTCCCGCTGGAGGGCGACGGTGTTGCCGCTGTCGGTCAGGACAAGAGCGTAGGTCTTCCCTTCCTGGATCGCCGACTCCCGTCCCTTTTGGGCGAGCCGAAGGATGGCGTTGTAGGTCTCCTTGCGCTCTCGATTCGCCTTCATAGCGACGAGGTTCGGCATGACGAGCGCCGCCATCATCGCAAGGATGGCGCAGACGATCGTGATCTCCACGAGGGTAAAGGCACGGCGGCGCATCGTCGGGATCTCCCTACTCGTCGAGGTTGCTCAGGTCCTTGTTATAACCGTCGCCGCCTTCCTGGCCGTCCTGAGCGTAGGTGATGATCGTGTAGTCGCTCGTGCCGTTGGCCTCGTAGACGTACGGGTTGCCCCACGGGTCGTTGAACAGGGTCTTGTCCGTGTACGGTCCGGCCCACTTGCCCTCGAGTCCGCTCGGTGCGGCGTGCAGCGCGGCAAGGCCTTCCTCCGACGTCGGGTAGCGACCGCAATCGAGGTGGAACCGGTCGAGCAATCCCTTGTACGTCGAGATCTCGCTCTTAGCCGAGTCGTACTTCGCCTTGTCGCCCGCGCCGACGATCTTCGGCACGACGAGGGCTGCGAGCACAGCGAGGATGAGTACGACGACCATCAGCTCGATGAGCGTGAAGGCGCGGAAGCGGCGAGGTCGCGAGACGGTTCGGAGGTTCATGGTCTTAGCAAGGGGTACGCGGAAGCGGGGCGGGAAAATTCCCGCACGAATCGGGGAGGCTGGCGAGTCGATTGTAGAGAGTGTGGCGCAAGCGGCCTGGGCATAAAGCCCTAGGCCGCGAATTCGGAGCCACCCTTCTAAGCCGCGGCGGGCCGCCTACTTCACCGTGTCGCTGCCGGAGAAGATGGGCAGCAGGACGGCGATCACGACGAAGCCCACGAAGGTGCCCATCGTGAGAACGATCAGCGGCTCGACCATCGCGGTGAGGCGGCGCATCCCGTTGTCCACCTCGAAGTCGAGAGAGTCCGACACGCGGTTCAGCATCTTGGGCAGGTCGCCCGTCTCCTCGCCGACCGCCACCATGTGGGTAAGGACAGGGGGGAAGGCGCCCGCGTCGCGCATCGCATCCGCGATGGGCCGTCCTTCGCGCACGTCGCTCTCGACCTGGACCGCGCTACGCCGAAACACACGGTTGCCCGCCGCCATGCCCGCGATCTCCAAGGCCTGGAGGATGGGAACGCCGCCGTAGACGAGGGTGCCGAGCACCCGCGAGAACCGCGAGACGGTCGCCTTGCGGACCACCGGTCCCAGGATCGGCGCGTGCAGGAACGCCTGGTCCCGCGCGAGAGCCCCGGGCTCCGTGGCGACCCACAAGCGATAGCCCACGATGAGGGCGGCGGTGACGCCCAGGATAACGAGGCCGTTCGCGGTGAGGAAGCCCGTCACTGCCAGCAGGATCTTCGTCATCGCGGGCAGGCTGCCGCCCTTTTCCATCGCCTTGAACATCGGCGTCATGCGCGGCACGACGAAGGTCAGGAGGAAGACGATGACGAACACCGCGGTCGCGAACAGGATCGCCGGATAGACCAGCGACGAGGTGATCTGGCTTCTACGCTGGACCTCCTTCTCCTGGAACTCCGCGAGCTGGCCCGAGACCTCCGCGAACTGGCCCGAGGCCTCGCCCGCGCGCAGGGTCTGGGTGAACACCTCGTTGAACAGCTTCGGGTGCTTGGCGAGGGCCTCGCTGACCGGCGTGCCGCTCTGGACCTCCCGCAGGGCCTCCTCGGCCACGTCGGAGAGGGTTCCGCTCTCCGACTGCTCCGCCACGACGCTCAGCACGCGGTCGAGCGGAAGCCCGGCGGCGGCGAGGTCGGCCATGCGCCGGGTGAAGAGGGCTATGTCGCTTCGACTTACCTTCCCACGCCGCTTCGCCTCCCCTTGCGAGGAGGGGCCTTGTCGACTGGCCGCCTGTTCGGCGATCTCCAGCACGTAGCGTCCCTCGGCCGCGACGGCGGCGATGGCAGCGTCCCGGTTCGCCGCGTCGACGAATCCGGTCTTGCGCTTGCCCGAGGCTTCGAGGGCGGTGTAGGCGTAGGTCATGGGAGATTTTCGAACTGGATCGCGGATTCTCGATCTGAAAACCCGAAATCGAAAGCGATCAGATGTCTTCGCGCTGGCTGACGCGCATGACTTCGGCGGGAGTCGTTTTACCCGCAAGCACGGCGATACGCCCGTCGCCGATAAGGGTCCGCATGCCCTGGTTCGCGACCGCGTGATCCTTCATCGCGCTGCTGGGGGCGCGGTCGACCGTCATGCGGCGGATCGTCTCGTCCACGAGGAAAAGCTCGTAGAGACCGACGCGGCCCCGATAGCCCGTGCCACTGCAGCGCTCGCAGCCCCGGCCCTTCCGAAAATCACCGATCTCGTCGGGCGAGATGCCGATCGCGCGCAGTGCCTCCGGCTCGTAGCGGTGAGGCTCCGTGCAGTTCGAGCAGACGCGGCGGACGAGACGCTGGGCGACGACGCCGCTGAGCGACGAGGCGACGAGGAACGGTTCCAGGCCCATGTCGACGAGTCGCGTGACCGCGCCCGCCGCGTCGTTCGTGTGGAGCGTCGAGAACACGACGTGGCCGGTGAGGGCCGCGTGGATCGCGATCTCGCCCGTCTCGTGGTCGCGAATCTCGCCGACCATGATGATGTCGGGGTCCTGCCGTAGGAACGAGCGCAGGCCGTTCGCGAAGGTGAGGCCGATGTTCGCCCGCACCTGGATCTGTGAGATGCCCGGCACCTGGTACTCGACCGGGTCTTCGATGGTGAGGATGTTCGTGTGGGGCGAGTAGATCTCCTGGAGCGAGGCGTAAAGGGTGGTCGACTTACCCGCGCCGGTGGGGCCGGTGGCGAGGATGATGCCGTACGGGATCGTGATGAGCTTACGGTAGCGCTCCAGCACGTCCGAGCCGAATCCTAGCTCCTCCAGCGAGAGCATCGCGGTCGACTTGTCGAGGATACGCATGACCGCGCGCTCACCGAAGCCGGTGGGAACGATGGAGACGCGCACGTCGATGGAACGTCCGCCGAGGTTGAGCTTGATGCGACCGTCCTGGGGAAGGCGCCGCTCCGCGATGTTCATCTCGCCCAGGATCTTCAGGCGCGAGACGATCGCATTGTGGAGGCGGCGCGGCGGCCGCATCATCTCGTGGAGCATGCCGTCGATGCGGTACCGCACCTTGACCTCACGCTCGTAGGGCTCGATGTGGATGTCCGAGGCGCGGTCGCGCACCGCTTGGGCGAAGATCGCGTTCACCATGCCGACGACCTGCGAGTCGTCGGCCATCCGGGTGATGTCGGAAAGGTCGCTGATCTCCTCGATGGTCGTCGAGTCGTCCTCGCCCGCGAGCCCCTGCAGGAGCTTCTGGAGGAAGTACTCGTCGATCTTGTCCTTGATAAGGTTCGGATCGGCGAGCTTCGGCAAGACGGGCCGTCCGGTCAGGATGCCGAGGTCGTCCGCCGCCTGGAGCGAGTCGGGCGAGCCGATGGCGACGATGAGCGTCTCACCGTCGAGCGCGAGCGGCAATACCTTGTGCTTGACCGCGAAGTCGCCCGGCGCGAGAGCGAGGGCCGCCTCTTCGGGCTTGACGAGCTCCAGATCCACGTGCTCGAAGCCGTGGCTCGTGGAAGCGAGAGGCGCGCTGTCGCTGACCGGCAGATTGATGCTCATAGGAAGCCCGAGACGGGAAAGCTACCCTGCAAAAGGGGAAGCTGGGGGGACGGACTTCCTTACGTTCGGGCGGGCGACTAGGGTTCCCGACCGAGGACGACCCCGTGGCCGATCGAACCGGAAGGCTCTCCCTCGGACGGAGCCGAGGGAGAGCCTTCCGGTTCGGGATGGCGTTCGGGTTCTATCCGATCCCGCCGAGGGCGTCGAGCACCGCCACCCGCGACGCGCGGGGCTTGTCGCGCAGGATGGTCACGATCCAGTTCGCAAGGTCGAACTCGCTCGCCTGGTGGACGAGGTCGACCGGGGCGCCGTTGATCGTGATGAAGTGGGCAGAGCGCGGCGGCTGGGCATCGAACGAGACGCGCGGCTCCAACCCCTCGGGGAGATCGGCTTTCGACATCGCCTCGGCCATGTCCTCGGCCTCCCATTTGTCGAGGAACAGCGCGAGATTGCGGATCATGCCGTCCTCGTGGTCCAGCTCCAGCCGCTTGAACGACGACGAGCCGTTATGGTGGAGGTAGGCGCCGGGGGCGGTCCAGAGGGGGAAGCCGCTCAAACGGGCTCGCAGGTTGAGGTCGTCGTCCTCGAAGTTGCCGAGGCCGAAGATCGGGTCGAAGCCACCCACCACGTCGAGGCACGCTGCCGACATCAGGTAGAACAGGCCGCGCACCTGGACGGCGGCGTCGACGTGCGAGTGCCGCTCCGCGCCCCAGGCGAGCGCCCGGTCGTGAAGCTCGTGCAGGTTCACGTATTTGCCGATCTCGACCTGCTGGAGGCCGCTCACCGCGTTGCTCACCGGGCCGATCATGCCGACCTCGTGGCCCGCCGCGAAGATCGCCTGGGCGGCGGCGGCAAGCTGGGGCAGGCAGTCCGGCGCGGGCACCACGTCGTCGTTCGTGACGCCGTAGAGATCGAAGCCCTTCTTCCGGAGAAAGTCGAGGCCGACGTTCGCGCCCATCCCGTAGCCAAGGTTCTTCGGCAACTCGATCAGATGGACGGTGTGCGGCACCTCGGCGGCCTCCGCGCGTAGCCGCTT